>CAMPJJ010000158.1 GCA_946886855.1 uncultured Roseateles sp. | reverse complement strand
GCCCGGGACGCCCGCGACGTGACGATCGACGGCCGGCCGCATGCCGTGGTGTCCCGCGACCTGGGCTGGCGCGACAGCGCCGGACCGTGGCGCATGGTCTTCGTCGCCGATCGGTCGGGCGTGCTCGGCGTGCCGGCCCGGGCCGGCGTGGGCCTGCTGTCCGCGCTGCTGTGCTTCGCCGCGCTCGCCGCGCTGCTGCGCAACCTCGCGGTGCGCAGCGCGCGGCACGCGCAGGAGACCGCGCTGCTCCGTCAGGGCGAGCGCCTCATGGGCCTGATCGAGCACACGCCCATCGGCATCGGTCTGATCTCCGACGGCGTGGTGAGCCTGGCCAATCCGGCGCTGCGGCGCCTGGTCGACGTCCAGGTCGGCCGGCCGTGGCCGGACGCCTATGCGGACGACGGCAGCCGCGACCGCGCGCAGGCCTTGCTGGAGCGCCGCGGCTCCGGCAACGACATCGAGCTGCAGATCCTCGATCCCGAGGGCGCGCCCCGCGCCTGCGTGGCCGCCTTCCTGCCGGTGAACTTCGACCGCTCGGGCATGCTGGTGTGGCTGATGGACCTGACCGAGCGCCTGGCCGCCGAGCAGGCGATCCGCGTCGCGCGCGAGTCCGCCGAGGCCACCACGCGCGCCAAGGCCGACTTCTTCGCCAACATGAGCCATGAGCTGCGAACGCCGATGAACGCCATCATCGGCATGTCCGAGCTGGCGCTGCAGACCGAGCTCGACGCGCGGCAGCGCAACTACGTCGACAAGACCTGCCGCGCGGCGGAGACGCTGCTCGGGGTCATCGACGACATCCTCGACTTCAGCCGCATCGAGGCCGGCCGGCTGGTCCTCGAGCAGATCCCGTTCGAGCTCGACGAGGTCCTGGCCCACCTGGTGCAGGTCGTCGGCCTGGGCCTGGAGGAAAAGGGCGTGGAGCTGCTGCTGAGCGTGCCCGCCGGCTTGCCGCGCACGCTGATCGGCGATCCCTTCCGCCTCGGCCAGGTGCTGGCCCACATCGGCAAGCATGCCGCGCGCCGCAGCGAGCAGGACGAGGTGGTGGTCGCGGTCTCGGTCGTGCCGGCCGATGGCGACGCGCCGTCCGGCGGCGGCATCGTGCTTCAGTTCAGCATCCGCGACAGCGGTCCGGCCTTGACGCCGGCCGAGCTGGCGCGGCTGATCCGACGCCCCGCGCAGGCGGAGGCCGATGCCCCCGACCGCGGCGATCTGGCGCTGGCGGTGTGCCGGATGCTGGTGGAGATGATGGGCGGTACGCTGCGCGTCGAGTCGATGCCCGGCGCCGGCCTGACCCTGCACTTCACGGCGCGGCTGGGCGTAGTGGCGGATCCGGTGTGCGGAATCGACCGAATCGACCGAATCGATGGGATCGATGGGCACGACAGGCATGAAGGGCACGATGGCCGCCACGCGGGAAACTCGGGGAATGCGGGGAACGCGGCCACCGCGTCGTCCCTCGCGCCCACGGCGCTGCGCGGCCGTGCGCTGGTGGTCGACGACAACCGCGTCGCCCGCGAGGTGCTGGCCGCGCTCTGCCAGGGCCAGGGGTTGCAGGTGGAGCAGGCCGCCGACGGCCCGCGCGCGCTGCGTGCGGTGCAGGCGGCGTCCCGCGAGCACCGTCCGTTCGACTGGGTGCTGATGGACTGGAAGATGCCGGAGATGGACGGGCTGGCCACCGCGGCCCGCCTGTTCGAGGAAGCGTCCCCGCAGCCCCGGGTCGTGATGGTCACGGCCTTCGGCAACGACGACCGCCTGTACGAGGCGATGACGGCGATGGCGACGACCGGCGCGCTGCCCGACGGCCAGCCCCTGCCCGTCCTGGCCAAGCCGGTGACGGCGGCCCTGCTGCGGGACGCGCTGGGCGGAGCGGCCTCGCCCGGCGCGGCGTCCGATCCCCACGCGCGGCGCGCGGCGACGCGGGCGACGATGCAGTCGCTGGCGGGCGCGCGGCTGCTGGTCGTGGAGGACAACCCGGTCAACCAGGAACTTGTCGAGGAGCTGCTGACCAAGGCCGGCATCGCGGTGACGCTGGCGGGCAACGGCGCGATCGCGCTGGACCTGCTGCAGCGCTCGCCCGACGGATTCGACGGCGTGCTGATGGACTGCCAGATGCCGGTGATGGACGGCTACGACGCCACCCGCAGCCTGCGCCAGGACCCGCGATGGCGCGAGCTGCCGGTCATCGCGCTGACCGCCAACACCACCGGCGCCGACCGCGCCCGCATCCTGGCCACCGGGATGAACGACCACATCGCCAAGCCGATGAACGTGGACACGCTGTTCGAGGTCCTGTCGCGCTGGGTGCACCCGGCCGAGCCCGGGGCGGTCGCGCCGGACGAGGGATTCCCGGACGCCATGACGCCGGCAAGGATCGCGTTGCCCGACTCCGCATTTACCGACTCCGCATTGCCCGACTCCGCATTGCCCGACTCCGCATTGCCCGACTCCGCCTTAGCCGACTCTGCTTCGGCCAACTCCGCTTTTGCCGACGCCGCTTCGACCGGCGCAGCAACGACCGGCGCAGCATCGACCGACATCGCATCCGACGACACCGCATCGATCCCGGGCGCGCGGGCCGGGAGGGCCCGGCCGGTGCAGGTGATCGCCCCGGCGCTGCCCGTCGTCGACGGGCTGGAGTCGCGTTCAGGCCTGGCCTCGGCCGCCGACAACGCCGGCCTGTACCTGCGCCTGCTGCGGATCTTCCTGCACTCCCAGCGCGACACCGGCGACCGTCTCGCGCAGGCGGCGGCGTCGGACGACGCGGCCGCGCTGGAGCAGCTCGCCCATTCGCTGCGCGGCTCCTCCGCGACCATCGGCGCGCTGCCCGTGAGCGAGGCCGCCGCCGCGCTGGAGACCGCCTGCCGCGCCCAGGCGCCGTCGGCGCAGCGCCGGGAACTGGCCCGGGCCGTGCGCGCCGCGCTGGACCGCCTGTTGCACGCGCTGGGCGAGACCCTGGCCGACGACACGCCGCCGACGATGCCAGGTCCGCTGGACGACCCGTCGCAGCCGGCGGACAGCCCCCGACTGGAGGAACACCTGGCGCGCCTGCGCCGCCAGTTGACCGAACACGACGCCGCCGCGGTGGACACCGCCGAGCGGGTCAAGGCACTGATGGCCCGCGGCCGCCACGGCCTCGACGACCGGCGCGCCGCCGCGCTGTGCGAGGTGCTGGAAGCCACCGCGCGTTTCGACTTCGACGTCGCGCGCCGCGGTCTGGACGACGACGCGGCCGCCGGCGCCCGATCGATGGAGGACCCCTTGTCATGAGCATCTCGAACGGAGATCCCCGCCCGACGATCCTGATCGTGGACGATTCGCCCGAAGTCCTGTCGCAGCTCTACGAGCTGCTCAAGGAGCGGCATCGCGTCAAGGTGGCGACCACCGGCGACCGCGCGCTGCGCATCGCGGCCGAGGCCCCGCCGCCCGACCTCATCCTGCTGGACGTGCTGATGCCCAACATGGACGGCTACGAACTGTGTCGCTGGCTCAAGGCGGACGCGGCCACGCGCGACATCCCGGTGCTCTTCCTCACGGCGCGCTCGGATCCCGCGGATGAAAGCCACGGCCTGTCGGTCGGCGCGGTGGACTACATCACCAAGCCGATCAGCCCGCCCATCCTGCTGGCGCGCGTGCGCACCCACCTGCAGCTCAAGGCGACCGCCGATCTGCTGCGCGAACGCGCCGCCCATCTGGAAGCCGAGATCGCCCGATGGGCGGGGGGCGAAGCGCCCACCGGTTGAGTCGGCGCGGCGCTCCGGGATAATCGCGCGGTCCTCGGCAACCGCTTCGATCGTCATGCCCGTCCGGCCGCGTCAGGTCTTGCGTTCCCTCGCTTGCGCCGCCCTCGCCGGCGTCGTCGGCGTCGTCGGCCTGTGGCCCGCCGCCCACGGGCAACCGCGTCCGGTCACGCCGCGCGGTCCGCTCGACGCGCAGGAACAGAACAACATCGCCGTGTTCCGCAGGCTGTCGCCCTCGGTGGTCCACATCACCACGCTGGCGCAGCAGCGCGACTTCTTCTCCCGCAACGTGACCGAGGTGCCCAGCGGCACGGGCAGCGGTTTCCTGTGGGACGACCAGGGCCACATCGTCACCAACTTCCACGTGATCCGCGGCGCCTCGGCGGCCAAGGTCACGCTGTCCGACCAGAGCGCGTACGACGCGAAGCTGGTCGGCGTCGATCCGGACCGCGACCTGGCCGTGCTGCGCATTGCCGCGCCGCGCGAGAAGCTGTCCCCCGTGCCCATGGGCAGCAGCCGCGACCTGCTGGTCGGGCAGACCGTCTATGCGATCGGCAATCCGTTCGGGCTGGACCAGACGCTGACCCGCGGCATCGTCTCCGCGCTGAACCGCGAGATCGAGTCGATGACGCAGCGCACGATCCGCGGCGCCATCCAGACCGACGCCGCCATCAATCCGGGGAACTCGGGCGGTCCGCTGCTGGACTCGGCGGGGCGGCTGATCGGCGTCAACACCTCGATCTTCAGCCCGAGCGGCGGCAGCAACGGCATCGGCTTCGCGATCCCTGCCGACGAGGTGAACCGCGTCGTGCCGCAACTGATCCAGCACGGCCGCGTGATCCGGCCGGCGCTGGGCCTGACCGCCGGCAGCGAACAGCTGCGCCAGGTCCTGCGCCTGCCCAAGGGCGTCGTGCTGATCGGCCTGCAAGCGGGCGGCGGCGCCCAGCGCGCGGGGCTGCAGCCCTTCCTGCGCGGGCGCGACGGCCGGGTCGTGGGCGGCGACGTCATCACCGCCGTCAACGGCAAGCCGGTGGCCGACCTGGACGATCTGCTCGCCGAACTCGAAGAGCGTCAGGTCGGCGAGAAGGTCACGCTGACGGTCTGGAACGGCGGCAAGACGCGGCAGGTCCAGGCGCCCCTCACCAGCGATTGACCCCCTCCCGCTCACCCTCTCCCTACCTCACTTCGCGATAACCCTCCCGCGGCCCCGGTCCGGGCGGCGCGCCTAGACTCGGCGCCCATGCAAGCCCGACTTTCGATCCTCGACCTCGCCTTCATCGTCGAAGGCGGCTCCGCCGCCCAGGCGCTCCACGACAGTGTCACGCTGGCGCAGCACGCAGAACGCCTCGGCTACACGCGCTACTGGGTGGCCGAACACCACAACATGGATGGCGTCGCCTCGTCGGCCACCGCCGTGCTGATCGGCCAGATCGCGGGCGCGACCTCGACGATCCGCGTCGGCTCCGGCGGGATCATGCTGCCCAACCATGCGCCGCTGACGATCGCCGAACAGTTCGGCACGCTGGCCACCCTGTTCCCGGGCCGCATCGACCTCGGCCTGGGCCGCGCGCCCGGCACGGACGGACCGACGATGCGCGCGCTGCGCCGCCATCTGGCGACTGCGCACGAGGACCGTTTCCCGGAGGACGTGCTGGAGCTCATCAGCTACCTCGCGCCCGAGCAGGAGGGTCAGGTCGTGCGCGCCGTGCCCGGCCAGGGCACCGAGGTGCCGGTCTGGCTGCTGGGCTCCAGCCTGTACGGCGCGCAGCTGGCGGCCTACCTCGGCCTGCCGTTCGCGTTCGCGTCGCACTTCGCGCCGGCGATGCTGATGCAGGCGTTGGAGATGTACCGCACCCAGTACCGGCCCAGCGCCCGCCATCCGCAGCCCTATGCGGCGGTCGGCCTGAACGTGGTCGTGGCCGACACGGATGCGCAGGCGCAGCGCCTGTTCACCTCGATCCAGCAGCGTTTCCTCGGCATGCAGCGCGGCCAGCGCGGCCTGCTGCCCCGCCCGATCGACAGCATGGACACGCTGTGGACCGCCGGCGAGAAGCTGGGCGTGGAGCGCATGCTGTCGGAATCCATCGTGGGCTCGCCGCGCACCGTGCGCGAGGGCCTGCTGGCGACGCAGGAACGCACCGGCGCCGACGAGTTCATCGTCGCGTGCGCGGTGCACGACGCGGCCGCCCGGCGGCGGTCGTACGAGCTGCTGGCGGGGATCGCCGCCGAGGCAGACATCGCGGGCTGACGCCGGCCCGTGCGGCTGGCGCATGCCGATGACGGCGACGGGGACGCGCCTGCCAAGGATCGACGAGGCGGAGCCCGCTGAGCGTTCAAGCTTGCGGATTGGCACGAGCGCCGCGGATGGCGAGGATGACGCCCCTCACCGTCCAGGAGTTCTTGCCGCATGTCCGTCCGCGCCCTCGCCTTCCCCCTCTCTTCCGCGACGCGGCAATCGGGCTTCAGCCTGATCGAAATGACGATGGCGCTGGTGCTGCTCGGTGCCATGTCGCTGGGCGTGTTGCAGGTGCAGCAGTTCCAGCAGCACGTCGAGAACGGGCGGCAGGCTGGATTGCGCCTGGCCGCGCTGCGCGACGGCGCCGAGCAGTATGTGCGCGACCACGCCCAGGCGCTGCTGGTGGCGGCGCAGTCCACCGCGGGCTGCGCCGAGGTCGTGCTGTCGCGCCAGCACTTGGCGAGCGGGCCCACGCCCAAGGCCTGTGCGCTGGAGGCGAAGGCCGGGGCGGCCGGACAGGTCCCTCCGAAGCCGCTGGCGGTCAACGCCCTCCAGCCCACCTTCCTGGAGTTGAAGGCGCTGGGGTACGTCGCGCTCGACGAACGCCTGCCCTTTCCGCATGGGGACACGATCGTCGACGGTCGAACGGGCAGGACCGCCGAGCCGCGCTGGGCGGTGTCCGTCCAGTGTCACGGCAGCTGCGAGACGGGCGGCAGCGCGCGAACCGCCATCCTGCGCGTCACCCTCTACAACACCCAGCCCTTCTTCGCGCAGGGGGCCCTGCCGTTCGGTTACGGGGCACAACTGAAAGCGGCGCTGCAGGCGCTGGGGCCGGATGCGATGGTCTCCCTGCCCGGTGAATCCGCGCAGCACGCGGCCCAGTTGCGCGGCAGGGGCGCCACGCCCGTCACCAATCCGCTGAGGGGCGAGGCGGACGGCACCGGCGTGCCGGGCGTGCTGGCCTCGTCCCGCCTCGTGCACCTGGGCGGCGCCGCCGCGGACCCAGGCATCGCCTGCCGCGTCCCCGCCGGTGCCGACGCCCCGGACGCCGGGGACGCCGACGCCAGCGGCGTGACCTGTCGCAACGGTTCCGCGAAACCGATGGCGCGTTGGGACTTCAATGGCCAGGACCTCGACAATGTCGGTCATCTGGGCGTCGCCGGCAACGCGACGCTGGCGGGGACGGTGACGGCGGGCGGGGTCCTCCGGGCCAACGGCGGCCTCACGGTCCGCCATCCCACCAAGGGCATGCACACCCGGGTCCGCCAGGACGGCAGCACGGTGACGGAGATGCATGCCGTCGTCGATGTGGACGGCCATGCCATCGTCCGCCGCAAACTCGTCGTGGGCGCCGACGTCGACGGCTACACCTTCGATCCCAATGAGAAAGGCGGCATGCTGCTGATGGGCCGCCTGTCGGTCCCGGACGGTTTCGTCGACCTGAGCGGCAGATCGGGGCTCGATACGCGCCAGGGTGGCCTCCGCCTCCCCCATCGCTATCCCGACCAGCCATGCAACGATCAGGAGATCAACACGGGCACGTCCGGCGGCAACATTGCGCTCTACCGGCAGGCCAACAGCCCCGAGGTGTTCGTGATGGCGTGCAACGGCCAGGGGCGATGGGTCAAGGCGAAGGCGGGATGAACAAGGGCCGCTCTCGCGGCCCCCGTCCATCGATGCGCCCTGACCGGCGCGCCATGCGGCGTCAGGCGCCGCCGGGTGTCACCCCACCCACTTCCGCGCGTTGCGGAACATCCGCATCCACGGGCTGAACGCGCCGGCGTCGCCGCCGGTCCAGCTCATCTGGATGTTGCGGAAGACGCGCTCCGGATGCGGCATCAGCGCGGTGAAGCGGCCGTCGGCGGTGGTCACCGCGGTCAGGCCCTGCGGGCTGCCGTTGGGGTTCAGCGGGTACTGCTCGGTCGGCTGGCCGTCGCCGTCGACGTAACGCATCGCGCGCAGCACCTGGTCGGGGTTGCCGCGCTGCGAGAAGTCGGCGAAGCCCTCGCCGTGCGCGACCGCGATCGGCAGGCGGCTGCCGGCCATGCCGGTGAAGAAGATGCTCGGCGAGTCGACGATCTCCACCTGCGCCAGGCGGGCCTCGAACTGCTCGCTGCGGTTGCGCACGAACTTCGGCCAGTCCTGCGCGCCGGGGATCATCGGCGACAGCGCGGCCAGCATCTGGCAACCGTTGCACACGCCCAGCGCGAAGCTGTCGGTGCGCGCGAAGAAGGCCTCGAAGGCCGCCTTCAGCACCGGGTTGAACAGGATGGAGCGCGCCCAGCCCTCGCCCGCGCCCAGCGTGTCGCCGTAGCTGAAGCCGCCGCAGGCGACGAAGCCCTTGAAGTCCTTCAGGTCGACCGCGCCGGCCTGCAGGTCGCTCATGTGCACGTCGTAGGCGTCGAAGCCGGCCTGCGCCATCGCGTAGGCCATCTCGACATGCGAGTTGACGCCCTGCTCGCGCAGGATCGCGACCTTGGGACGGACGCCGCTGGCGATCAGCGCAGCGGCGACGTCGTCCTTCACGTCGAAGCTCGGGGCCCAGTGCAGGCCCTTGCCCGGCGCGCCGGCCAGCGCATGTTCCTGGTCCGCGCAGGCAGGGTTGTCGCGCTCGCGGGCGATGCGCCACGAGACCTGGTCCCACTCCTGCTGGAGCTCGTTCAGCGGCGCGGCGAAGACCTTCTTGGCGTCTCGCCAGACTTCCGCCTGCTTCGTGTCGTTGGTCTTGCCGACGACGTGCGAGAGCTTCGACAGGCCGTGCGCGCGCAGCGTCTGCAGCACCGCGTCACGGTCGCCGGTCGCGACCTGCAGCACGACGCCCAGCTCTTCGTTGAACAGCGCCTTCAGCGTCAGTTCTTCGCGGCGGGCGCTGACCTGCGAGGCCCAGTTCTTGGAGTCGCCCACCTCGGCGCGGCTGTCGCTGATGCCGTCGCCTTCGGTGACCAGCATGTCGACGTTGAGGCTGACGCCGCGCTGGCCGGCGAAGGCCATCTCCAGCGCCGCGGCGAACAGGCCGCCGTCGCTGCGGTCGTGGTACGCCAGCAGCTTGCCCTGGCCGCGCAGGTCGTTGACCGCGGCAACCAGCGCCTTCAGCAGCGCGGGATCGTCGAGGTCGGGGACCTCGGGGCCGAACTGGTTCAGCGTCTGCGCCAGGATCGAGCCGCCCATGCGCATGCGGCCCTGGCCGAGGTCGACCAGCACGAGCGTCGTGTCGCCGTCCCGCAGCTGCGGCGTCAGCGTGCCCCGCACGTCGGCCAGCGAGGCGAAGGCGGTGATGATCAGCGAGACCGGGGCGGTGACTTGCTTCGTGTCGCCGCCTTCCGACCAGCGCGTGCGCATCGACAGCGAATCCTTGCCGACCGGGATCGAGATGCCCAGCGCCGGGCACAGGTCCATGCCGACGGCCTTGACGGTGTCGTACAGCGCGGCGTCCTCACCGGGCTCGCCGCAGGCGGCCATCCAGTTGGCCGACAGCTTCACGCGCGACAGCTCGATCGGCGCGGCCAGCAGGTTGGTGATGGCCTCGGCCACGGCCATGCGGCCCGATGCGGGCGCGT
>CAMPJJ010000157.1 GCA_946886855.1 uncultured Roseateles sp. | reverse complement strand
CTCATCGGCACGAATGCGACGTTGCCGGCCTTGTCGACCGCCAGCACGATGTACATGGCGTTGGCGGGCTGTTCGCGCCACATCGGTTCCACGGTGGTCTGCGCCCCGGCGGCGACCAAGCCCTTGCCCTGCCACCCCGCCAGATGGCTCTGCGGCGTTTCTCCATGCAGGGCACCCACTGGAACGAACACGATCTGCGCATCCTCGTCGGCCTGGAAATCGTAGGACTGGACTTTCCCAGGCGCGCCGGGCGACGTCGCCACCGCCGGCGAGTAGGTCGCCGTCACGACGGGCGCCGTGTTGTCCACCGTCAGTTCGAGGACGGTGTCGCCACTCCAGTTGCCGGCCTCGTCCTGTTGCCGGATCCGGACTTCCTGCCGCCCTTCGCCTTTCAGCACATCCAGGGGCAGGCGATCGCCCTCGCCGGGGACATGGTCCTGCCCGCCGTTGATGCTGTAAGTCCAGCGCGCCCGGTCCTCCAGACCCAGTTGAAGCCAGGTGTCCCGGTTGACGGCGGTTCCCGCGTGAAAGTCGACACCGTCGGCGAGCGGGTAGTGGTCGCGGGCCGCGCTCCTCAAGGTCGCCGTGGGATCCGCGATCGTGGTGTCCAGACGGAAGCTCAAGGTCGCTTCGGGACCCACGTGGCCAGCCGCATCGATCTGCCGGACCTGCACGCGCTTGTTCCCATCGCCGGCGAACTCGGAGGCCGCAATCGTGTCCCCCGTCCTCGCCGTCCAGGTCCGGCCGTCCCGGCTGGACTCCCAATGCGCACCAGCTTCGAGGCCCGACACCTGCACCCGCGCATCGTGGGTGACGAGATCGTCCGGCACGCCGGTGTCGTGCAGCAGATGAACCTTCAGCGCTGCGGGAGGGACGTCGTCGTGCGGCGGCTCCGGCTTCGGGGCCGGCGTCGGGTCCGATGGGGTCCCAGGCTGCGGCATCTGCTCCGACGGAGACTCAGGCTGCGGCTGCGGCTGCGGCTGCGGCTGCGGCTGCGGCTGCGGCTGCGGATGCGGATGCGGCTCGAATGGGACCTCCGGCTTGGGTTGCGGCAGAGGGTCAGGTCTTGGCTCCGGTTCCGGCTTTGGTCTGGGCAGTCGCTCGGGTCTCGGCTCGGGCAGAGGGTCGGCACTGGGCGGCGGCACGCCGCCGCGATCCGACCCGCCGGTCAGCAAGGTCGCCGAGCCGGCGGTCAAGGTGGCGCCCGCCAGCCACCCCACCATCGCGGCCGCGGACTTGCCGGTCGCCCCTTCGGCGCTGCCCGCGATCACCGCCGCGGCCTCGTGACCCTCGTCCCGCGATCCGTCTTCCGCCATGACGGAGGGCGGCGATTCGGCCATGAGGGCGGCTGGCGATTCCGGCAGGCGTGACGCGACTTCGGCCTCGTCGTGCGGGACCTGAGCCAGGGCCTGATCGTCGCTGTCATCGGCGAGGCGGCGCCTGGGCAGGTCGTGCGCTGAAGAAGCGCCAGGAACAGGAACAGGAACAGGAACAGGAGCAGGAGCAGGGGCGGGAGCGGTCAGGGCGGCGGAGTCGGGGGGTCGCATGAGCGTCTCTTCGGTTGTCGGTTGAACGCTGAGAGTCTTCAAGAGTCGGCGGTTCGCCTCCATGGCTCCGATGTTCGCGACGACCCGCGCGTCGCCGGCCCATCCGGGCAGGTCCCTGACTCAAACGGGCCAGCAGGCCATGACCAGACCCCGCCGCGGGCGACGTGCGCCGAACATCCACGCCAGAGGGGGACGCCGCCGGGCCCACGTAGAATCCTTGACCTCTCTTCGAGACTTCACCCATCGATGTCCAGCCCTGACAAGACCGCCGGCGCGCACGCGCCCGACAAGACGGACGCCGCCGTCAAGCCCAGCAATTTCCTGCGCGCGATCATCGAGCGCGACCTGGAACAGGGCTTCCAGCCGGCGCGCCACTTCGGCGGCAGCCCGGGCGACGCGGCGCACCACGCCGCCGGCCCGCTGGACCCGGCCAGGATCCGCACCCGCTTCCCGCCCGAACCGAACGGCTACCTGCACATCGGGCATGCCAAGGCGATCTGCCTGAACTTCGGCCTGGCGCGCGACTACGGCGGCCTCTGCCACCTGCGCTTCGACGACACCAACCCGGAGAAGGAAGAGCAGGAATACGTCGACGCGATCAAGGAGATGGTCGCGTGGCTGGGCTGGCGCTGGGACGCCGCCGACGCCGGCGGCCAGGAGACCCGCCACCTCTACTACGCCAGCAACTACTTCGACCTGATGTACCGGGGCGCCGAATACCTGGTGTCGCAAGGCCTGGCCTACGTCGACGAGCAGTCCGCCGAGGACATGCGCGCCAACCGCGGCGACTTCGGCACGCCGGGCAAGAACAGCCCCTTCCGCGACCTGCCGCCCGAGCATCACCTGGGCCGCCTGCGCGAGATGCGCGACGGCAAGCACCCGGACGGCGCGATGGTGCTGCGCGCCAAGATCGACATGGCGTCGCCCAACATCAACCTGCGCGACCCGGCGCTGTACCGCATCCGCCGCGCGACGCACCACAACACCGGCGACCAGTGGTGCATCTACCCGATGTACACCTACGCGCATCCGATCGAGGACGCGCTGGAATGCATCACGCACAGCATCTGCACGCTGGAGTTCGAGGACCAGCGCCCGTTCTACGACTGGCTGGTCGAGCGCCTGGCAGAAGGCGGCCTGCTGGCCCGTCCGCTGCCGCACCAGTATGAATTCGGCCGGCTGAACCTGACCTACGTCGTCACCAGCAAGCGCAAGCTGCGCCAGCTGGTCGACGAGGGCCACGTCGACGGCTGGGACGACCCGCGCATGCCCACGCTGGTCGGCATGCGCCGCCGCGGCTACACGCCGGCCGCCATCCGCGCGATGGTCGAGAGCACCGGCGCGTCCAAGACCAATGCCTGGATCGAGTACGCGGTGCTGGACGGCTACCTGCGCGCCGACCTCGAAGGCCAGGCCGCCCGCGCGATGGCGGTGCTGGATCCGGTCAAGCTCAAGCTCGAGAACTACGCCGAGATCTTCGGTTCGGCCGAGCACCGCGAGCCCTGCTCGGCGCCGGCCCACCCGCATGTGCCGGAACTCGGCACGCGCGCGTTCAGCCTCGGCCCCGAGCTGTGGATCGAGCGCGAGGACTTCATGGAAGTCCCGTCCAAGGGCTACCACCGGCTGTTCCCCGGCAACAAGGCGCGGCTGAAGTACGGCTACATCATCGAGTGCACCGGCTGCGAGAAGGATGCCGACGGCACCCTCACCGCGGTGCTCGCGAAGCTGGTCCCGGACACCAAGAGCGGCACGCCCGGCGCGGACGCGGTCAAGGTCAAGGGCGTCATCACCTGGGTCGGCGCGCATGAAGGCGTCGCCACCGAGCTGCGCCTGTACGACCGCCTGTTCACCGAAGCCCAGCCCGATGCCGGCGACCGCGATTTCCTGGAACTGCTGAATCCCGCGTCCAAGCGCGTGACGACCGGTTATCTGGAGCCGTCGCTGAAGGACGTCGCGCCGGATACCAAGGTCCAGTTCGAGCGCCACGGCTACTTCGTCGCCGATCGCATCGATCACCGCGCGGACGCGCCGGTGTTCAACAAGATCACCGGGCTGCGGGACAGCTTCGCGAAGTAAGGCGGTCCGGACACGGTCCGTCCGGCTGTCCGTCCGGCTGTCCGTCCGGGTGTCCGACCGACTGTCCGTCCGGGTGTCCGCGGACACTCGACGAACCGGGGTCGATGACTGCAAGTCGTTGATCTGACACGGGTTTCTGAGAAATCGCGGCCTGGCACGGGGCTTGCGACCGAGTGCGGCAGTTCTCACACGACGCCGCACTCGGACACCTCATGATTCGCGACACCTCCGGACAGGACGTTCCACTCGCCCGCCCCCATGGACGCCGCCGCCTCTGGCTGGCGCTGGCCGGCGCGGGCCTGCTGATCGCCGCCTTCGCCGCCGCGCCGGCCGTCCAGCGGATGCTGGGCAGCGGCAACTCGGTCAGCCTGCAGCGCCTGTCCGTCGCCCCGGTCGAGATCGGCCCGCTGGTGCGCGACGTCGCCGGCGAGGGCAAGGTCGTCGCCGCGATGAGCCCCACCGTCTACGCGCTGCACGGCGGCAACCTGGTGCTCAAGGTCAAGGCCGGCGACAAGGTCGCCAGGAACCAGCTGCTCGGCGTCATCGACAGCCCCGACCTGCGCGCCAAGCTCGCGCAGGAGCAGAGCAACGCCGACGCGCTGCGCACCGAGGCCCTGCGCGCCGAGGTCGACGGCCGCGAGCAGCGCGCCGCCCTGCGCTCCGCCTACGAGAACGCCGCGATCGACCTGCAGACCGCGCGCAACGACCTCGAGCGCCAGACCAAGGCCTTCGACGCCGGCGCCGTGGCCGGCATGCAGGTCGAGAAGGCCCGCGACGCGATGGAGAAGGCGCGCATCACCGCCGCGCATGCGCAGGCCGGCCTGGGCCTCAAGGACGACAGCCTCAAGTTCGAGCTCCAGTCCAAGCAGCAGGCGCTGCAGCGCCAGCAGCTGCTGGTGAAGGACCTGGAGCGCCAGGTCGCGGAACTCGAGCTGCACTCGCCGGTGGACGGCCAGGTCGGCCAGCTGCTGGTGGCCGAACGCGCCAACGTCGCCGCCGGCGTGGGCCTGCTCACCGTGGTCGACCTGAGCGCGCTGGAAGTGCAGATGCAGGTGCCCGAAAGCTTCGCCCGCGACCTCGCCATCGGCATGCCGGGCGAGATCTCCGGCAACGGCCGGCAATGGAAGGGCCTGGTCAGCACGGTCTCGCCCGAGGTCGTGAACAACGAGGTCGCCGCCCGCCTGCGTTTCGACGGCGCCACGCCGGATCAGCTGCGCCAGAACCAGCGCCTGTCGGTGCGCGTGCTGCTGGACCGCCGCGACAAGGTGCTGACCGTCGCGCGCGGGAGCTTCGTCGAGGACGGCGGCGGCCGCTTCGTCTACGTCGTGCAGGACGGCCAGGCGGTCAAGCGCCCGATCCGCCTGGGCGCGCAGAGCCTGTCCAAGGTCGAGATCCTGGAAGGCCTCAAACCCGGCGAGCAGGTCGTCGTCTCCGGCACGCAGGTCTTCGAAGGCGCCGAGCGCGTGACCCTCAGCCCTTGAGCCGCGGCGTCACCCCGGCATTCCCAGCCCCGTCTCCGACCCCTTCCACGATTCCCACCATTCAACGCCCGCGAGGAACCTCATGCTGAAGATGCAATCGCTCTCCAAGGTCTACCGCACCGAGATGATCGAGACCTACGCCCTGCGCGAGTTCAACCTGGACGTGCGCGAAGGCGAGTTCGTCGCGGTGACCGGCCCGTCGGGCTCGGGCAAGACCACCTTCCTGACCATCGCCGGCCTGCTCGAAGCCTTCACCGGCGGCCGCTACCAGCTCGACGGCGTGGACGTCAGCGGCATGGACGACACGCAGCGCTCGCGCATGCGCAACGAGAAGATCGGCTTCATCTTCCAGGCCTTCAACCTGATCCCCGACCTGAACGTGCTGGACAACATCGAGGTCCCGCTGCGCTACCGCGGCATGAAGACCGCCGAGCGCCAGCAGCGCGCCCGCGACGCGCTGGCCCGCGTGGGCCTGTCGGCGCGCGAGCGCCACTACCCCGCCGAGCTGTCCGGCGGCCAGCAGCAGCGCGTGGCCATCGCGCGCGCGCTGGCCGGCTCGCCGCGCCTGCTGCTCGCCGACGAACCGACCGGCAACCTCGACAGCGCCATGGCGCGCAGCGTCATGGACCTGCTGGAAGAGCTGCACCGCGACGGCGCCACCATCGTCATGGTCACCCACGATCCGCAGCTCGCCGCGCGCGCGCAGCGCAACGTGCACGTGATCGACGGTCAGGTCGTCGACATCGCCGCCGAGCTCCACATGGACGCCGAGCTGCTGCGCGCCGCCAAGCCCTTCACGCCGACCACCCCCACCACGCCCACCTCGGCCTGAGCCGCGCTCCGACCATGAGACTGCCCTTCCCTTCGCGGCGCGTCACGGCGTCGGCGGGTGCCCTGCGCGCCTCGGCCCCCGCGCGGCCGGCGCGTTCGATGCTGTCGGCGATGGCACGCCTGCCGGCGCTCGCGGTGGTCCTGCTCTGCGCCGGCTGCTGCCTGCCGGCCGCCGCCGAGGATCTGCTCGAGATCTACGCCCAGGCCCGCGCCGCCGACCCGCTGCTGGCCGGCGCCCGCGCGGTGCGCGGCGAGCAGCAGGAACTCGCCGTCCAGGCCCGCGCGCAGCTGCTCCCGCAATGGACCGCGCAGCTGAGCGAATCGCACGTCCGCGACGACGGCCGCCAGCACCAGCTGACGCACAGCCTGAACCAGGTCCTCGTCGACCTGAGCCGGCTGCGCAGCTGGGATGCCGCCAAGACGCTGGTCAGCGCCGAGGACGCCCGCGTGCGCGCCGCCGAGGCCGACCTGTGCGCCCGCGTCGCCCGCGCCTACTTCGGCGTGCTGACCGCCCAGGCCGCACTGCAGACCGCGCAGGCGATCGAGGACGTGTACGGCCAGCAGGTCGCGCAGGCGCAGTCGCGCTTCGACGCCCAGCTGTCCGCGTCGCTGGACGTCGAGCAGGGCCGCGCCTACTACGAGCTGGCCCGCGGCAACACCGCGTCGGTGCGGGAGGACCTGCTGGACGCGCGCCAGGCGCTGGCGCAGATCACCGGCCGCATGCCGGGCGAGCTCAAGCCGCTCGCGCCCGACCTGGCGATGCTGATGCCCGATCCGGCCGACCCCGAGGCCTGGGTGGCGCAGGCGCTGCGCGACAACCCGTCGCTGCAGGCGGCCGCGCTGGCGGTGAACGCCGGCGACCAGCGCGTCGCCGCCGCGCGCGCCGCGCACCTGCCGACGCTGAGCGCCGGCCTCGACGGCCAGCGGCTGTCGGGCCCGGCCGTCGCGCCGCAGGACGCGGGCCGCTACACGACCACCGTCGGCCTGCGCCTGACGATCCCGATCTTCGCCGGCGGCGCGACCGAGTCGCAGAAGCGCCAGGCGATCTACCAGCGCGAGCAGCTGCGCGACGACCTCGAGACCGCGCGCCGGTCCATGACGCGCGAGACCCAGGCGCAGTACCAGGCCGTGCTGTCCGCGCTGAGCCAGATGCGCACGGCCGGCGCGGCGGTGCAGGCGGCGGAGAAGGCGCTGGCCTCGACGCGCAGCGGCCTGGACCTGGGCCTGCGCACGATGACCGACCTGCTGCTGGCGATCCAGACGCAGAGCAACGCCCGCAACGCCTGGGAACAGGCGCGCCACCGCTACGTGCTGTCCAAGCTGCTGCTGCAGCAGGCGGCGGGCGCGCTCGGCGAGCCCGAGCTGGCGTCCGTGAATACCTTGCTGAATCCCGTGCCCGTCAAGCCGTGAGATGAGAGAGGACTCCCCATGCTGACCTACTACCTCGAACTCGCCCTGCGCGCCATGCGCAGCCACCGCGGCCTGACGGCGCTGATGCTGCTGTCGATCGCGATGGGCGTGGCCGCCTGCATGACGACGCTGACCGTGTTCCACGTCATGTCGGGCGACCCGATCCCGGGCAAGAGCGGCCGGCTGTTCAACGTGCAGCTCGACGCCGAATCCAAGCGCGACTGGAAGCCGGGCGACGAACCCGAACTCCAGCTCACCCGCTTCGACGCCGAGCAGCTGCTGCGCGCCAGGCGCGCGGTCCACCAGGTCATCATGACCGGCTCGTTCATCGCGGTCGATCCGGCCGGCTCCGGCGACGCCTCGCTGCCGCCCTTCTTCACCGGCGGACGCTGGACCACGGCCGACTTCTTCACGATGTTCGAGGCCCCGTTCCGCTACGGCAACGGCTGGACCGCCGCGGACGACACGGCCGAAGCGCGCGTCGCGGTCATCTCCGCCGAGCTCAACGACAAGCTCTTCGGCGGCCAGGACAGCCGCGGCAAGACGGTGCGTCTGCGCGACAAGGACTTCACCGTCGTCGGCGTGCTCAAGCCCTTCCGCCCCGCGCCGCACTATTACGACCTGACCCTGGGCGCCTACGCGAAGGCCGCGGACGTCTACATCCCGCTGTCGACCTCGCTGTCGCTGCGTTTCGGCGCCGCCGGCAACATGAGCTGCTGGGGCCGGACCGACGGGGTCGACCCGCGCTCGGCCAACGTGCCCTGCGCGTGGCTGCAGTACTGGGTGCAGCTCGACACGCCGCAGCAGGTCGCCGACTACAAGACCTACCTGACGCAGTACTCGGACCAGCAGCGCGAGGCCGGCCGCTTCGAGCGGCCGTCCAATCCCAAGCTCAGCGGCGTCAATGAATGGCTGGCCATCCGCAAGGTCGTGCCCAGCGACATCAAGCTGCAGGTGCTGCTGGCCTTCGGCTTCCTGGCCGTGTGTCTGACCAACACCGTCGGCCTGCTGCTGGCCAAGTGCCTGCGCCGCAGCGGCGAGATCGGCGTGCGCCGTGCGCTGGGTGCGCCGCGCCGCCAGATCTTCCTGCAGTTCCTCGTCGAGGCCGGCACGCTCGGCCTGGTGGGCGGCCTGCTGGGGCTGGCCCTGACCTGGGTCGGCCTGTGGGTGGTGCGGCAGAACCCGTCGGACTATGCGCAGCTGGCGCAGCTCGACTGGCAGATGCTGGCCACCACGCTGGGCGTGTCGCTCGCGGCCAGCCTGCTGGCCGGCCTGCTGCCCGCGTGGCGCGCTTGCCAGATCACGCCCGCCATCCAGTTGAAGACGCAATGAGGCTCTGAGGAGATTCGCTCATGGACATCCTGCCCATCCTGTCGACGCTCAAGCGTCACAAGACCGCCGCCGGCCTCATCGTGCTGCAGATCGCGCTGACCTGCGCGATCGTGTGCAACGCGCTGTTCCTGATCTTCCAGCGCGTCGAGCGCATCACCGCGGTGACCGGCGTCGCCGAACCCGAACTGGTGACCCTCTCGCTGTCGAGCATGGCGCGCGTCGAGAACCCGGAGCCACAGACCCAGGCCGACCTGGCCGCGCTGCGGCAGGTGCCGGGCGTGGCCTCGGTGACGATGACCAACCAGTACCCGTACGGCCGCAGCTCCAACAACTCGGGCGTGCGGCTGAGCGCGGACACCAACGCATCCAGCCGCGTGACGGGCGGCCACTACACCGTCGGACCGGGCTTCATCCGGACGATGGGCCTGAAGCTGGTCGAGGGCCGCGACTTCGAGGCCAACGAGTTCGTTGCGGGCTCCACCCTGGACGCCAACCCGGATCCGCGCGTGCCGGCGGTGATCATCAACAGGAAGATGGCGGAGCGGCTCTGGCCCGGCGAGTCCGCGGTCGGCAAGGCGCTCTACGTCTACGGCAACGAGCCGCAACGCGTCGTCGGCGTGGTGCAGGACCTGCCCTCCCCCAACCCGGGCTCGCAGGACGAGAACGCGCTGCACACGATGATGTTCCCGGTGCAGCCGAGCTTCCGCGGCGGCAACTTCATGATCCGCGTCGCACCGGGCGCCAACCCCGAGACCGTGCTGAAGGCGGCGGGCGAGAAGCTGCTGGCCAACAGCCCCGGGCTGCGCCGGGTGATCCGCGACCAGGACGGCATCGTCAAGCTGCGCGACGCCTACTACCGCCAGGACCGCTCCATGATCCAGCTGCTGGCCGGCGTCTGCATCGGCCTGCTGGTGGTGACGGCCTTCGGCATCGTCGGCCTGGCCAGCTTCTGGGTGCAGCAGCGCACGCGCATGATCGGCACGCGGCGCGCCCTGGGCGCGACGCGCGGCCAGATCCTGCGCTACTTCCAGACC
>CAMPJJ010000156.1 GCA_946886855.1 uncultured Roseateles sp. | reverse complement strand
GCTCGTTGATGATGCGCTTGACGTCCAGGCCCGCGATGCGGCCGGCGTCCTTGGTCGCCTGGCGCTGCGAGTCGTTGAAGTACGCCGGCACGGTGATGACCGCTTCGGTGACTTCTTCGCCGAGGTAGTCTTCGGCCGTCTTCTTCATCTTGCGCAGGACTTCAGCGGAGACCTGCGGCGGCGCCAGCTTCTTGCCGCGCACTTCCACCCAGGCGTCGCCGTTGTCGGCGGCGGCGATGGTGTAGGGCATCAGGTCGATGTCCTTCTGGACTTCCTTTTCCTGGAACTTGCGGCCGATCAGGCGCTTCACCGCGTACAGCGTGTTGCGCGGGTTGGTCACGGCCTGGCGCTTGGCCGAGGCGCCGACCAGCACTTCGCCGTCTTCCTGGTACGCAATGATCGACGGGGTGGTGCGGGCGCCTTCCGCGTTCTCGATGACGCGGGTGGTGTTGCCTTCCATGACCGCGACGCACGAGTTGGTCGTGCCCAGGTCGATGCCGATGATCTTCTTCTTAGCCATGTGGTGCTCCTGAATTTGAAAACTGGCGGAACGGTCAGCGGGGGAGGCCCCTGGGGCTCATCGGATGAGCGGCTGAAACAACGTTCCGGGATGCTTCTGATCTGTGGATAACTTGTCCGGGTTCAAGGGCCCGGTTGTTCTTTTTGAGGCTTATTTCGGGGCAGTCACGGTGACCAGCGCCGGACGCAGCACGCGTTCGGCGATCAGGAAGCCCTTCTGCAGCACCGTCACGACGGTGTTGGGGTCCTGCTCGGCCGGCACCACCGAGATGGCCTGGTGCTGGTGCGGGTCGAACTTGGTGCCGGCGGCGGGGTTGATCTCCACCACCTTGTTGCGCTCGAGCGCCGACTGCAGCTGGCGCAGCGTGGCGTGCACGCCCTGCAGCACCTGCTCGACGCTGGCATCGGGCAGCGCGATGGCCGCGGAAAGACTGTCCATCACCGGCAGCATCGCCTCGGCGAAGCCCTCGACGGCGAACTTGCGCGCCTTGGTCGTGTCTTCCTCGCCGCGGCGGCGGGTGTTCTCGACCTCGGCCTTGGCGCGGAGGTAGGCGTCGGACATCTCGGCCAGGCGGCGCTCGGTGTCGGCCAGTTTCGCCTCGAGGGTGTCGGGGACGGAAGCGGCGGCCGCGGCGGCGGCCTGCTGGGTCAGTTCGTCCAGCGTCGGATCAGGTTGTTGGTTGTCAGTCGTCATGGTTGGATAGCCCCAATGCGGATGCCCGGGCGGGCCTGACCTTCCTCGCGGAAGGGGGCACCAGCGCGGCCGGCCTCTGGACGAGCCAGCTTGCGTCGGGCGACCCGCCGCATCTGGGGCCCATGGCCGGAACTTCAAGAGGGTGATTTTCGCATCCGGACCCGGGCAACCCTCGGTCCTGCTATCCGGCTCGGCGGGGAGACGGCTCGCGGTCGTTCCGTTGGCGCTCCAGCCGGGCGATCTCGCGGGCGGCGATGGGCGGCAGGCCCTGGAAGTACGGGCGGACGGCGCAGCCCACGCCGACGCCCAGTTCGATGGCCTTGCCGGCGCGGTGGATCCAGTTCAGCGGGGCCGGGCGGGTGGCCGCGCCGGCGGCGTTGACCAGCAGTCCCAGCACGCCCAGCAGCCAGGTCGACCCGATGAAGAGCCACAGGCGGTTCGCGACGCCGTGGCCGATGTTGCCCGCCGCGTGGCGGGCACCCGTCCCGGTGAAGCGGGGGAGGACGGCGGGCGACTTCTTCACCTCGAAGAGGGGCACCGGCACCAGCGGCGCGGGTTGGCCGTCGCCGTGCCCGGCGTCCGGCACCCGGTGACGCTGCCGGGTCATGGCCACGCCGCCGGCCAAACCGGTCAGCGCGCCGGCCGTCAGCGACACGCCGGCCGACAGTCCGATGTCCGGCAGCGCGCCGAGCGGGGCCATGCCGAGCGAGGCGCCCCGGATCGCGTTCAAGCCGCCGAAGGCCTTTTCGCCGGCACGCACCTGCGTCGGGCCGTCGATCAGGCCGTGGCGGTCCTGGAGCGCCTGGATCTCCTGGCGGAGACGGCGCACGCCCTCCAGTCCGTACGGTGTGCCGCTCCCGTCCAGCAGATCGGCCACGTGGTCCGGCACCAGTTGGGCCGGGGGGATGGGCGCCAGCTGGCGGCCGGTCAGCGCCGCGACGCGGGGCGACACGACGCTGCCCAGCGTGGCGCCGATCGCGCCGCAGATCGACGCGCCGACCCACCGGGTGGTCGCGATCACCGCCATCTGCAGCAGGCCGTCATCGGTGTTCCCGTCGACGTAATTGCGATCGCTGCCGATGCCCAGCGTCTGCGGCACGTCGAAGGCGCTGCGCACGCCCAGTTCGGCGATCGCGCCGCCGATGCTCCGGCCCAGACCGAAGCCCAGGGCGGCCGCGCCACCAATCGAGGCCGCAAGGGCGACGAGGGCTTTCAGCACCTCGGTGTCGGCGGGCGTCATCGACGTGCCGGCGATGCGGATCGCGTCGAAACGGGCGACCGCCTGGCGCCGGACGGCGTCCCGGTCCTGCAGCCGGGATCGTGGATTCGCCAGGGCAATCAGGGCGGCGTCGCGCGAACGGGTCGGCGGGACGTCGCCCGCGCGCTCCGCGTCCTCCTCCGCCTCGGGGCGCCTGTCGACGCTTGCCTCGACCTGATCTTCGACCTGATCTTCGACCTGATCCTGGGCCTGCTCTGCGAGGCGCTCGTCGACGCGCTCTCCGACGCCGGCCGCCTCCTCACGCATCGACGACGACGCGTCGTGAGACACCGGGTTCATCTGGACAGGGATCATGACGTCCTCGCGGGTCAGCCCGGCGAGACGGGATGTCGCGCCGGTGTCTCCGCCGGCGGCAATCGCTCGCAGGGGGACCGCGATGGGGACGCGACGGCCTCGACGGAGGCGGCGTCAGTCCAGGCTGGCGGACCAGCGGTTCCAGTCCGCGAGGCGGCGGCGGTCCTGCTTCGTCGGGCGACCCTGCTCGATGGCGTCGGCCGGTTCCGGGGCGAGGCGTCGGGCTTCCGCGGCGCGCTCGCGGGCGGCGAGGCTGTGGGGCGTTTCCTCGTACAGCGTCTGCGCCACCGGCGCCGGGCCGCGCACGCTGCTGAGGCCCGCCACCTTCACCTCGCGATCGACCTGACCCTGGCGCAGCTTCACCACATCGCCGACGCGCACGTCGCGCGAGGCCTTCGCGGCCTGCCCGTTGAGGGTGACGCGGCCCTTGCCGATCTCGTCGACCGCGATCGAGCGGGTCTTGAAGAAGCGCGCAGCCCAGAGCCATTTGTCGAGGCGCACGCCGGTGGACCCGATGGACCCGCCGGACCCGGCGGAGGGGGAATGAGCGGAGGAAGGCATTGCGTTCGGATTGTCCTATGAGCTCTGGGGATCGGGCGATGGTGACGCCGGCAACCGGACCACGGCGTCCAGGCCGGCGATGACCCCATCCCGCTCGCGGTTGTCCAAGCTCAGCGTGCCGCCGAGCGAGCCGACGATCTCCCGGCAGATGGCAAGTCCGAGGCCCGAGCCGCCGCCGCCGGTCGCGAACGGTTGTCCGAGCCGGGGTCGCAACGCCGCCGCGATGCCGGGGCCGCTGTCGGCGATGCGCAGTTCGATGCCGCCGTCTGGCGCTGCGCCCCGCGTCACGCGAACTTCCAGACGGCCGCCGCGGGGGCAGTGCCGCAACGCGTTGTGCAGCAGGTTGCGCACGAGTTCGCGCAGTGCCCATTCGTGGCCGCGCACCGGCGCGGGTTCGGTCGAGAGTTCGAAGTCGAGTTCCGCGTCGGCGATCAGCGGGGCGAGGTCGAGCGCGACCTCGCGCACCGACGCCGCCAGATCCAGCCGCGGCGGATCCCCCTGCTGCCGCAACTGCTCGACCTTGGCCAGCGCCAGCATCTGGTTGGCGAGCGCGGTGGCGCCGTCGACGGTGGCGCCGATCTCGTCGATGGCCTGCGTCAGCGGCAGGTCGCCGCGCCGCGCCGACTGCACCTGCGCCTTGAGCACCGCCAGCGGCGTGCGCAACTGGTGCGAGGTGTCGCGCACGAAGCGCTTCTGATGTGCGAACAGGCCGGCCTGACGGTGCCAGGCCTCGTTGATCGCGACCACCAGCGGCGCGAGTTCCGCCGGCACGCCCGGCATGGGAATGGGACTGAGGTCGTCGTCCGCGCGTTCGCCGATGGAGCGGCTCAGCTCGCGCACCGGCCAGGTCGCGAACAGCACCACGCCCCAGACGACGATGGCGATCACCGCCAGCAGCGCGGCCTGGCGCCACAGCGTCGAGATCAGCACCTGCCGCGCCAGCGTGCGCCGGATCTCCAGCGTCTCCGCCACCTGGATCGTCGCCACGCCCAGGCCCGCCTCGCCCGACACCGGTTGCTTGAGCACCGCGACGCGTACTTCCTCGCCCTGGTAGACGTCGTCGTAGAAGTCGACGAGTGCCGCGTAGGCGCCGCGATCAGGCAGCTTGCCGTGCCACGCGGGCAGGTCGTCGAAGCCCGACACCCATTCGCCCTGGAAACCGGTGACGCGGTAGAACATGCGGCTGCGGTTGTCGGCCTCGAAGGCTTCCAGCGCGGCGTAGGGCACCTCGGAGACCAGCTGGGGCGCGTCGCGCGTGCCGTGCACGTCGAGCTGCTCGCCGATGGTCTTCGCGGACGCGAGCAGCGTGCGGTCGTAGGCCGTGTCGATGGCCTTGAGCGCGTCCTCGTAGAGCCGGTGCGCATTCGCCGCGATCAGCAGGCCGACCGGCACCAGGATGCCGGCCAGGAGCCGGCTGCGCATCGAGGACAGCCAGCGCCGGCGCGGTCGCGTCGACAACGGGGACGACGGGGACGATGGGGACGACGCGGACGAACCCGACGACCACGGGGACGACGCGGGCGACGCGGACGAAGCCGACGACGACGGGGACGACGGATCGGCCACTCAGTCCGGCGCCTTGAGCAGATAGCCCAGACCGCGCAGCGTCACCAGCCGCGCGCCGTCCGCCGGCAGCCGCTTGCGCAGCCGGTAGGCGACGACCTCGACCGCGTCGGGCTGCACGTCGAGGTCGTTGGCGAAGACGATCTCGGTGAGCCGCTCCTTGGCCATCGCCTGGCCCGGCCGCGCCAGCAGCGCGCGCAGCAGCGCGGCCTCGCGCGGCGGCAGGTCCAGCGGCAGTCCGAGGTGGTAGATCGCGCCGCTGTCGGCGTCCACGCGCAGGCCGTGGAAGGACTCGTCCTCCTGCGCGCCCGCGCCGCCCGCCGCGCCGGCCGCGCCGCGGCTGCGCCGGGCGAGGGCGCGCACGCGGGCCTCGAGTTCGTCGAGATCGAAAGGCTTGGGCAGGTAGTCGTCCGCACCGATGTTCAGGCCCAGGATGCGGTCCCCGACGGTGCCGCGCGCGGTCAGGATGATCACCGGCGTCGTGAGCTGCTCGGCGCGCGCGGCCGACAGCAGCTCCAGCCCGTCGATGTCGGGCAGCGACAGGTCCAGCAGCACGACGTCCGGCGGCAGGGCGCGCCAGCGCTCGAGCGCGACGCGGCCCTCGGCGAACCCGTGCACCTGGATGCCCCGGCGCTCGAACGAACGCGCCACCGTCGTCTGCAGCGCGGCGTTGTCCTCGACGAAAAACAGCCTCATGCCCGGCAGTGTCCGCCACGCACTGATCGGCAGCCGCTCAGGGTCAACCCTGAGCTTTCCGACAGCCGAATGAAAGCCGCCGTGTGCAGGATTCACGCCGACAACGACCCTCGGGTGCGCGCTCTGCCCCGACGACGAGATCTACAACAGGAGACATGAGCATGCGTCGAGACCAATTCCTGAAGTCCGCGGCCGCCTTCGCCGCGCTGGGCGCCACCGGCGCGCTGCCGCTGGCCGCGCAGGCCGCGGCGGCCTTGAAGATCCTGGTGCCGGCCAACCCGGGCGGCGGCTGGGACATCACCGGCCGCGCGCTGGGCAAGGCCCTGCAGGACGCCGGCGCCGCGGGCGCGGTGACCTTCGAGAACAAGGGCGGCGCCGCCGGCGCCATCGGCCTGGCGCAGTTCGTCAACGCCGCCAAGGGCGACCCGAACGCGATGATGGTGATGGGCGCCGTGATGCTGGGCGGCCTGATCACCAGCAAGCAGCCCGTCACGCTGACGCAGGCCACGCCGATCGCGCGCCTGACCAGCGAGTACAACGTCTTCGTGCTGCCGGCCAACTCGCCGTTCAAGACGATGAAGGATGTCGTCGACGCGCTGAAGAAGGACCCCGGCTCGGTGAAGTGGGGCGGCGGTTCGCGCGGCGCCACGGAGCACATCGCCGCGGCGATGCTGGCGCGCGAGGTCGGCGTCGACGCGACCAAGATCAACTACGTCGCCTTCCGCGGCGGCGGCGAGGCCGTGGCCGCGATCCTGGGCGGCAACGTCAGCATCGGCGGCAGCGGCTACAGCGAGTTCCAGGCCTACATCGAGAGCGGCAAGATGCGCCCGATCGCGATCACCTCGCCGCAGCGCATCAAGGGCCTGGACATCCCGACGATGAAGGAGCTCGGCTACAACGTCGAGATCGGCAACTGGCGCGGCGTGTATGGCGCGCCCGGCATCACGCCGGCGCAGCGCCAGGTGTTGATCGACCTGGTCGTGAAGGCGACGAAGTCCAAGGCCTGGGCCGAGGCGCTCGAGAAGAACGGCTGGACGCCGGCCGTGCTGACGGGCAAGGACTTCGAGTCCTTCGTGGACAACGAGTTCGCCTCGCTGCGGGCCATCATGCACAAGTCGGGGATGGTCTGACCCACCCCCTACCGGCTACGCCGGCGCCCTCAAGGGGGCGAGCCCAGTGGCCTGGCGAAGCCAGTTCCACGGGCTCCGCTTGCTAGAAACGGCGCGGCCTGATCGACTTGATTCTGGACCGGGAGGTCTCCCCATGACTGACACCACCGAGCAGGCCGCACCCGGTCCGCTCTACCAAACCCTGGTCGGCGCATCGGCGATGGTCGTCGGCGGCGTGATGGCCTTCGGGGCCGCTGCCATCCCTTCCGATGCGGGCTACTCCGGCATCGGCCCCAACGCGCTGCCCTGGTTCGTCGCCGCGGTGCTGCTGATCTGCGGCGCCTGGCTGATCTGGGAGTCGCGCAGCGGCGGCTTCCGCTCGATGGAACCGCCGTCGGGCGCGCCCAAGGCCGACTGGCTGTCGGGGGCCTGGGTGGCCGCGGCCGTCATCGCCAACGCGTCGCTGATCACGACGATCGGTTTCGTCCTCGCCTGCACGCTGTGTTTCGTGCTGGCCGTGCGCGGCCTGCGCCGCGCCGAGGGCAAGGCCCACGGCGGCGTGCGCCAGATCGTCATCGACGCCGTCACCGGCCTGCTGATCGCGGCCCCGGTGTTCTGGCTCTTCAACAAGCTGCTCGCGCTCAACCTGCCCGCCATCACGGCCGGCGGCTGGCTGTAAGCCCACCGGAGTCCCGACATGCAAGACCTCTGGACCCACCTGATGGGCGGTTTCGCCACGGCCGCCTCCGGCGCCAACCTGATGTGGGCCTTCATCGGCTGCGCGCTCGGGACGGCGATCGGCGTGCTGCCTGGCCTCGGCCCGGCCGTGACCGTCGCGATGCTGCTGCCCATCACTGCGCAGGTCGACCCGACCGCGTCGATGATCTTCTTCGCCGGCATCTACTACGGCGCGATGTACGGCGGCTCGACCACCTCCATCCTGCTCAACACCCCCGGCGAGACCGGCACCATGGTGACCGCGCTCGAAGGCTTCAAGATGGCCCGCCACGGCCGCGCCGGCGCGGCGCTGGCGACGGCGGCGATCGGCTCGTTCTTCGCCGGCACGATCGCGACCGTGCTGGTCACGCTGTTCGCGCCGGTGCTGGCGGACTTCGCCGTCACGCTCGGCCCGCCGGAGTACTTCTGCCTGATGCTGATCGCCTTCACCACGGTCTCCGCGGTGCTGGGCCAGAGCACGCTGCGCGGCATGACGGCGCTGTTCATCGGCCTGGCCATGGGGCTGGTCGGCATGGACCAGATCACCGGCCAGATCCGCTACACCGGCGGCGTGCCCGAGTTCATGGACGGCATCGAGACGGTGCTGGTCGCGGTCGGCCTGTTCGCGGTCGGCGAGACGCTCTACGTGGCGCTCTATGAAGGCCGCAGCAACCTGACGATGAACACCATGGGCCGCGTGCACATGACGCGCCAGGAATGGAAACGCTCGATCCCCGCCTGGATCCGCGGCACCGGGCTGGGCTTCCCGTTCGGCGTGATCCCCGCCGGCGGCACCGAGATCCCGACCTTCCTGAGCTACGCGACCGAGCGCAAGCTGTCCAAGCACAAGGAGGAGTTCGGCACCGTCGGCGCCATCGAGGGCGTGGCCGGGCCGGAGGCGGCCAACAACGCGGCCGTGACCGGCACGCTGGTGCCGCTGCTGACGCTGGGCATCCCGACCTCGGTCACCGCGGCGATCCTGCTCTCGGCGCTGCAGAACTACGGCATCCAGGCCGGGCCGCAGCTGTTCGAGACCTCGTCGACCCTGGTGTGGGCGCTGATCGCGTCGCTGTACATCGGCAACGTGATGCTGCTGGTGCTGAACCTGCCGATGGTGGGCCTGTGGGTGAAGCTGCTGCGCATCCCGCGCGCGCCGCTGTACGCCGGCATCCTGATCTTCGCCACGGTCGGCGTCTACGGCATGCGCCAGAGCGCCTTCGACCTCTACGTGATGCTGGCCATCGGCCTGCTGGGCGTGGTGATGCGGCGTTTCGACTTCCCGACCGCGCCCGTCGTCGTCGGCATGATCCTGGGGCCGCTCGCCGAGGCGCACCTGCGCAACGGCGTCGCGATCGGCGGCGGCAGCTGGACCGTGTTCCTCCAGCGCCCGCTGTCGGCCTCGCTGCTGGCGATCGTGGTGATCGTGCTGCTGCTGCCGCGGGTGATGAAGTGGATGAGCGCGCGCAAGGCGCGCCAGCAGGCGGCGATCGGCTGATCAGCGCGTCGCGCCGGCGGTCAGCGCCGCCTCACGCTGGCGGGCGAGGGCGGCCGCCTGTGCCTCGTCGGGCACGGCGGTCGTGGGCCAGCCCTGCAGGTGCTGCTCGGCGATCGCCGCCAGCGCGCGGATGTGGGCGGGGCGGTCGTTCAGGCAGGGGATGTAGCTGAAGCGCTGTCCGCCGCTGTGCAGGAAGGCCTCGCGCACTTCCATGTCGATCTCTTCCAGCGTCTCGATGCAGTCGGACGAGAAACCCGGGCAGATCAGGTCGACCGACTTCAGCCCGCGTCCGGCGAGGTCCCGCAGCGTCGGCTCGGTGTAGGGCTCCAGCCAGCGCGCCTTGCCGAAGCGGCTCTGGAAGGTCACCTTGTACTGCGCATCGGAGAGCCCCAGCGCCTCGGCCAGCAGCCGGCCGGTCTTCAGGCACTCGCAGTGGTAGGGGTCGCCCAGCGCCAGCGTGCGCGCGGGCATGCCGTGGAAGCTCATGACCAGCAGCTCGCCGCGGCCTTCGGTCTTCCAGTGGGCGCGCACGCTGTCGGCCAGCGCGGCGATGTAGCGCTTGTCGTCGTGGTAGCGGTTCACGAAGCGGAACTCGGGCACATGCCGGTGCGTCAGCGCCCAGCGCGCCACGTCGTCGATCACGCTGGCCGTCGTCGCGCCCGAGTACTGCGGATAGGCCGGCAGCACCAGCACGCGGGTGGCGCCCTCGGCGCGCAGCACGTCCAGCTGCGACGCGATCGACGGGTTGCCGTAGCGCATCGCGTGCAGCACCTTGACGCGGTGGCCCTGCTCGCCGAGCTGGCCTTGCAGCAGCCTGGCCTGCTTCGTCGTCCAGACCATCAGCGG
>CAMPJJ010000155.1 GCA_946886855.1 uncultured Roseateles sp. | reverse complement strand
CTGGACCTGGACCTGGACCTGGACCTGGACCTGGACCTGGACCTGGACCTGGACCGAATCCTCCGGTGGTTCCGTTGCCCAACGGCAATGTGACGCTCGGCCTGGTGTGGAGCACCGAGAAGGGCGAGGTCGCTTCCGGCCTGACGCAGGCTTCCGCGACCTTCAACCCGCAAGGCGGACTCGTGGAGGCGGACAACCCTGCGACGCGCAAGTCGATGTTCGAGAAGGGCAAGCCGACCGACGTCGGCGCCAACGGCGCCATCGGCTGGGGGCGCTGGATCGACGGCCAGAGCAAGGTGAAGGGCGGGTCCAACGGCCAGGGCGTGGGCAATGGCAATCTGGCGACGCTGCACTACTTCGCCATCGCGGCGACGCCGACCGGACCGGTGATCGGCGCGTTCTCGTCGTTCGCGTCCACCTCGCCGACGGTGCAGTCCGACGGCAAGGTGGTCGCCACCGGCGCCGTCAACGGCGCCACGGGTTCCTTCAACGCGGCGCTGCAACTCCAGCTCGGCGGCAAAGCCAGCTACTCGCTCTCGGTGCCGGTCGCGGGCCAGACCTTCTCGCTGGTGGGCGTGGCCACGCAGACCTCCGCCTCGGGCTTCTCCGGCGTGTCGCTGATCTCGAGCACCGGCACCGGCTGCCAGGGCGGCTGCACCGGGAGCCTGGGCAACAACGTCTCGGTGATCGGGCAGATCGCGGGCGCGGCGGGCACGCAGGCCGGCCTGGCCTACGGCTTCGACAGCCGCATCGGCAACGTCTCGGGCGTGATCATCTTCAAGCGCTGACCATGACCCCTCACGACCTCCGTCCCCCGGCGCGCTCCGTCGACGCCGTCCGGCTCAAGGGCCTGATCGAGACCTGCATCATGATGTCCATGAGCCGGGATCGGCAGGCGCTGCTGCAGCAGCTGCTGGGGGAGGGCCGTCGCCTGCTCAACTGCGACGGCGCCACGATGTACATGGTGACGGACCAGCAGACCCTGCGCTTCGAGCTGCGCACCCGCAGCGATCCGCTGCCCTCGCAGCAGATCCCGCTCTACAACGAGCACACCGGGCGGCCCAACGAGAATTTCGTCTCCGTCTACTCGGTGCTCAACAACCGCGCCGTCCTCATCGACGACGTCTACGCCGAGTCCCGTTTCGACCTGACCGGGACGCGCGCGTTCGACGTCGCCACCGGGTACCGCACGGTGTCCATGCTGACCGTGCCCATCGCGCCGCGCGGCGGCGCGCCGGTCGGCGTGCTGCAGTTCATGAACGCGCTGGATCCGTCCACCGGCGTCATCGTGCCCTTCGATCCCGAGACCGTGACGCTGGTCGAGGCGATGGCGGCGCAGGCCGCGGTGGCCTTGGACAACCTGTCCCTGGTGGAATCCCAGAAGGAGCTGATGGGCAGCCTGATCCGCGTGCTCGCCAACGCGATCGATGCCAAGAGCCCCTATACCGGCCGCCACTGCGAGCGCGTGCCGGAGCTGGCGATGATGCTGGCGCGCGCGGCCAGCGACACCACGGAAGGGCCGCTGAAGCATTTCGCATTCCGTTCGGACGAGGAGTGGGAGGAGTTCCGCATCGGGGCCTGGCTGCACGATTGCGGCAAGGTGACCACGCCCGAATACGTGATCGACAAGGCCACCAAGCTCGAAACCATCCACAACCGGATCCACGAAGTCCGGATGCGCTTCGAGGTCCTGCGCCGCGACCTCGAGATCGCCGCGCTGCGGGCCCGGCTGGACGGGACCTGGACGGACGAGACCCGCGTGGCCCATGAGGCCGAGCTGGCCCGGCTGGACGCCGACTTCGCGTTCGTGGCCAAGAGCAACGTCGGCACCGAGACGATGGACGACGAGGCGGTGGAGCGGCTGCATCGCATCGGCGCGCGCCGCTGGATGCGGCATTTCGACGACCGGCTCGGGTTGTCGGCGGCCGAGCTGGCCAGCTGCGCCGACGAGCCCGCCCCCGAGCTGCCGCACAGCGAGCCGCTGCTGTCGGACCGGCCGCGGGACATCGTGCGGCGGCCGCCGGAGGACCGGCCCGATCCGTCCTTCGGATTCCGGATGGACGTGCCGCAGCACCTCTACAACCGCGGTGAGCTGCACAACCTGGGCGTTCGCAGCGGGACGCTGACGCGGGAGGAGCGCTACAAGATCAACGAGCACATGGTCCACACGATCACGATGCTGGAGCAGATGCCGTTCCCCAAGCACCTGCGCCGCGTGCCGGAGTACGCCGGCACGCACCATGAGCGCATGGATGGCAAGGGCTATCCGCGCCAGCTCGGACCGGACCGCCTGTCGGTGCCGAGCCGGATCATGGCCGTGGCGGACATCTTCGAGGCGCTGACCGCCTCGGACCGGCCGTACAAGAAGCCCAAGAAGCTGTCCGAGGCCCTGGCGGTGCTGAAGCGCATGGCGGGGCCGCATGTGGACGCCGACGTCTTCAACCTCTTCCTCGCGTCGGGCGTCTATCTGGAGTTCGCGCGCAAGCATCTGGATCCCGCGCAGATCGACGTGGACGACGCCTCGCCCTTCTACGCCACCGGCGCGCATGCCTGATCACGGCGCCGGCATGTCGCGCCGGGCTTGGCTGGTGCCCCTGGGCGCCGCGGTGGCCGCGCTGGCGCTGATCGTGAGCAGCCCGGTGCCGCTGCGCGCCGCGCGCAACACCGTGTTCGACCAGTTCCAGCGCTGGCACCCGAGGCCCTACCTGGACCCCGCGGTGCGCATCGTCGACATCGACGAGGAGAGCCTGCGACGCGTCGGCCAATGGCCGTGGTCGCGGGCGCAGGTGGCGCGCCTGCTGGAGGCGACGCGGCGTCTGCAGCCGGCCTCCGTGTCGCTGGACATCATGTTCCCCGAGCGGGAAGGCCAGTCCCGCGCCCGAGCCGGCGACGCGCTGCCCGCCGATCCCGACCGTCGTCTGGCCGAGGAACTGCACCAGGGGCGGGTCGTGCTGGGCTTCGCGCTGACCGGGCCGCAGGCAGGCCGTGAGGCGGGCGGTGAGGCAGGCGGTGAGGCGAGCGGTGAGGCGGTCGACGCCTCCGGCCAGGAATTGCTCTCGAAAGCCGGCTTCGTCGCGGCGGGGGGCGACCCGACCCGCTCGATCCCGGGCTTCTCAAGCAGCGTGGGCAACCTGCACGACCTGCAGGTCGCGGCGACGGGCCAGGGGGCGATGACCTTCATGCCGGACGTGGACGGCATCGTGCGCCAGGTGCCGCTGATGTTCAGCCTGCAAGGGCGGCCGGTGCCCTCGCTGACCGCGGAGGCGCTGCGCGTGGCGGCGGGCGCGGACGGCTACTTCGTGCGGACCGCCGACGGCGACGGGGGTGTCGTGAGCCTGCGCATCGGCGCGAAGCTGCTGGAGACCGATCGGACCGGGGCCTTGTCGGTGCACTATGCGCGCCCGCAGACGGCGCGCTACCTGCCGGCCTGGCGGGTGCTCGAAGGCCGGGTGCCGCCGGATGCGCTGCGTGGCCGGCTCGTGTTGATCGGCACCTCGGCCCAAGGGCTGCTGGACCTGCGATTCAGTCCGCTGGGAGGGGTGATCCCCGGGGTCGAGGTGCACGCGCAGGCGCTGGAGCAGATCCTGTCCGGTCAACAGCTGCTGCGGCCCGGATGGGCGCCGGCCACGGAGTGGCTCGTCGCGCTGATCGGCTGCATCGTCGTGGGCGTCGTGGCGATGAAGGCCAGGCCCGGACGGTCGATCGCCTGCTTTGTCCTGCTGGCGGGCGGCGCCGGTCTGGCGGCGTGGCTGTGTTTCCGTCTGGATCGGCTGTTGCTGGATCCGAGCGCGCCCCTGCTCGCGATGGCCATGGTGTTCGCGCCGACCATGCTGCTCCGCTACCGCTGGGCGGAGCGGCGCCAGCGCTGGATGCAGACGACCTTCTCCCGCTATGTCTCGCCGAACCTGGTCGACTACCTGGTGGCCCATCCGCAGGCGCTGGAGCTGGGCGGTCGTCGCCAGCGATGCAGCTTCGTGTTCACGGACCTGCAGGGCTTCACGGCCCGCATGGAATCGATGGATCCGGCGGCGGCGGTGACGGTGCTCAACACCTACCTGGACGGCATGATCGCCATCGCGTTCAAGCATGACGGCACGCTGGACCGGATCGTGGGCGACGCGGTCGCGATCATGTTCTCGGCGCCGGTGCCGCAGGTGGACCACGAGGCGCGGGCATTGCGCTGCGCGCTCGAGATGCAGGCCTTCGCGCGATCGCACCAGGAGGACCTCCTCCGCCAGGGGATTCCCTTCTGCGACACCCGGATCGGGGTGCACACCGGCGAGGTGACGGTGGGCAACTTCGGCGGTGCGACGCTCTTCGACTACCGCGCGCTCGGTGACCCGGTGAACACGGCCGCACGGCTGGAGGGCGCCAACAAGTTCCTGGGGACGTCGCTGTGCGTGTCGGAGGACACGCTGCGCCACTGCCCGGGTGCAGTGACGAGGCCGATCGGGCGTCTGCGCCTGGCGGGCCGATCGACCTTCCTGAAGGTCCACGAGGCCGTGTCGGCGGACGGCGCGGACGCGGAGCCCGATCACGACTACGCGCGGGCGTACGCGCTGATGCGCGACGGCGATGACGGCGCGCTGGCGGCGTTCGAGGCGCTCGCGGCAAGCCGTCCGCAGGACAGCCTGGTGGCGCTGCATGTCGCTCGGCTGCGAGGGGGCAGCCGGGACGATGCGATCGAGCTGACGACGAAATAGGCGTCCAGGACAGGGCACGACCGCAACAAGGACGGCATCGTCGACGAGGTCGACGTGATGATCGCCGAAGAGGACAGGAAGTCGGGCACGGCGAGATTCGTTTCGCCTTGTGGCGGCCTTGGCCGTCCTCAACGCCTATCCAGCCGGAACGACGCCCTCGTTTCAACCGCAGGCGCCGCCTCAGCACTCTCATCCTTCAGCGCAACACCTGTCACCTGCCGGGCGCGCGCCTCGTTCAGCAGCCACGCCAGCCGCGCCGCCGCGGCTCCCGGCGCCAGCCCTTCCGGCCGCACGTTGGAAATGCAGTTCCGCTCCGCGTCCACGCGACCGGGCTGCGGCGCCCAGGTGACGTACACGCCCATGCTGTCGGGCGAGCTCAGCCCCGGACGTTCGCCGATGAGCACCACGACGAGCTTCGCTCTCAGCGCGTGACCGATCGGATCGCCGATCGCGACGCGGGCCTGACGCACGACCGTCACGGGCGACCAGCGCCAGTCGTCGGCGAGCAGCGGCCGGAGCGCTTCGATGAACGCCAGCGCATGCCGCTCGATCGCCAACGCGGACAGCCCGTCCGCCACGACCAGCGCCAGATCCGGTTGCGCTGGCACGTCGAGCGCGGACAGCCGGGCCGTCGACGCGTCGTCGAGCCGTCGGCCGAGATCCGGACGCTGAAGGTACTCCGCCCGGTCGGCGGCAGCGCTGTGCAGTTCGATCGTCTCCAACCCCAAGTCGTTCAACGATGCCGCCAAGGCCGCGTGATCCAGTTCGCGATGCACCGCGTCCCGCGCCTGCGCATGCGCGAGCTGGAACGCCAGGTGCGCCGCCGTCGGCTGGCTCACGCCCGCCCGACCCAGCCCGATGCGCGCCGGCGTGTGGCGGCGCAGCGTGCGCCAGGGATTGGTGATGAGGATGTCGTCGCTCATGTCCGCGCTCATGGTCAGCTCATGTCCACGCTCAGGAGGATGGCAGCAAGGCCGCGAAGGCCGGAGACATGCCGTCCACCAGATGCCCGGGCGCGCCCGGCTGCGCAATGCGCATGCGTTCGAGCCACCGCTCGAACTCCGGGGCGGGGCGCAATCCCAGCACCCGCCGTGCATACAGCGCGTCGTGGAAGGACGTGGTCTGATAGTTGAGCATCACGTCGTCCGAGCCCGGGATGCCCATGATGAAGTTGCAGCCCGCCACGCCCAGCAGCGTGAGCAGCACGTCCATGTCGTTCTGGTCGGCCGCGGCGTGATTCGTGTAGCAGATGTCGCAGCCCATCGGCAGGCCCAGCAGCTTGGCGCAGAAATGGTCCTCCAGTCCCGCGCGGATGATCTGCCTGCCGTCGTACAGGTACTCAGGCCCGATGAAGCCCACCACCGTGTTCACGAGCAAGGGCTCGAAGTGCCGCGCCACCGCATAGGCCCGGGCCTCGATGGTCTGCTGGTCGCAGCCGTGGTGCGCGCCCGCGGACAGCGCGCTGCCCTGGCCGGTCTCGAAGTACATGACGTGCCGGCCGCGTTGGCCGTCCTCGAAGACCGCGCCCCGCGCCAGCGACAGCGCCGCCGCGCGCGCCTCCGCCAGCAGCTTCAGGTCGATGCCGAAGCTGCGGTTGGTCGCCTCCGTGCCGCCAATGGACTGGAACACCAGGTCGACCGGTGCGCCGCGCTCGATGCACTGCAGGGTGTTGGTCACGTGGGTGAGCACGCAGCTCTGGGTGGGGATCTCGAAGCGATCGATGAGCGCCGCCAGCAGGCCGAGCAGGTGCGAGACCTGGGCCACGTTGTCGGTGGCGGGATTGATGCCGATGACTGCATCGCCGCTGCCGTACATCAGGCCGTCCAGCACGCTGGCGGCGATGCCGCTGGCGTCGTCGGTCGGATGGTTGGGCTGCAGGCGCGTGGACAGGCGGCCCGAGAGGCCCAGCGTGTTGCGAAACCGCGTGACGACCTCGCACTTGCGCGCGACCAGGATCAGGTCCTGGTTGCGCATGATCTTGCTCACCGCGGCCACCATCTCCGGCGTGAGCCCGGGCGCCAGGCGCGTCAGCGTCGCCGTGTCGGCCGCGTCGGAGAGCAGCCATTCGCGCAGCGCGCCGACCGTCAGATGGCCGATGGCCTGGAACGCCGCGGCGTCGTGCGTGTCGACGATGAGGCGGGTGACCTCGTCGTCCTCGTAGGGGACCACGGCCTCGGTGAGGAAGGTCTTGAGCGGCAGATCCGCCAGCGCCATCTGCGCGGCGACGCGTTCCTGCTCGGAACCGACGCCGACGCCCGCGAGCCGGTCGCCGGAGCGCTCCGGCGTGGCCTTGGCCATCAGCTCGCGCAGGCTGCCGAAACGGTAGCTGACGGCGCCGACGCGCCCGCCGTAGGTCGAGGCCTTGGAAACGTTCATCGCTCGCTCCTTGGGCCTCAGCTTAACCTCACGGAGGTGACAGCCCAGGCGGCGACGCGAGGCGGCTTGTACCGGCGGCCGGCGAGTTCATCGCCAGGCCGCCGTGCCATCCGTCAGAAGGTGGCGACGGCCCCCAGCGTGACCGAGCTGTCCGTCCTGTTCTCCCGCGTCAGCCCGCTGACGCCAAGGTAGACGTAGCCACCGGGCATGACCAACCAGGTCCCGGTGAGCTCGGCGCGCAGGTACTGGCGGCTGACGCGCGGCGCCTGGATCTGGATGGCCGCGCCGACCAGGCGCGCATCGACCAGCACCCGGCGCAGCGCGCCCGACTCGCGGCCCACGGCCAGGCGTCCACCGAAGGTGAAGCGCGAGGTCCCGGGATCCTTGTCCGGCGAACCCACGCCCACGCCGAGCTCCATGCGGCCGCCGCCGGCCGTCAGCTTGCCGAGATTCAACGCGGCCAGCGATCCGGAGTCCTCGACCGCGGCTTCGCGCTTGACGCGCTGCGTCTCGACGCGCGCGTACGGCACCAGACGCACGTTCTCGTAGTTCATCGCGGTGCGCACGCCGAGGCCGGCGAAGGCCTGGCGCGTGGAGGCGTCGGTCTTCAGCTGGCCCTGGCTCAGACCGAACGCCGCCAGCGGATCGTCGCGGCTGCTCAGGGCCTTGCCGCCGCCGACGCCGATCTGTCCGTCGAGGATCAGCCCGGCGCCCAGGCCCAACTGGCCGTACGCCATGCCGAGCGTGTCCTTGACCTCGCCGTTGCCGCCGCTGCTGGAGCTCAGCTTCTGGTTGGACTGCGACAACGCCACGCCGAAGCCGGTGGTGCCGTCGTTGATCACGTCGAAGCCGATCGTGATCTGGTGGCGATCGCGCGTGCGGGCCGACGACGAGGCGCTGTCCGCCGCCCAGCGGCTGCCGCCGCCGCTGTAGTCCACCCAGAGCCCGCGCTGCCGCGTTTCCAGGGCGGACACGTGCCGGGACACCGCGTCCTGCAGGCGCTGGCCGGCCGACGGCAGGGCCGCCGCGACGGCGCCGTGGATCTCGCCGCTGAGCGAGCGCATCGTGCCCGGCAGCGCCGCGTCGCCGAGTCCGCCGACCGTATTGACCAGCGTGTTCTGCGCCGCGGTGGCGGTGCCGGCGTCCTGCGCCGCCGCCATCACGTCCAGCGCCGAGGCGACCGACTGCGTGTTCAGGTTGGCGCCCTGGGCCTGGGCGAGGGCCAGGTAGGCCGTCGGCACGACCAGCAGGTCGATGCCGTTGGCGCCATAGAGCGCCCGCAGCCGCGTCCCCGCCTTCAGTCCGGCGGGTTGCAGGAACGTGCCGAAGGTCGTCCCATCCAGGCCGCCCTGCGCGGTCACGATCTGGAAGCGCTGCCCCAGCGACGGCGCATACGGCGTGTAGGTGCCGAGACCGGAGATGCCGACCAGATTGACCGTGAGCTGCGCGCCGTTCGCGCTGAACTTGCTGCCCGCACCGGTCAGCACGAGCTGATCGTGGTGCCCCGCGCCGTTGCCTGGCGTCGCGCCGTTGATGTCGACGTCGAAGGTCGATCCGGGGGCCAGGCTGACACTGGCGCCCACCGTCATCACGCCGGGGGAATTGCCCGGCGACAGCTTGCCGCCCGGCGCGACCGTCACCGGTCCGGCAATCGTGCCGCTGCCTTGCAGCATCGCGCCGCTGCCCACGTCCACGCCGCCGGCCAGGCTGCCGTTCACGCGCAGGCTGGACGCCGCCAGCAGGGTCAATCCCGTGTAGGTCTGCGCGTTGCCGACGGTCCACTGTCCGCCGTTCAGTCGCACGCCGCCGCTGCCGCTGATCGCGCCGCTGAAGGACGCGGCCGTCGTGTCGATGGTCAGGGTCTTGCCGCCGAGCACCACGTTGCCGGCGCCGGCGAGGGTGCGAACGCTGGTGCCGGTGCTCGTGCCGGAGATGTCCAAGGTGCCGTCGTTCGTCACTCCGCTGGAAGCGGCGACGCTGCCCGCACCCGTCAGCGCCAGGGTCGCGCCGCCGCCGATCGAGGTGGCGCCGGTAAAGCCGTTGATGCCCGAGAGCGCCTGCGTGCCGCCGACCACGGCCAGGCCGCCGCTGCCCCCGATGGTGCCCGCGTAGCCGCCGCTGGCGTTGGCCACCGTCAGGGTCCGTGAGCCGAGGACGACGCTGCCGCCGCCGGTCAGGCCCATCAGCGTGGTGCCAGATGTTGTCGCGGAGATGTCGAAGCTGCCGTTGTTGGCGAGGCCGCTGGAGGCCGCGATGCTGCCTGCGCCCGTCAGCGCCAGCGTCGCGCCGCTGGCCACCGACGTGGCGCCGGTGAAGCCGTTGGCGCTTGAGAGCGTCTGCGCGCCGCCGGCGATGGCCAGGCCGCCGCTGCCGGCGATGCTGCCTGCATAGACGCCGCCGGCGTCGGACAGGGTCAAGGTCTGAGCGCCGAGGACGACAGTGCCGCCGCCGGTCAGACGCGTCACGGTTGCGCCTGCGGTCGTGCCGGAGATGTCGAAGAGGCCGTTGTTGGCCAGGCCGCTGGAGGCGGCGACACCGCCCGTGCCCGACAGCGCCAGGGTCGCGCCGCTGGCGATCGACGTGGCGCCGGTGAAGGTGTTGAGGCCGGACAGCGTCTGCGTGCCGCCGTCGATGGTCAGGCCGCCGCTGCCGCCGATCGCGCCTGCAAACGCGCCGCTGGCATTGGACAAGGTCAGTGTCTGAGCGCCCAGGGCCACCGTGCCGCCGCCGGTCAGGCTCGTCAGCGTTGCGCCTGAGGTCGTGCCGGAGATGTCGAAGCCACCGTCGTTCGCGAGGCCGCTGGACGCAGCGATGCTGCCGGTGCCCGACAGCGCCAGGGTCGCGCCGCTGGCGATCGACGTGGCGCCGGTGAAGG
>CAMPJJ010000154.1 GCA_946886855.1 uncultured Roseateles sp. | reverse complement strand
GATGGAGCCATCTTCTCTGGAAATCAACGTCTCGGAGAAACCGGGCAGGTCACCGCGATGCGCATTCTCCGGAACCCCGTTGCTCACATGATTCAGCGGGCAAGACCAAATGCCTTTGCCCAGATGCTGCTCGTGGAATGCCACCGCACCGATCCGAGATGCTCCGTAACCCCGCGTAATCCCTGATCTGGTGCCTCCATGCACCATCTAAGATAGCGCTATCCCGTCTGCTTCCCTGTGCGACGAGGACCCGACGGCGAACCGGTTCATCCGATCGCCGTCTCTTTTCAGACTTCGGGATAGCGCTATCCAATGACTTCGCCGACCGTCACCGCCGCCTCGATGTCCGCGCCCGCCATCGTCGTGATGGGCGTCGCCGGCTGCGGCAAGACCAGCGTCGGACAGGCGCTCGCCCAGGCCCTCGGCTGGCCCTTCATCGAGGGCGACGCCCATCACGCACCGGCATCGATCGCGAAGATGCAAGCCGGTCAGCCGCTCACCGACGAGGACCGCTGGGGTTGGCTGGAACGGCTCGGGCAGATGCTCGCCGAGCAGTCGCCGGTCGTCCTCAGTTGCTCCGCGCTCAAGCGCGCCTACCGCGACCGCCTGCGCGGCGCCTGTCCGGCGCTGCGCTTCGTGTTCATCGACATCGACCGGGCGCTCGCGCTGCAGCGCGTCGCCGAACGCGCCGACCGACACTTCTTCTCGACCACGCTGGTCGACAGCCAGTTCGCCACGCTGGAATCGCCCGTCGGCGAACCCGGTGTCATCACCGTCCCCGCGACGCTGAGTCTGGCGCAACAGGTCGATCAGGCGCTCGCACTGCTGACCCCGCACAACAATCAGGAGACCGGACCATGACGAGGCCCGCATCGGACGTTCCCGCCGCTTCAAGCGCCTCGGCGGCGGCGCCGCGCCGCTCCCGCCTGCAGACCGTCAGCGAAGCCGCGATGGCGCTGTGCCTGGGCGTCATGGCGTTGGCCGTGTTCATCAACGTCGTGCTGCGCTACGGCTTCGGCAGCGGCATCAACGCGAGCGAGGAACTCTCGCGTCTGCTCTTCGTGTGGATGGTGTTCATCGGCGCGACCGCCGCCTATCCGCTCGGCGAGCACATGGCCTTCACCAGCCTGCTGCTGCCGCTGCGCAAGAAGCCCGCCGCCCTGCGCGCCATCACGGCGCTGATCCGCATCGCGGTGATCTTCGCGGCGGGACTGGTGGCGTGGGGCGCCTGGCAGCAGGTCGTCGTCGGCATGGACAGCCGGTCGGTCGTGCTGGGCTATTCCAACGCGCTGCTGCCGCTGCCCGCGCTGCTGTCCTGCGTCGCCATCGCCGTCATGGCGCTGTGGGAATTGATCCGCAACCGGCCGCTCGACCTCGAGCACGAGTCGGACGTCGAATAAGGGCAGGGCGCATCCATCATGAGCAACGAAGCACTCGCCTTCATCGTCTTCTCCGTCGGCATGCTGCTGCTGATGGGCCTGGGCATCCCGATGGCCTTCGCCCTGGTGCTGACCGGCGCCGGCATGGCCTGGGCGCTCGACTTCTGGGACACCCAGCTGCTCGCGCAGAACCTGGTCGCCGGCATCGACAGCTTCCCGCTGCTGGCCGTCCCGTTCTTCATCCTCGCCGGCGAGCTGATGAACGCCGGCGGCATCAGCCGGCGCATCATCGAGATGGCGCAGGCCTGGGTCGGCCACATCCGCGGCGGGCTGGGCTTCGTGGCCATCGGCGCCGCGGTCCTGATGGCCAGCATGAGCGGCTCGGCGCTGGCCGACACCGCCGCGCTCGCCACCATCCTGCTGCCGATGATGCAGCGCCACGGCTATCCGATGGGCACCTCCGCCGGCCTCATCGCTTCGGGCGGCATCATCGCGCCGATCATCCCGCCGTCGATGCCCTTCGTGATCTACGGCGTGACGACCAATACGTCGATTTCGGCGCTGTTCATCTCGGGCATCGTGCCCGGCCTTTTCATGGGCGCAGGCCTGCTGATCGCGTGGAAGCTGCAGCTGCGCAAGATCGACCTGCCGCCGGGCACGCCGATGCCGATGGCCGAGCGCCTGCGGGCCACCGCCAAGGCCTTCTTCGCGCTGCTGATGCCGCTGATCATCATCGGCGGCATGAAGACCGGCGTGTTCACGCCCACCGAAGCCGCCGTCGTGGCCGCCTTCTACGCGCTGGTGATCAGCTTCGCGGTGCACCGCGAGATGAGCCTGCGCGACCTGCACGGCGTGCTGGTCCGCGCGGCCAAGACGACGGCGATCGTGATGTTCCTGTGCGCCGGCGCGCAGGTCGCGAGCTACATGATCACGCTGGCCGACCTGCCGGGGGTGCTGACCGGCTGGCTCGGCGGCCTGATCGACTCGCCGCGGCTGCTGATGGCGCTGATGATGCTGATCCTCGTCGTCATCGGCACCGCGCTGGACCTGACGCCGACGATCCTGATCTTCGCCCCGGTGATGCTGCCGATCGCCGTCAAGGCCGGCATCGACCCGGTGTACTTCGGCCTGATGTTCGTGCTCAACGGCGCCATCGGGCTGATCACGCCGCCGGTGGGCACGGTGCTCAACGTCGTGGCCGGCGTCGGCCGGTTGTCGATGCACCAGGTCATCAAGGGCGTGAACCCGTTCCTCATCACGTATACGCTGATCCTCGTGATGTTCACCGCGTTCCCCGAACTCGTGACCGCGCCCGTCAAGTGGATGCGCTGAGGCTGTCGAGATGACCGTCGAAGAACCCGTCCAGACCCGTTCCCTCAAGGAGACAAGCATGAGCCTGAAGAGCCTGAACACCCGCCGCAAGATCCTGACCGCCGCGACGGCGCTGAGCGCCGCGATGCTGGCCGCCGCGCTGCCCGCGCAGGCCGCCGACATCAAGCCGCGCCTGATCCGCTTCGGCTACGGTCTGGCCGAGAACAGCAACCAGGGCCGCGCGGTCAAGGTCTTCGCCGACGAGGTCGCCAAGCTCTCCGGCGGCAAGATGAAGATCCGCGCGATCGGCGGCGCCGCGCTCGGACCGGACACGCAGATGCAGCAGGCCCTGATCGGCGGCGCGCAGGAGATGATGGTCGGCTCGACCGCGACGCTGGTCGGCATCGCCAAGGAAATGGCGCTGTGGGACACGCCTTTCCTCGTCAACAACGTCCGCGAAGCCGACGCGCTGCTGGACGGACCGGTCGGCGACAAGGTGAAGGCCAAGCTCACCGACAAGGGCCTGGTCGGCCTGGTCTACTGGGAGAACGGCTTCCGCAACCTGACCAACAGCAAGCACGCGGTCAACAAGCTGGAAGACCTGAACGGCATCAAGCTGCGCGTGATGCAGAACAGCGTGTTCCTGGACAGCTTCAAGCAATTGGGCGCGAACGCGGTCCCGCTGCCGTATTCGGAACTGTTCACCGCGCTGGAGACCAACGCCGTCGACGGCCAGGAGAACCCGTACAACACCATCCTGTCGGCCAAGTTCTACGAGGTGCAGAAGTACCTGACGGTGACCAACCACGTCTACAGCCCGTGGATCGTGACGGTGTCCAGGAAGTTCTGGGACGGCCTGTCCAGGGACGAGCAGGCGGTGCTGCAGCAGGCCGCGGTCAAGAGCCGCGACTTCGAGCGCAAGGACACCCGCGACGAGGCCGCCAAGGCGCTGGCCGAGCTGAAGACCAAGGGCATGGCCGTCAACGAGCTGAGCCCGGCGGAAACCGCGCGCATGCGCGACAAGCTGACCCGCGTGAACGCCGGCGTGGCGACGCAGGTGGGGATGGACCTGTGGAACGACACGCAGGCGCAGCTGGCGAAGCTGCGCGGCGGCAAGTGAGGGTGGCATGCGGGTGCATGACGCGAGCGCATGACCGGAGTGCATGACGCGGTCGCCTGACCTGATCGCCTGACGCGCGGGCGACAACGCGGCTCGGTGTTTTCCCCGCCCGCGTCTGCGCACGAATGCGCAGCGTGCGTGTCGCTTTCTCCCCGAGGCGTGGGAGACATTTCGTTACCGCCGCCTATCATGGTTCGAACGCCTTACCTGATTCGCGGATGCATCGACGACACCTGACCCTGGCGGGTCTGGCCTGGTTCAGCGGCGCACACGCCGCCGGCCGCGCCACGTTGCCGCCTCCGGCCCTCGGGCCGGGGTCGGCTTCGACATCGACCCCACCGCCCGCGCTGACCGCGCCGCTGACGGCCTCCACCACGACCGCGACCGTCGCGTCGTCCGGCGGTGCGCCGTCCGCGTCGCTGCGACTGCTGAGCGAGGAATTCCCGCCGATCAACTTCACCGAGTTCGGCCAGCCGCGCGGCCTCTCCGTGGACATCGTGCAGGCGATCCAGAAGCGGCTCGGGCAGTCGCTGCCGATCGAGTTCATGCCCTGGGCCCGCGCCTTCCGCGAAGCGCAGGACGGTCCGCCGGCGGCGCTGTTCTCGATGGCCCGCATCCCCGAGCGCGAGAAGCTCTTCCAGTGGGTGGGACCGATCGTCACCTTCCAGAGCACCTTCTACGCGAAGGCCGGCAGCGGCCTCCGGCTGCGCTCGCTGGCCGAGGCGAAGCGCGCGGCCAAGGTGCTGGTCGTGCGGGACTGGTACACGCTGACGCAGCTCCAGTCGGCCGGCTTCCGCAACCTGCAGCAGATCAGCGATCCGATCCAGGGCGTGCGCATGCTGGCGGCCGGTCGGGCGCCCCTGTTCGCCGCGGAGAAGCTGTCGATGCCCCAGACCCTGGTGCAGGCCGGGGTCGCGCGCGATGCGCTGGAAGAGGTGTTCAGCTTCGCCGCCAGCGACGGCTACATCGCGTTCTCGCGCAGCACGCCGATGGGGACCCTCCACGCCTGGCAGTCGCAACTCAACGAGATGAAGCGCGACGGCAGCTTCCAGGCGATCCACAGGCGCTGGCTGCCGAACGATCCGCCGCCAAGGTAGGCTGCTGGTTCCAACGCAGCCGCGCGAGCGTCCCTCGCGCCTTCACGCCATGCCGACATCGCCCCGTCCGATCGACCTCGCCCTGCAGGGCGGCGGCTCCCACGGCGCCTTCACCTGGGGCGTGCTGGACCGGCTGCTCGAGGACGGCTCGCTGCGCATCGACGGCGTCTCCGGCACCAGCGCCGGCGCGATGAACGCCGCCGTGATGGCCACCGGTTTCGCGCGGGGCGGCGCGCTCGGGGCCCGGCAGGCGCTGTCGCGCTTCTGGCAGGACGTCTCCGGCGTGCCCGCGTGTTTCGGTCTCGTGGGCGAGGCCAAGGGGCCGGCCACCACGGCGGCGTTCGAGACACCCGCCTGGGTCTTCAACCGCAGCGCCTGGCCCGGGATCGCCGCCTGGGACGCGTGGCTGCGGCTGTGGAGCCCGTACCAGCTCAATCCCTTCAACCTCGATCCGCTGCGCGACATCGTGCGTCGACATGTCGACATCGACGCGCTGCACGCCGGACCGATCAAGGTCTTCGTCACGGCGACCTCGGTGCGTACCGGGCAGCCGCGCGTGTTCAACGGCGACGACCTGAGCATCGAGGCATTGATGGCCTCGGCCTGCCTGCCGCACAGCGCGCAGACGGTCGTCATCGACGGCGAGCCGTTCTGGGACGGCGGCTTCTCGGGCAACCCGGCGCTGTGGCCGCTGGTCTACGGCACCGAGTCGGACGACGTGCTGCTGATCCAGATCAATCCGCGCCAGCACGACGGCATCCCGCGGACCTCCACCGAGATCGACGATCGCATCAACGAGATCACGTTCAACGCCAGCCTGGTGGCCGAGTTGCGGGCAATCCACTTCGTGCAGCGGCTGCTGCGCGACCAGCGCATCGATCCCACACGCTACAAGCAGATGCGCCTGCATCGCGTGGCCGACGAGGGCGGGCTGGCGCAGTTCGGAGCGTCCAGCAAGCTCAACACCGATCCGCGGCTGCTGACGACCTTGTTCGGTCTCGGCCGCGCGGCGGCCGACGGCTGGCTGACCACGTGCGCGAAGCATGTGGGACACGAGAGCACCTTGGATATCGGGGAAGTGTTCCTTGCCAACCGGGTGCGCAATGCGCGGCCGGCGATCAAGCCGCCTTCGAAGAAGGTGGACAAGACGGCGAACAAGACCGTCGACAAGGCGGTCGGCAAACTCATGGGCAAACCGGGCAAGACCTGACCCGACGGCATGCCCCGTCGGTGCAAGTCCTGACCCCGTGACGCCCCGGCCGGCGAGCGCACGGCGGTCGACGTGCCGGCGTTCGTGCGTGCTGGCGTCCCGGCGTCCCGACGTCGGGGGACAGGGAGAACCCCGGCGTCGGACGAAGTCTTCACCGGATCGTCATGCGTTTCCCCGAACATCGGTGCCCATATTTCGACGTGCGGAAAGCACGCGGCATTCGGGACCATCAGGGAAGACTTCGATGCGATCCATCCTGCTACTGACCGCCGTGGCGGCGGGGCTCGTCCACCAGACCGACGCCAACGCCTTCGCCCAGGACACCCACAAGCGCATCGCCATCGATGCGGTCCGCTACATGCAGCGGCATGCGGACACCACCAACTACGCCAAGCTGCTGGCCGGCGTGACACGCGCCGGCTACACCATCGACCAGTTCGCGGAGCAACTGGGCCAGGGCGCCTACGACGTCGACGATTTCGCCGACACCTACCTCTGCGGCGCCGTGACGGGCGATTGCGTGCTCGCGCCGGTGTGGGGGCTGGGCTCGGGCATCGTCAACTACACCTCGTACTGGCACTTCCAGAACCGCACGCAGGGGCCGGACGTCCACGGCAACCCCTTCGGCGGCTACAACTACGCCAAGCTCACGGTCAAGGGCGACATCGACGACCTGGCCGCCGCCTGGCTGGTCGGCGACCACCTGGACGACGGCAAGGGCGGCATGAAGGGCTGGTTCAGCGACGGCAGCAAGTACAACTCGTACGGGCTGACGGAAGCCAACTACCGCCAGGGCGGATCGTCGAGCGCGTCGATGTATGCGGACTTCGAGAAGGCGCCGTTCCAGCCGATCGACAACCTCGGCCAGTACTGGTGGTCGCAGTTCCTGGCCCGGCCCACCGTGCAGAGCCTGGGCTTCGTGATGCACACGACCGACCTGCTGCAGCCGCATCACACCTGGACGACGTCCGCGTTGAACCACGCCGGCTGGGAGACCTGGGTCAAGGACTATTACGACAGCGAGACGCTGAACGCCGATGCGCTGGTCACCGCGGCGCTGGGCAGCTACACGCCGCTGGCCGCGACGGCCGGCGACATCCGTCCGCTGTTGCGCCAGGGGGGGCAGATCTCGTACAGCCGCGGCGGGCAGGTGCTGTCGACGACCGACCATGCGGTGCGTCGGGACGTGGGACGCGTGGTCGTGCCGCATGCGATCGCGATGGTGGTCCATCTGTTGAATCGCGCGGCCGAACGGCTGTGAGCGGGCGGACCTCGCGCGCCGCGGCGACGGTGGTGGTGGCCGCGCTGGCGCTTGCCGCCGGGGCGCTGCTGCCCGTGCACGGCGGCATCGCGGCCGTGCCCATCGACGCGGCCGCCGATGCATCGAGCTGGATCGCCCGTGTCGGCGACGACGTGATCCCGCGCCGGCCGACCGAGGCGCTGTGGCGGCTCGCCCGGCGCGAGCAGCCGGACCTGACGCTCCCCGAACTGACGCGGCATCTGGCGATCGACCTGCTGATGGGCGACGCGGCGGCGCGCGAGGTCGGCGACGCGGACTTGTTCGCGAGCAGGCGGGTGGCTTTCGCACCGGAGGTCGACGTGCGACGCCAATGGCTCGCGACCCTGCAGCAGGTCTGGCCCGAGCGCATCGAGCACGACTGGCAGTCGTCGGCACCGGCGTTGCCGTCGGCCGTCGATGCGCAGGCCTGGCGGTCGTTGTGGTCGGTCGGGCAGGGCGATCGCCTGCGGATGGACGAGGCCCTCGACGATGTGCAGCGCATCGCCGCGGCGCGCCTCGTGCTGCTGCGGCATCGCGCCTACGGCGACACGCCGGCCGGCGCGATCACCGTGGCCGATGTCTGGCCGCTGCAGAACGTGCAGGGCCGTCGACTCCTGCGCGGCGGCGACCTGGCGTTCGCGCAGGCCCAGGCCCGGCAACTGCTGCGGGAGCGTTACGTCGAGCAATGGCTGCATCGCCGGAGTGGCTGGAGCGAGGCCGAACTCGACTTCGTCCGGCGGATCATCGAAGCCCGGCAGCGCAAGCTGGCGTGGCAGCGCTGGCAGGGCCTGACGGGCGATCCACATGGGGATGCGCCGCCTCGGGACGCGTTGGCGACGGCGGTGAGCGCGGACGAGATCGCGGCGTACTACCGCGCACATCTGGACAGTTTCGAACGCCTGGAGTCGGTGGCAGGCCTGAGCCTGCGTTGCGACGATCGCACGGACTGCGGCGATGCCGCGCCAGGTTCGGATCTGCGGGGGCGGCCGGGCGTGAGACCGGTCGCGTGGCGCCTGGGGGAGGCCCGGCCGCAGGCCGAGGTCGACGCCTGGGTGCTCGACCTGCTGCAAGCCTGGCCCGCGGGCCAGGCGTCGCCGCCGATCCGCCATCCCGACGGCCAGGGCTGGGAGCGGGTGCAGGCCCTCTCGGTGACACGCGGCCATCATCCCGCCGACAGCGAGACGGTCCGCCACGAGGCACGGCAGGCCATCGCCCTGGAGAAGCTGGGCGCGCGCTGGCGGCAACGGCAGGCCGATCTCCTGGCGGCGGCAGGCTTGCAGTGGGCGCCGGGCATCCTGCCGCCGGAGACTGCCTTCCAGCCACAAGGCCCGATGACCGAGGGCAAGGGGCATGGGCATGCGCATTGAGACCCGATCGCGGCAGCGTCACGCGCGGCCCCTCCGGCGACTGGGCCGCATCGACCTGAAGGTCGCGGCGGCCCTGGCCCTGGCCCTGGCGCTGGCGCTGGCGGGCGCGGTGGCGCTCGCCATTGCGTGGAACGCGGTCGGCGGGCGTGCCCGGACGAGCGATGCCGCGGCTGCGGCATCGGCGGGGCCATCGTCTGCCCTGGCGGTGGCGACGCCGGCTGAACGTGAAGGCGTGGTGCCGATGCGCGAGGCGGCAGCCTCGTCAACGTTCGAAGCGAACGCCGCCTCGAACGCTGCATCGAACGCCGCCGCGCCGGCCTCGGCCCCCGCGTCCGCGCCGGGCACGGCGGTGCCGGCGGCATGGAGCCTCGCGGACTCCCGCGTCGCCGGAGACGACCGCGCGCCCCCGATCCAGCGCTCGGCGGACACGGCGCCAACGCCGGCCTGGCAACTCGACGATCACCAGGGTTATGCGCGACGCGAGCAGGACCGGCACCAGGCGACGCAACGCGCCTTCGTCGACGCCGCCGACCGCGAACTGCCGCGGCTCGACCAGCAGATCGAGCAGGGCCGCGCGATGGGCCTGCCGCCGGAGCAACTCGCCAAGGGGGAAGAAAAACGACGCCGCATCGCGGAGATGCGCGCGCGCATGCAGACGGCACTCGCGGCAAGCGACGCCGCCCCTTGACGGGCTGGCGGAGAGCCCGCGCCGGAGCGCGGCCCGGCGTCAGGCGGCGTCAGGTGGGGTCGGGCGGGGTCGGGGCAGGGTCAGGCGATGCGCCGGAAACGCAGCGCCTCGATGAGCGACTCGTCGCCCACGGTGCTCACGCGTTGCTGGACGACCTCGGCCCGGCCGTCGGCGGCCAGCTGCTGGATCTCGCGCGCGGCACTGTCGAAGACGAGCGGATGCTCCAGGCCGGAGCCGGCGTGCGGCAGGTCGACAAGCTCCCCGGGCGAGGAGTCGAGGAACACCGTCATGGCAATTGAACTCATGCTGGACCTCACGAGCTGGCAGAACACCCGCCGACTCTATGCTGCGAGGCAGCAGGTTCAAAGTCGGTTGCAACAAGTTTCCGCGCTCGCGTCCGGCGATCGCACCCGGGACCGATCTGCACCAGATCGATGCCGACGAATGAATGAAAAACGGGAGCCTTGAAGGCTCCCATTTCGGTTTTCCGGATTTCCGGTTTTACGGTTGTAGGGATGACGCTGTCAGGCGGCGGCCATGCCCCGGACCTTGAACCGCGAGATCGCCTCGGTCAGCGCCATCGCCTGCTGGCGCAGGCTCTCCGCCGCGGC
>CAMPJJ010000153.1 GCA_946886855.1 uncultured Roseateles sp. | reverse complement strand
CAGATGCCCTCCCGCCCCCGACCATTGGCGTCCTGCGGCGGTTTTGCCACCGAGGACGTCGATGGAGAACGTGGGAACGTGGTGTGCCGCGTGCCGGTGGCTCCCGGAACGTTTCTGTAACCAGCTTGTACCCGGGAAAGGGCCGTTGGGGAGCCGTTGGACCTCCCGGGCGTGTAATATGGTTACCAATCTAACCCTGGCCGAGTTACATCGGCAGTCGGCATGAACAAGACCATTCTGGAGGTCACCGCGCGGATCAAGGCGCGCAGCGCCGCGTCTCGCGAGCGCTATCTGGACCTGATCGAGCGCATGGCAGGTCGCCAGCGCGGCGTGCAACGCCTGGGCTGCGCGAACGTGGCGCATGCGGTGGCCGCGATGCCGGCCAACGACAAGCTCCGCATCGTGGCCGAAAAGGCGCCGCACCTGGGCATCGTCACGGCCTACAACGACATGCTGTCGGCGCACCAGCCGTACGAGGGCTACCCGGCCCTCATCCGCGACGAGGTCCACCGCCTGGGCGCGACGGCGCAGGTCGCCGGCGGCGTGCCGGCGATGTGCGACGGCGTCACGCAGGGCACGCCGGGCATGGAGCTCAGCCTGTTCTCGCGCGACACGATCGCGATGGGCACGGCGGTGGCGCTGTCGCACGACGTGTTCGACGCGGCGTTGCTGCTGGGCATCTGCGACAAGATCGTGCCGGGCCTGCTGATCGGCGCGTTGCACTTCGGGCATCTGCCCTGCGTGTTCGTGCCGGCGGGTCCGATGAGTTCGGGACTGTCGAACAACGACAAGGCCAAGGTGCGCGAGCTCTACGCGCAGGGCAAGGTCGGCCGCGACGAGCTGCTGCAGGCCGAGTCGCAGGCCTATCACGGCGCGGGCACCTGCACCTTCTACGGCACGGCCAACAGCAACCAGATGCTGCTGGAGGCGATGGGCCTGCATGTGCCGGGCGCGGCCTTCGTGCATCCGCACGACGGCCTGCGCGAGGCGCTGACCCGCGAGGCGGTGCGTCAGGTGCTGAAGATCATCCCGCAGCGCGACTACACGCCGATCGGCCGCATGGTCGACGAGCGCAGCATCGTCAATGCGATGGCCGCGCTGCTGGCCACGGGCGGCTCGACCAACCACCTGATCCACTGGGTCGCGGTGGCGCGCTCGGCGGGCATCCTGATCGACTGGAGCGACTTCTCCGAGCTGTCGAGCGTCGTGCCGCTGCTGTCGCGCGTGTACCCGAACGGCAGCGCCGACGTGAACCAGTTCCAGGCCGCCGGCGGTCCGGGCTTCGTGATCAAGGAGCTGATCGGCGCCGGGTTGATGCACGGCGACGTGCTGACCTCGGTGTCGGGCCAGAACCTGAGCGCCTTCGGACGCCTGCCGCATCGCGCGGACGACGGCACCGTCACCTGGACCGAGCTGCCGGCGAAGAGCGGCGACGACACGGTCGTGCGCACGGCCGCGGCGCCGTTCTCGCCGACCGGCGGGCTGAAGCTGCTGGCGGGCAATCTGGGCCGCGCGGTGATCAAGGTGTCCGCGGTGCCGGAGGACCGGCACACGGTCGAGGCGCCGGCACGCATCTTCGACAGCCAGGAAGCGATGCAGGCCGCGTTCAAGGCCGGTGAACTGGAGCGCGACGTGGTCGTCGTGGTCCGCTTCCAGGGGCCGCAGGCCAACGGCATGCCGGAGCTGCACAAGCTGACGCCGCCGCTGGCGGTGCTGCAGGGCAAGGGCTTCAAGGTGGCGCTGGTGACGGACGGCCGCATGAGCGGCGCGTCCGGCAAGGTGCCGGCGGCCATCCACGTGAGCCCCGAGGCCCTGGCCGGCGGTCCGCTGGCCCGGCTGCGCGACGGCGACCGGGTGCGCGTCTGCGCCAATACCGGCGAGTTGAGCGCCCTGGTGCCGGCTGCTGAATGGGAGCGCCGCGAACTGGCCAGGATCACCGCCGACGCGGTGATCGAGAACGGCGCCGGTCTGGGCCGGGAGCTGTTCGCGGGCATGCGTCGCAACGTGACGACGGCGGAGGAGGGCGCGATCAGCTGGCTCTGAGGCCGAGCGGAACGCCCACTGATTTCGACTACAAGGACATTCACATGACTGCCATCAAGGACACCCTCAGCCTGGCTGAACACGGACCGGTGATTCCGGTCATCGTCATCGACCGCGTCGAGGACGCGGTGCCGCTGGCTCGCGCCTTGGTGGCGGGCGGCGTGAAGGTGCTGGAGGTGACGCTGCGCACGCCGGTGGCGCTGGAAGCGATCGCCGCGATCGCGCGCGAGGTGCCCGAGGCGCTGGTCGGCGCCGGCACGCTGCGCACGTCGGCCGATGCCATCGCGGCCAAGAAGGCCGGCGCGAGCTTCGCCGTCAGCCCCGGCTTCACGATGGACGTGGCGGGCGCCTGCTCGGCGCATTTCCTGCCCTTGCTGCCGGGCGTGTCGACGGCCAGCGAAGTGATGATGGCCAGCGACGCGGGTTACCGCTTCCTGAAGCTGTTCCCGGCCACGGCGGTCGGCGGCACCAGCCTGCTGAAGGCCCTGGCCGGGCCGTTCCCCGACGTGGTCTTCTGCCCGACGGGCGGCATCACCGTGCAGACCGCGCCGGACTTCCTGGCCCTGTCGAACGTGAAGGTCTGCGGCGGCTCGTGGCTGACGCCGGCGGATGCGGTGAAGGCGGGCGACTGGGCCCGCATCACGCAACTGGCCAAGGAAGCCAGCGCGCTGCGCCGCTGACCGGCCGGTTCACCGCTTCGGCGGGTCGAACACCAGACAGGTCGTGCTGGCGTGCGCATACAGCTTCCCGTCGTGGCCGACCAGATCGGCCTCGGCCGTCGCCATCTGGCGGCCGACATGACGCACGCGGCCGATCGCGCGCACCACCGGCACTTGCTCGTTGAGGGCACGCACGAGGTTGATCTTCAGCTCGAGCGTCGTGTAGCCGCGGCCGGGGTCCAGCGTCGTGTGCACCGCGCAGCCCAGCGCCGAATCGAGCAGCGTCGCGTACCAGCCGCCGTGCACCGTGCCCATCGGGTTGTAGTGCCGGAACTTCGGCGTGCCTTGGAAGACCACCTCCCCCTTGGCGGCGCGCAGCAGCGTGAAGTCCAGCGTCTGCGCGATCGGCGGCGGCGGAAGCTTGCCGTCGAGCATCGCCAGCATCTGTTCCAGACCGGTCATGCCGGCGATCTCGGCCATCGTGGCCACGCCGTGTTCCGGACGGAACTTCGCGCGGACCTCCCGCTCTTCCGCCAGCCATTGGGCCAGCGCTTCATCGTGTGACGCGGTGGGCGAGGGAGTCAGTGCTGCGCTCATCATGCAATCCTGCGGAAGTGGGTCGGAGGGAAGTCGGTGTGAAAGCTTGTGGTTGCAATGGTTGCAGCTACAATCTTCCGCTGTCAAGCCTCCTGGCGACATCCTGAGGGATCCATGCAGATGAGCGCTCCCGCCTCTTCCTCCAAGACAAGTTCCGCCGTGGCGCAGGCGGAGCCGATCTCGCCCAAGGGCTGTACCAACTTCAAGCTGCGTCAGGTGACGCGGCTGGTGTCCAACCACTGCGAGGCGCAGTTCGCCGAGTCCGGCCTGACCACGACGCAGTACGCGCTGCTGTCGCACATCGTGGTGCTGGGGCCGATCCAGCCGAGCGAACTCGCGCGGCGCATGGACATCGACCTCTCGACGCTGTCGCGCAACGTGCAGCCGCTGCAGGCCTTGGGCCTGGTGGAGACGCTGCCTGGCGCTGACGCGCGCAGCCGCCAGCTGCAGGCGACGGAAGAGGGCCACGCGCGGCGCAGACAGATGAAGGCGACGTGGAAGCGCGCGCAGCTCTCGCTGAACGAGCGCCTGGGCGATGAGCGCGTGCAGCGCCTGCATCTCCTGCTGGACGAATGCGCCGCGCTGATGCGCGGCGACATGGCGCCGGACTGAACGGCGCGGACCGTCGACCGCGGGCTCAGTCGATCGTGACGATCACCGGCGCGTGGTCGCTGGGCTTGGGCAGCTTGCGCATGGCCCGGTCGATGGTGCAGGCGGTCACTCGGTCCTTCAGCGCCGCGCTCACGAGGATGTGGTCGATGCGCAGGCCCTTGTTCTTCTGGAAGCCCAGCATCCGGTAGTCCCACCAGCTGTAGCTCTTGGGCGGCTGCTCGAACATCCGGTAGGCGTCGGTCAGTCCCAGGTCGATCAGCGCCTGGAAGTGCGCACGTTCCTGCGGCGAGGTGTGCGTCTGGCCGACGAAGGCGGCCGGGTCATAACAGTCGCGGTCCTCGGGGGCGATGTTGAAGTCGCCCATCAGCACGAGCCTCTCGTGCTGCTGCATCTCGGTGGCGAGCCAGGCGCGCAGACCGTCCAGCCACGCCATCTTGTAGACGAACTTGTCGCTGTCCAGCGCCTGGCCGTTCGGGAAGTAGGCGCCGATCACGCGCACATCGCCCACCGTGCCGGCGATCAGCCGCGCCTGCTCGTCGGCGTAGCCGGTGATGTTCTTGACCACGTCCTGGGCCGGCGTCCGGCTCAGCAGGGCGACGCCGTTGTAGGTCTTCTGGCCGAACCACTGCACCTGGTAGCCGGCGTCGGCGATCTCCATCGTCGGGAACTTGTCGTCCGTGAGCTTGGTTTCCTGCAGCACGAGCGCGTCGACCGGATTGGCGGCCAGCCAGTCGAGCAGCTGGGGCAGGCGCACGGCCAGGGAGTTGACGTTCCAGGTGGCGAATTTCATGATTCCTTTAACCTATTGATTTTATTGAAGTTTTTGATGTCAGTTTTTTCGATTTTCTTGCTAGCTACCTGTCCAGCTACCAAAATTTCGGGCGCCAAAATGGTAGCTTGGGTGGTAGCTAGCGTCCTACGACGCATCCTATCGATTCATGGCACAGCTGGCGCCAGAGGCGCTGCTGAAAGCGGTCCCGACATGGAATTGGGCCGGCGTCATCGTGGGATGTGGGGAGGCTTGGATCGGTCGTTAGCGAATGAGTCGGGCCAGGCGCGACGCATGTGAGGAGCGAACGGGCTTCACCGGGAAGTGCACGGCCCGAGCGGTTCAGTTGCTCGCCGCCGCGGAGCGGGTGGCGGCCGATGTCGCCGGATTCAGGCGGGCGCCTGCGCATCGTTGGCGACGCGGAAGAGCGAATCCGACGGATGGACGCTTGTTCCTGGTCCTGCAGCGAGCCGCCGGTTCGGCAGTGCCGCGCCCCTTTGCTAAAGGGCATGGCGGGATCAGACGGTCGATAAGATGACGATGAGGAGACAGATGAGCACCATGACCGACAGCGATCGCAACGTGATTCGCCGCTACGCGGCCGGCGATAGAGCGCTTCGAATTCAGGCCATCGAGGCGTTTTGCGAGCACCAGGCTTCGCACGCGGGCACTCCGGAAATTCGTCTCATGGCTGAAGCGACATCGCTTGTGCCGGATCACTTGCTGCAAGCGCAGTACCGGCGCCAGATGGCGCCACCAGGCGCCAGCGCACACACTGCATTCGGCGACTCGGACTTGGTCACTGCGCGCTGATTCGCGCTCGCGCTGCGCGTACCGCATCGCCCGAGGATTGGTTCTGGTGAGTGCGATGAGCCCGCGCGACCGCGAGCGAAGTCGAGCGCTCCTGCATCCGGGCAAGGAGCCTGCCGCCTCCCTCCGCTAGCGTGCGGGCCACGAGTTGGCTGATGAAATCCATTTTTGCGGCGTTTGGAAGAGGGTGCGCGGACGCTGAACGGGAGAGACGTTTGCCAACCGCTTCTTACGATTCAAGGAGCCGCCGTGAGCACTCTCCCCACCAAGTCCCCCATCGATCGCAGAAGCGATCCGGCACGCAGGGACGCCTTTTCTCAACGTGATCGCAGCAAGCGTCCCGACGTCATCGCGTCGCAGCCCAAGTCTGTTTCGAAACTTGCAGCGCTGGACACGCCGAACTCGCGCCTGATCTGAAGCCGCCATTGCGTGCTGCTTGTGCCTTCGACGGGGTGCGCAGGCGCCCTGCGGATCAAGACTTTGCGATCCGCGCAGCGGCGGCCTGAAACCCGCTAAGGATGCTGTTGGTCACCGCCTGTGGAAAATCGTCCGGCAGCACGGCGTGGACTGCTTGTACGACGGCTGGTGTGTGGTCCACGACTTCATCGATGAGCGCATCGACGGCGCGACCGCCTTCGGTGATCACGCCATGCCTGGCGCCAAGCGCCACCCAGTGACGGCGGAGAATGTCGCGCATCCTCCAATGCGCATTCTTCGAACGAACGGCCATGGCCATCTTGACCTTGTGCGCAGAGATCTTCGCCGGCCCCTCGCCGAGCACCGGATAGGCAGATAGAATGTCGTACAGCGGGGTCAACTGGTAGCTGCCGCCTGGGCGCAGGAACAGGCTGAAGTTCTTGGCGTGCCCGTCCGTGGCGCAAAGCATCCAGAAGATCAACTGAGCCTTGAAAAAGTTGCGCTGGTCTTGCTCCCGGGTGATCGAGCCGTCGAGCAGCTCCAGGATGCGGTCCATACCCGGGCCGCCTTCGGCCTCGTATTTCGCCTCCGGCGAGACGCCGACGGCCTGGCACATGTCTTCCTGCGGCAGCCGGACAAGGCGCTGATCGCCGTCGGAAGCTGTCCACCACGAGCGATCGAAGCGCTCGACGACGAGCGCCGTGATGTCCTCGAACTGCATGGGCTGGCAAGGGGCGACGGGCAGACCGAACGCCTTCAGTATCAGCGCGCACAGCCACTCGTTCTCCACGGAGTGGCGCATGTCGAGCTTCATGCCGCCGATCAGTCCCAGAGGCAGCTTGAAGATGTGCGTGGTGGGTGTGCTGCCACGCGGCAGACACCAGTGCCCATCGCGCAGGAGGAGGGCGGTCTTTTCCTGCGCGCCGGCGATGGAGATCCGGAACTCGTTGTCCTCATTCCCCCAGCCCAGGCCCTGTGGCGTCGTCGCGCTCCTCAGGACCTGCGCAATCTGGGCGTGATTCAGCGCCTCGGCGTGTACGCCGCCAAGGCCCGATGACGCCTGGTCTTCAGGCAGGATCTCCAACGCACCGACGCAATCCCTTCCGATCTCGGCAAGGAGTTCAAAGGCATCGGTGGAGCCGGTGCTGAAACGACGCGCTAGTCGCTCACGGATCTCCTTGCTATCGGGCAACAGGTTCTCGAAATAGGCGCGGACCTTGTCGCCGCGATGCGCACTGTTGCCCGGTGTGAAAGGCAGCGACAACGACAAGGGTCGCCCGTGTTCTGACGAAACCCAGGCCTCGTCATACTGGAGCGTGTCGGGCGCATTCGGAGCTAGGCTCCATCGGCCCACCCGGGCCCCGTTCATCCAGAGCCCGAGCGTGCGCGTGTGAGAGCGGCGTCCCATTGGTCACCAGACCGGTTTGTCGGCGCCTGAGCCCGCGTCTGAGACATCCTTGCTCGGATGGTGGGGCGACGATGGTTTATTCAGCGCGAGTTCTACACCCAGGATGTGCAGCAGCTTCAGCAAGCGTGCGGCACCGACTGTGTCGGCGTTGCGTTCCAGCGCGGAATAGGACTGCTGGGTGACGCCCAATCTCAGCGCCACCTCCGTTTGCGTCAAACCTGCTTCCTTGCGGTAGGCCTGCAAGAGTGTGGGCAGTTGATCGGCCGTTCGTACGGTGAATCGAGACATACAGTTTATAGGCTGTATTGTTGATTTACAGCATTTGATGCGTAGTTTTAGAATACGCACTAAAAGCTGTGAACGCAACTAGTTCGACTGACGTTGCGGAAGACTGGCTAGTGGGCATCGGCGGCCTGAAAGCGATCAACGACCTTCACGGCCATGCCGCCGGTGACGCGGTCATCCAGCGGGTCGCGCGACGGCTGTTGAAGGTGTTCCATACCACGGGAACGACGGCACGTACGGGGGGCGACGAGTTCGGGTTGCTATTCCCCACGTCGCTGCAGGAGCCGCTCACGGAGTCGCTGATGTCGCTGCGCGCCGCAATGGGGATGCCCATCATCCTGGACAGTCTGCGTCTTTCCCCCTCGGTCAGCGTTGGCGCGGCGCTGCTGGATCATGCGAAGACGGCGTCCGAAGCGCTTCGGATGGCCCATGTGGCTCTGCAGGCCGCCACGCAAGCGGGGCCTGGCGGGCTTGCGATCTTCGACCCCTCTCAGGACCGGGAGGCTTGCCGGCTCCACCGGTTGCGGCGGGACTTGATCGATGCGCTGGACCGCGATGAATGGCACATCGCCTACCAACCGGTCGTGGACTCGGCCGGTCGGCCGGTCGGCCGGTGGCGGCCGAGGCGCTTGCGCGCTGGCGACACCCCACATTGGGTCCGATCGGGCCTGACGTCTTCATCCCCATTGCGGAGTCCAGCGGGTGCATTCACAAGCTCGGCATGAACGTGATGCGACGCGTCTGCGCGGATCTCGCAGCCATGCGTGCGGAAGCGCTGCCGATCCAGCGCGTCGCCGTCAAGGTTGCCGGCCGGTTTCTCCCGGTCCGGCTAACTCATACGCCGATGAACTCTCGCTTGAGGACGTCCCTGTTCTCAGCAGGCACGATGCCCAGCACGTTGCCTTCACGCACCGCCTTGCGTCCAACGATGTACATCTGCAGCGCCTTGCGGATGATCTCGGCCTTGCTGACCTCGTCCTCCGCGGCCGCAGCTGTGATTTCGTTGTTGAGAACGTCGGGCATTTCCATGTTGTAGCGTGCGCCCATCGAGATACCTCGTTTGCAGAAAATCGATGCATCTTTTCTACACCGAATTTGTGCATGGTGCTAGCCGCGTCCCGATCGCAATCCCGGCTTAGGTCGTGCGGCCGGGACCGCGCAGGTACTAAGAACGCTCCTAGACCCGGGCGCCTCCGCCCCCACCCCGCGGCGGCCCCGTCGGCAGGGCGCTGCCGGGTCAGCTCCGGGCCCGCTCTCTCAGAATGGCGGGAGTCTCCCTGTGCAGCAGCGAGGCGGCAACCGAAGGTACGCAGTCGCGCGACGAAGAACGTGATCCGCGACTCGACCTGCGTCTATCAATCTGGCAACTCGTCGCTCGCGTCTACAACAGCAACGTCTGCGGCGGTCGCGCGGTGGAGCTGGACATACTTCTGCCTCAGCCGTCCTTCGCTGAGAACGCGCTCCCGCCTTGCCTGGAGCAGGCCTCGACGAACGTCCAACACTGAGCCAACGTCCACGGTCCCGGCGCCGTAGCGCGCGGATACCAAATCAAGGGCGTCCTGCAGGTGCGCCTCCCGCAGACGCGCTTCGGTGAGCTGCTCGCGCTCCGAGACGTAGGTGTTCAACGCATCGTCGATCTCGTGCCAGGATTTGACAACCGTCTGCTGGTAGTCGATCGCGGCCTCCTGCTGTTGGAGTTCGCGCAGTTGCACCACGCGTTGGCGCCGACCGCGGTCGAAGATCGGCAAGTCCAAGCTTGGGCCGATCGACCAGGTGCGGCTGGCCCAATCGGTGAATTTGCCAGCTTGGTAGGACTCCAGCCCCGCATGCGCGCCAATGCGAATACTGGGATACAGCTCCGCCTGGGCGATGCCGACGTTGGCGACCGCTTTGCGCAGCTTCGCTTCGGCGGCGCGGATGTCCGGCCGGCGTCGCGCAACTTCGGAGGGCAGGCCCAGCGACAGATCAGGCAGGGCTGTGGCCCCCGCAGTCGATCGACGTGGCGCCAGCACGGCACTGAGCGCGCCCGGTTGCTCGCCGAGCAGCAGTTCGAGCTGTCCCTGCGCCTGCGCCAGTTGATCCAGCAAGGCGGGCAACTGCGCCCGGGTGGTCGCGAGGTCGGCGCGCTGGCGCTCTAGGTCGAAATGATCGATGAGGCCTGCGTCGACGCGCGCCTTCAACAAGTCCAGCCGGTCCTGCTGTCCGGCGACATCCTCCTCGACCACCTGCCGCTGATCCTGTGCGCTGCGCAGCGCCAGATAGTGCTGCGCTACCTGGCCTGCCAGACTCTGACGGGCCAGCGCCAGCAGCGCGACTTGCGTCGCCACGTCCGCGTCGGCCGCCTCGATGCTTTGGGACACGCGGCCCCACAGATCCAGCTCCCAGGAGACATCGAGGCCCGCCTGATAGTCGTTGAACGGGCTGCTGAGCGCCGACACCAGCTGATCGCGGTTGGCGCCACTGCTGCCTCCGATCACGTCGAGCAGCCGCGTGCTGGCGCCGTATTCGCTCTGTCGCTGGCGGAGCGCGCCCGCGCTGGCCTTGGCCTGCGGCCCTCGCTGGCTGATGGCCACCTGCAGCTGCGTGCGCGCCTGGGCGAAGTGCAGGGCCGCCGTCCTCAGGTCGGGGCTGGCACGGGCGGCGCGACCTTCGAGCTCGTCGAGCACCGGATCGTTCAACGTCGTCCACCAGCCGGCGCCATGCGCCGC
>CAMPJJ010000152.1 GCA_946886855.1 uncultured Roseateles sp. | reverse complement strand
CGCGGCGCGCAGGCGGCCACCACGGCCTCGACGATCTCCAGCGCCAGCGCCTCGTCCTGCATCAGCGCCGAGCCTGCCCACTTGTTGCAGACCTTCTTGGCCGGGCAGCCCATGTTGATGTCGATGATCTGCGCGCCGCGGTCCACGTTGTAGGCAGCCGCCTCGGCCATCATCGTCGCGTCGGTGCCGGCGATCTGCACGGCGATCGGCGCGGACTCGCCCTCATGGTTCGCGCGGCGCGAGGTCTTCAGGCTGTTCCACAGGTCCTTGCGCGAGGTCACCATCTCGCTCACCGCATACCCCGCGCCGAGCTTCTTGCACAGCACGCGGAAGGGCCGGTCGGTCACACCCGCCATGGGAGCGACGAACAGACGGTTCGGCAGGACGTAGGGACCCAGCAGGAGAGGACCGGGCGGCGGGGTGGACATCGGGAGCGACAGAGCGGTTGCACAAAAAAGAGGCAGAAGTATACCGCCCCGGGGCTGCCCGTTCCGAGGCCCCCGTCAGAGGGATGGCTGCTTGCGCCAGAGGACGAAGCCCTGGTCGACGAAGCGGTTCATCACGCGGTCCTGCGACAGCTTGTAGATCGCGCGGGCGATGCGACCCCGCAGCTCGGGCGTGTTGCAGCGCGATCGGTGGGAGAGCGTCACGTACAGGCCCTCGCGCGCGATCGCCGGCATCAGCGGCTGGATCGCCGGACCGCCGTTGCGCGCGGCGTAGGCCTCGGCCGGCGTGTCCTCGTAGATCAGGTAGTCCGCACGGCCGCGCTGCAGCATCAGGATCGCCTGCTCGATGCTCGCGACCTGGCTGATCTTCAGCGACTGGCGCGCGTAGTGGTCGAACTCGACGCCGAAGCTGTTGTTGATCACCGTCACGCCCTGCTTGGGCACGAGGTCGCTCCAGCGCTTGTAGGCCACCGGCGCCGCGGTCCGCGTCCAGATGACGCTGCGCGTCTCGCGGAACGCCGGATGGAAGTAGTCCATGTACTCGGTGCGCGGCAGCGTGAAGAAGGCCCCCGCGATCAGGTCGATGCGGCCCGCGCGCATCTCCTCCTGCACACGACCCCAGGGACCGACGTAGCGGGTCTCGACCGGAATGCCGATCTCCGCGGCGAGCCACTGCATCAGATCCGCATTGGCGCCGACCAGCTTCTGCTCGTCGGTCGGATCGCGCCAGAGATAGGGCGGGTACTGCGGGTTGCCGGACGCGACCAGCATCGGGCAGCCGGCGATCGGCCCCGGCGGCGGTGTCTGCGGGGACGGCGAGGTGCCGGGCGCCGCGCTTGCCTGCGCAGCGGGCGGCGGCGCGGTCTGTGCCATCGCGACGGCGCCGAACGGCGACGGTCCGGAACTCCCCGGACCGGCGACGGCCAGGCCGATCAACGCGAACGACGAGACGGCTAGGCGGCGCAAGGACATGGTCTTCAGATAATCCCACGCATGGAAGCTTGGCTGCAACAGATGATTCACCTGATGCTGGAGACCCTGTCTCTCCCGCAAGTGGGGCTGGGCGCGGTGTTCGTCATCGCGCTGATTTCGGCGACGCTGCTGCCGATGGGATCGGAGCCCGTCGTGCTGCTGCTGGTGCATGCGAAGCCGGAACTCTTCTGGCCGGCGATCCTCGTGGCCACCGCAGGCAACACGATCGGCGGCGCGATCACCTGGTGGATGGGCTACGGCGCGGAACGCGCCTACGAGGCCGCCGTGCACCACACGCCGCGCGACCAGCGCGTGCTCGGCTGGCTGCGTCGCTTCGGCGCGAAGACCTGCCTGATGAGCTGGCTGCCCATCGTCGGCGATCCGCTATGCGCCCTGGCCGGTTGGCTGCGTCTGCCGTTCTGGCCCTGCGTGGCCTACATGGCGATCGGCAAGTTCATGCGCTATCTGCTCATGACCGCCCTCGGCATCGCCATCTTCGAATAACCCGCGGCCGACGCAGCTCCGCTTTGGGCGCACCGCGGCGTTGCAGATCCTCGCCATAGCCGGGCTATGGCTCCGGTCTGCGCCTAGCGGTGCATCCCAAATCGGAGCCGCGTCGGCCACGGGTTGTGAGGGGTTTCTCGGCACAATTCGAAGATTCGAGAGGAGAACCCCGCCATGAGCATTCCCAGCACCCCGGCGTACGACGCTTTGTGCCAGCGCCATCAGCGCATCCATCGCCTGTCCCATCTGCAGTCCATCGCCTCGTGGGACCAGTCCGCGTTCATGCCGGCACGCGGCGCGCAGGCACGTGCCGAGGCGCTCGCCGAGATGGGCGGGCTGCTGCATCAGCTCGGCACCGACCCCGCGCTGCGCCAGTTGCTCGACGACGCGGCGCAGGAGCCGCTCGACGACTTCCAGCGCGCCTCGCTGCGCGAGATGCGCCGCGTGTGGCGCTCGGCCAATGCAGTGCCGCAGCGGCTCGTGGAAGCGCGCTCGCTGGCCAACTCGCACTGCGAGCACCAGTGGCGTCAGCAGCGTCCCGCCAACGACTGGGCGGGGTATGTCGAGAACCTGCGTCCCGTCGTCCGCTACGCGCGGGAAGAGGCGCAATACCTGGCCGACGACTCGGGCCTGAGCCGCTACGACGCGCTGCTCGACCAGTACGAGCCCGGCATGCGCTCGGCCGACATCGACCGCGTCTTCGGCGACCTGCGCCAGTGGCTGCCCGGCCTGATCCGGCAGGTGATGGCGCGCCAGACCGAGGACCGCGTAATCCATCCGCAGGGCCCGTTCGCCGCCGCGTCGCAACGCGCGCTGGGCCTGGACGCGATGAAGCTGCTGGGCTTCGACTTCGAGGCGGGCCGGCTCGACGAGAGCGCGCACCCGTTCTGCGGCGGCGTGCCGGAGGACGTGCGGATGACGACGCGCTACCGCGACGACAGCTTCCTGCAGAGCCTCACCGGCACCATCCACGAGACCGGCCACGGCCGCTACGAGCAGAACCTGCCGCGCGAGTGGCTGGGCCTGCCGGTGGCCGGCGCGCGGTCGATGGGCCTGCATGAAAGCCAGAGCCTGTCCTTCGAGATGCAGCTGGCCTCGCATCCCGGCTTCGCCGCACTGCTGCAGCCGCTGGTGGAACGCCACCTCGGCACGCAGCCGGGCTTCGCCGCCGACAACCTGCACAAGCTGATGACGCGCGTCGCCCCGGGCTACATCCGCGTGGACGCGGACGAGGTGACCTACCCGGCGCACGTGATCCTGCGCTACGAGATCGAGCGACCGCTGATCGAGGGCGAGATCGAGGTCGAGGACATCCCCGCGCTGTGGGACGCCAAGATGCAGGAGCTGCTGGGCCTGGACACGCGCGGCAACTACAAGGACGGCTGCATGCAGGACGTGCACTGGGGATGCGGGCTGTTCGGCTACTTCCCCTGCTACACGCTGGGCGCGATGTACGCGGCGCAGTGGTTCGCGACGATGCGTCGCGAACGGCCGGCGCTGGACGCGGAGATCACGCGCGGCGAACTGACGCCGGTCTTCGACTGGCTCAAGTCGCGCATCTGGTCGCAAGGCAGCCGCTGGGAAACGCCGGAGCTGGTGCAGCGCGCCAGCGGCGAGGCGCTCAACCCGGCGCACTTCCGCCGGCACCTCGAGTCGCGCTACCTGGGCTGATCCACTGGGCTGATCCCCTGGGCTGACGCCTGGCCGGCGCGCCAATGAGAAAGGGCACCCCGCGTGGGGTGCCCTTCTCTTTGCGCGTCCGCAGTCTCTACCCGCGGCGCTCCCAACGAGTCGTCGAGGACTCGAATGCTGTTGTCTTCGGGGTCAGGCCTTGCCAGCCGTCTTGCGGCGGCGCAGGACGAAGCCCATCGCGCCCAGGCCGGCCAGCATCAGCGCGAGGCTCTGCGGTTCCGGCACGGCGGTGACGCTGACGTTGTCCAGCGAGGTGCCGTAGGAATCGCTGATGCCCGCGGCGGCGAAGCGCAGCGTCATCGGGCTGCCGGTGCCGGTGAAGGTGGTGGTCAGGGTCTGCCAGGTGGTGATCGTGTTGTTGCCGACCAGGCCGCTCAGGCCGCCGATGCTCCAGTCGATGCCGTTGCTGGCGGCGCTGCGGAAGTCCGGCCGGTTGGCATAGGAGAACGACAGCGTGTAGGTCGCGCCGGCCACGGTGTTCAGCGTCTGGCTGATCCAGCTGTTGGCGGTGGTGTCGAGCTCGACGTAGTTGCCGCCGCTGAACGCGCTGCCCGCGACGTTGTTGCGGATCTCCAGGCCGTTCGGTCCGACGGTCCAGCCGGCGGTGCTGCCGACGATGGCATAGCTGCCGTTGCCGACCGCATTCGATTCGAAGCTGCCGTTGGTGATCAGGTTCACCGGGGCCGCCAGGGCGAACAGCGGGGCGGCGAAGAGGGTGGCGGCGATCAGGCGCTTCATGGGCAGGACTCGGAAGTTCGACAACGGGTGCGCGGGAAGATCCGCGCTTGTGTCGAATTGTTCGAGACCTCCTCCGCGCTGGCATCCCCCTGGGCGATGGGGCTCGCGCCACGTTTCGTGACGCACTGCACACCGCGGCGCGGCGGCGTGGGGTCAGGGCGTGCGCTTGCCGCCCGCCTTCCTGGTCGCGGTCGCCTTCGACGCAGGTTTCTTCTTCGCCACCGGCCCGGTGGCGGGCTTCGGGGCAGCGCCGGGCCGTGCGGCACGCAGCATCGCGACTTCGGCGCTGAGCGCCTCGACACGCGCCTTCAACTGCTCGACGTCGTCCGCGGCCGGCATGCCGAGTCGCGCGAGCGCGCGCGCCACGCGGTCCTCGAAGATCGATTCGAGCTTGTCCCAATGCTGGCCGGCCCGCGCGCCGACTTCGCCCGCCAGATCGCTCATGCGGTGCGCGGCGCTGTCGAGCGTCGCCTCGGGTTTGGCGACGACCGTCCCGCCTTGTTCCTGGGCCTTCGCGAACGCCGCCAGTCCCGCCGACCAGATCTGTTGCGCCGAGGTCCTCACCTGCTCCGCGAACGGCTTGTCCGTCGACGTCGATGCCGCCGCCACGGCGGACGCGGCCTGCTTGGGGCGGCTTCGTGCCGTCTTCGGGCCGGCCGTCTTCTGTTGCTTCTTGACCATGGGCGTTCCTTGTCGTCACGGAGCGGGGGCCTGACGCCCGCCGCTCGCCGAGAACCGGACTATAGGCGGCGCATCGGTGGCTTGTCGGTCGTGCGCGGTGTCGCAAGCGCACGTCGACCCGTCCCGCAACCCCCCATCGGGGCGATCGGCGCAGGGACCAGAATGTCGGGCATGTCCTTGCCGACCCCGTCGATCTCCTCGAGGGCGCGCCGTCCCGGCGACGAGTTCGCCGACACCGTGCCCGAATCGCCCGCGGCCTTGCCGCCGCCGGCTATGGATCGCGACCTGCCGTTGCGCCCGGGCGCGGCCATCGGCTGCCCGCAGTGCCGCGCGCCCATGCGCCACCTCAGCCTGCCGGGCCACCATGCGCCGGCGACCGTCGACGTCGACCATTGCGGTCCCTGCGGTCTGGTGTGGTTCGACGCGCGCGAATCGGTGCATCTCTCGACGGCCGCCTGGATCCAGCTGCTGCGCGACCTGCACCGCCTGCGCCGCGGCGAGGTGCCGCATCAGCCGGACCGGGCCTGCCCGCTGTGCGCGAAGACCCTGAAGGAAGTCCGCAACTTCACGCGCTACGGACGCTTCCCGGTGCTCGAATGCGGCAGCTGCGGCGGCCATCTGCACAGCCAGGCCGGCATGCTGGCCGAGCGCGGCCTGGTCCGTCCGCTGCTGCCGGGCGAGCGCTACGCGCTGCAGGCCGAGAAGCGCCAGTGCTTCTGCCTGAGCTGCGGCGGTCCCGCCGACGGCAAGGGGGAGGACTGCGCCTGGTGCAAGAGTCCGCTGCTGATGGTCGACATGCCGCGGCTGGCGAACGCGCTGCGCAAGCGCTCGCCGTCGGAACCGCTGCTGATGCCCAACGGCGGCAAGCCGGTCGGCTGGGCCTGCCGGGGATGTGGCGCGCCGATGGACCCGACCCGCGAGACGCGCTGCGGGCAGTGCCACCACACGGTCGTCGCGCCGTCGCTGGACGACCTCGGCCCCTTGCTCGACGCGCTCGAGCACGATGGCGAGGAAGCCGACGCGCAGATCGAGCGCGAACGCCGCGAGCGCCGCGAGCGGCTCGCCGCCTATCCCTTCGAGCACCGCGATCCGGCCGGCGGCAGGCACGGGCTCTTCTGGAAGGGCAAGTACGAGAAGCGCTACGACGCGGAGAACCAGCGCCGCGAGGAGCGCCGGGACGGTGGGATCGGCTGGGCTTCGTCCGGATGGCCCGGATGGCCCGGATCGCAGGGCGACGGGCCGCCGTCGTTGATCGGGATCGCGCTGCGCATCGCCGCCCGGCTGCTCTGGCGCTGACGCGCCGGGGGAAGGCCCGCGGGCCTCAGAGTTCCAGCACCCCGATCGGCTTGGCGCAGGCCGCCGGTGTGCCGCCGCCGCGCACGACGAAGGGCAGCTCGCCCCACGGGCCCGAATCGCGCGGGCAGCCGTTGCGCAGCGAGCCGCCGGGGCAGGCGCAGCCCTTGGTCTTGACCAGCTTGTCCAGCGTCTGCGCCTGCTGCGGGTTGAGCTTGGGCAGGTCGTGCCGGAAGACCAGCTGCAACGCCGTCGGCGGCGCGGGCGCGTCCAGCGCGGGCACCGGGCCCAGCAGCGTCGCCATCGACTGCGTGTCCTTCAGCGCCGCCGCGGGCTTCATGGCCTTGGCGCGGCGCAGGTAGTTCAGCGCCACTTCCATCGCGGCGTAACCACGCGCGGCCGAGGCCGTGAACGGCTTGCGGAACGCCGCGCCGTAGGTGTTGGCCACCTGGTCCCAGCGGCCGCGGTCGATGGTCAGCACGGGGCAGAGCACCGCGTCCACGCGGTCCGACAGCGTCGCGTCGAAGTCCATCCAGCACGAGGTCCGCGCGCTGATGCGCAGGCCGGTCTGGCGGCGCAGGTCGGCGGCGATCTTCTCGCCGGCATTGAGCTCGATGCGGCCCAGCTGCAGCTGCAGGTCCTGGGCTTTCATCCGCTCCGCGTTGCTGGAGATGAAGGGGATGCCGGCGACCCGCAGCGCGTCCGCGCCGGCGTTGATCTCGCACCAGTTGCCCAGCACGACGTCGACCTTGGCCGCGATGAATTCCTGGGAGATGGCGAGCGCCTTGCGGGCGTCGCAGCCGCTGTCCTTGACGATCAGCTTGGGCGCGGCGTCGCCGGGCCAGGTCTTGAGCGCCAGCGTCATGCCGAGCTGGAGCTCCTCGGCCTGTGTGGTGCTCGGATAGCTGCCGGGCAGGATGACGCCGATGGTGGTGGCGGCGGCCGGCGCGGCGGCGCAGAGCAGGGCGGCTGGCAGGACGATGGCCAGGACCTGGCGGATGTTCATGACGATCCTCTTCTTCTTCGTGGCCGCGGTCGGCCGTGCGTTGACTTTGTCGCCCGAACTGCTTGTTGGCGTCCGAGGCTGGAGGTATCGCCTGCTCGCCGTGCGCGCGCACTGGAGGTTTTCCCGGGAGTCCCCACGAATGAAAACGCCCCGGCGGGCCGGGGCGGTAAGACGTCACAGTTGTGACGGACAGTGCGGCATGCGTGCAACGCGAGCCGTACAGCGCACGAATCTCAGTCGGGCCAGCCCTGCAGCACGAGCTTGCCGCGTTGGCGCTGACTCTCCTGCAAGGCGTGGGCGCGCTTGAGGGTGTCGGCGGAGATCGTCCCGACCACGTCGGACAGCGTCGTGCGGATCTTCCCGGCGTCGACCAGCGCGGCGACCTCGGTCAGGAGGCGGCCCTGCGCGTCGATGTCGTGCGTCGCATGCATGCTGCGGGTGAACATCAGCTCCCAGTGCAGCGACAGGGACTTGCCCTTGAGCGCCATCACGTCCAGGTCGTTCGGGCCGAAGTCGTCGATCATCGCCAGCTTGCCCTGCGGCTCCAGCGCCTCGACGAAGCCCTGGAAGTGCTGCGGGGTGTGGGTGAGGCTGGTGACGTAGCGCAGCGGCGGCACACCGGCCTTCTGCAGCGCGGCGATCTGCGGGGCGATCGGTTCGCGGTGGTTGATGACGTGGTGGGCGCCGAGCGCATGCAGCCATTTGCCGCCTTCGCCGTCCGGCTCGGAACTGGTGCCGATGACGGTCAGATGCGCGTGCCGGCGCGCCAGCTGGACCAGGATCGAGCCCACGCCGCCGGCGGCGCCGGTGACCAGCAGGCTGACCGGACGCTCGGGCTGCTGCTGGACCTGCAGCCGGTCGAACAGCAGTTCCCAGGCGGTGATGGCGGTCAGGGGCAGGGCGGCGGCCTCGGCGTCGCTGAGCGACGCGGGCGCCTGCGCGGCGATGCGATGGTCGACGCACTGGAACTGCGCGTTGCTGCCCGGACGGGTGATGTCGCCGGCGTACCAGACGCGGTCGCCGACGGCGAAGCCGGTCACCGCTGTGCCGATCGCGCGGACCGTGCCGACCGCGTCCCAGCCGAGGATCACCGGGGTGGTGCCGTCGGCGCTGGCGCGGCGCAGGCGGACCTTGGTGTCGACCGGGTTGACGGCGATCGCGGCGACCTCGACCAGCAGGTCCTTCGGACCGGGCGCGGGGGTGGGCAGTTCGAGGTCGATGAGCGATTCGAGCTCGGTGATGGGCAGGGACTTGAAGTAGCCGACGGCTTTCATGGCGGTGACTCCTGGATGTCGGATGGGAAGGGTGGGCGGCGGTGGCCGGATGTTGTGGGAACGAATGGTGAGCCTTCCGGCAGAATCAATGAAGACAGTTGAATCGCTATCAGTTTCAACGTCGGATTGAAGATCGACCGGGAGGGCCGTCATGGACATCGAGAACACTGCCGAACTGCGCCTGCTGATCGAATGCGCGCGCGGCGGCAGCCTGACGGCGGCGTCGCGGGAGATGGGCATCACCCCGGCCGCGGCCAGCGCCATGCTGAAGAAGCTGGAGGCGCGTCTGGGGGTGCGGCTGGCGGAGCGCAGCACCCGGGCGCTGCGGCTGACGGCCGCCGGCGAGCGGCTGCGGGACTATGCGCAGCGCGCGCTCGAGTTGCTGGACGAGGGCCTTGCGCTGGTCACCGAGGGCGGCGACGATCTGGCCGCCAAGGGACGCGGCGCCACCGCGCTGCGCGGGCGCATCCGGGTCAGCGCGTCGAGCGACCTGACGCGGCGCATCGTGCTGCCGCTGCTGGATGGGTTCCTCGACCGGCATCCCGGGATCGAGCTGCAGCTCAACGTCGGCGACGCCCTGCAGGACGTCGTGCGCGACGAGGTCGATCTGGCGCTGCGTTACGGCGAACTGGCCGACTCGCGGCTGGTGGCGCGCAAGCTGCACGACGGCCGCCGGTTGCTGGTGGCGTCCCCGGACTACCTGAAGCGGCACGGCCGGCCGTCGCATCCCGGCGAGCTGACGCAGCACGAGTGCATCCGCTTCAAGATCGGCGACCGGCTGGAGCGCGAATGGCGTTTCTGGCGTCGCGACGCGATGCAGGCGGCGCCGGTGGACGTGACGGTGCAGGGCCGCCGCACGGCGGACGACGGCGGCATCGCCCACCAGTGGGCCCTCGAAGGGCGGGGGCTGACCTACAAGAGCTGCCTCGACATCCGCGACAGCCTCGCCAGCGGCGCGCTGGTCGAGGTGCTGCCGGACTGGGTCGGGCGGCCGATGCCCCTGCATGCGCTGATGCCGAGCCAGCGCTTCCTGCCGCAACGGCTGAAGGCGCTGGTCGATCATCTGGCGGAGGCACTCCGGCGCTGAAGCACGCCGGCGCGCCGGCGCGCGATTCAGTGCTTGTGGTCGCCGTGACCCGCATGCGGATCGTTGGCGTCCGCGACCGGGCCGGTCCGGGCCGGCGCCTGGACGCTCACGGTCGAGCGGGACTTGTCGGCGCCCTCGAACACCAGCGTCAGCACGACCGCGTCCCCCGTCTTCAACGGGCCCTTCAGATCCATCAGCATGACGTGATAACCGCCGGGCTTGAGCTCCACCAGCTTGCCGGCGGGCACCGCCAGCGAGGCCACCGGGCGCATGCGCATCACGTCGCCGTCCATGGCCATCTCGTGCACCTCGGCCACGCCGGCCGAGGGCGTGCTGACCGAGATCAGCTTCACGTCCGTCGGCGACTTGATCTGCAGGAAGGCGCCCGTGGACTTCTGCTGCGGCACCGTGGCACGCACCCAGGCGTTGGCGACGACGACCTGGGCCTGGGCAAGACCGGCGGTCAGCAGGAGGGCAGGAACCAGGGCCAGGCGGGCAAGGGCAGGGAACTTCATCGAGGCGTCCAATCCATCTGTTCTTTGATCAGGCGGCAGTATCCGACATCGCTCGCCTGAGGGAACGCTGGCCCCCCGGCCTCCTACGACTCGCAGGCTCCCCAAGTCGGCCGGGGGGCCAGCGTTCCCTCAGGCTCGGAGCGAGGCTGGCGTCGATTCATTGGGGGCGGGGGG
>CAMPJJ010000151.1 GCA_946886855.1 uncultured Roseateles sp. | reverse complement strand
ATTCTGTCATGACCCCAGGCGGGCGCGGGACAGGCCCGCTGCCTACAATCGCCGCCCATGCCCGCAAGCCCCCCACAACAGTCGGCCGCCATGTCCGTGCCGGCCGGCGGTCCGCCCGCCCTGCGTTTCAGCAATGTCAGCAAGACCTACCGCGACGGCCAGTTCCGCGCGCTGGACGGCGTCAGCTTCGACATCCAGCCCGGCGAATTCTTCGGCCTGCTGGGCCCCAACGGCGCCGGCAAGACCAGCCTGATCAGCATCCTCGCCGGCCTGTCCCGCGCCAGCGGGGGCCAGGTCTCGGTGCTCGGCCATGACGTGGTCGACGACTACGCCGAAGCCCGCAAGCAGCTCGGCATCGTCCCGCAGGAACTGGTCTTCGATCCGTTCTTCAGCGTGCGCGAGACGCTGCGCATCCAGTCCGGCTACTTCGGCGTGCGCAACAACGACGACTGGATTGACGAGCTGCTGCTCAACCTCGGCCTGGCCGACAAGGCCCACAACAACATGCGCCAGCTCTCGGGCGGCATGAAGCGCCGGGTGCTGGTCGCGCAGGCGCTGGTGCACCGCCCGCCGGTCATCGTGCTGGACGAGCCCACCGCCGGCGTCGACGTCGAACTGCGCCAGACGCTGTGGCAGTTCATCGCGCGCCTGAACCGCGAAGGTCACACCGTCCTGCTGACCACGCACTACCTGGAAGAGGCCGAGGCGCTCTGCCACCGCATCGCGATGCTCAAGCAGGGGAAGATCGTCGCGCTCAACCGCACGTCGGAGCTGCTCGCGGGCACCGCGTCCACGATGCTGCAGTTCAAGACCGATTCGGCGCTGCCGCTGGCCCTGTCCGAGCGCGCCCGCATCACGGGCCGCATCGTCCAGCTCACCGCGCACGACGCCGCCGAGGTCGAACAGATCCTCGGCACGCTGCGCGAAGCCGCCGTCCCCATCGAAGACCTGGAGATCGGCCGCGCCGACCTCGAGGACGTCTTCATTGAAATCATGCAGGGGAACCGCCCATGAGCGCGAGTCACTTCCCGATCCGCCTCGAAGGCGCCCGCACGCTCTTCTACAAGGAAGTCCTGCGCTTCTGGAAGGTCGGCTTCCAGACCGTCGGCGCCCCGGTGCTGACCGCCGTGCTGTACCTGCTGGTCTTCGGCCATGTGCTGGAGGATCACGTGAAGGTCTACGGCACCGTCGGCTACACCAGCTTCCTCATCCCCGGCCTGGTGATGATGAGCGTGCTGCAGAACGCCTTCGCCAACAGTTCGTCCTCGCTGATCCAGAGCAAGATCACGGGCAACCTGGTGTTCCTGCTGGTCACGCCGCTCTCGCACTGGGCCTGGTTCCTGGCTTATGCCGGCGCGTCCATCCTGCGCGGGCTGATGGTCGGCGCGGGCGTGTTCGTCGCCACTGTGTGGTTCGCGCCGCCGGGCATGGCCAACCCGCTGTGGGTGCTGGCCTTCGCCATCCTGGGCGCCGGACTGATGGGCTCGCTCGGCCTGATCGCCGGCTTGTGGGCGGAGAAGTTCGACCAGATGGCCGCGTTCCAGAACTTCATCGTCATGCCAATGACCTTCCTGTCGGGCGTCTTCTACTCGGTGCACTCGCTGCCGCCGTTCTGGCAGGGCGTCAGCCACCTGAACCCGTTCTTCTACATGATCGACGGTTTCCGCCACGGCTTCTTCGGCGTCAGCGACGTCTCGCCCTGGATCAGCCTGGGGGTCGTCGGCGTCGCGTTCGCGGCGGTCGCGGCCATCGCGCTGGAGCTGCTGCGCCGCGGCTACAAGATCCGTCACTGAGCCCAGGTAGAATCACGTCCCATCATGGCCGATCCGACCCCCGCAGAAGTCCAGAGCTACATCGCCCAGGGGCTCGCTTGCAGCGAGCTCCAGGTCGAGGGCGACGGACGCCATTTCTTCGCGACGATCGTGTCGGCCGAGTTCGAGGGCCTGAGCCGGATCAAGCGCCACCAGCGCGTGTACCAGGCGCTGGGCGATCGCATGCGCGAGCAGATCCACGCGCTGTCGATGAAGACGCTGACCCCCGACGAATTCGCGCAGCAAGGCACCGCGCACCACCATCACTGACAGCCACCCGGCCTGCAGGCGGGTGGCGGTGTGTCCCCGTCCGGTGAACCCGCTGCCGTCCCCCTGAACACCCGAGGCCACAGCCCGAGGCGCTTTCCCGAGACAGTCGAGAGGCGCGCGTTCACCGAGGACCCCGCATGATCACCCTGGCACTTTCCAAGGGCCGCATCTTCGAAGAGACCCTGCCGTTGCTGGCCGCCGCCGGCATCCAGGTGCTCGAGGACCCGGACAGCTCCCGCAAGCTGATCCTCCCGACCAACCAGGCGCAAGTCCGCGTCGTGCTCGTGCGCGCGACCGACGTGCCGACCTACGTCGAATACGGCGGCGCCGACATCGGCGTGGCCGGCCGCGACGTGCTGATCGAGCACGGCGGCGCGGGCCTGTACCAGCCGCTGGACCTGCGCATCGCGCAGTGCCGCATGAGCGTCGCGGTGCGCGACGACTTCGACTACGACAACGCCGTCCGCCAGGGCTCGCGGCTGCGCGTGGCGACCAAGTACACGACCATCGCGCGCCAGCATTTCGCCGACAAGGGCGTTCACGTGGACCTGATCAAGCTGTACGGCTCGATGGAGCTGGCGCCGCTGACGGGACTGGCCGATGCGATCGTCGACCTGGTCTCCACCGGCAGCACCTTGAAGGCGAACCGCCTGGTCGAGGTCGAGCGGATCATGGACATCTCCTCGCGGCTGGTCGTGAACCAGGCGGCGCTCAAGCTCAAGCGCGAGGCGCTCAAGCCGCTGATCGACGCGATCGCTTCGGCCATCCCGGCTGCCTGAACTTCCGCCTGACCCCGGCGCCTGGGCTGCCGCCCGAGCCGTGGCCGTCCGCGCCCCTGGAGCACTGACATGACGACGTCCCTTCGCACCCTGAACACCGCCGATGCCGACTTCGAGGCCCAGTTCCAGCGCGTGCTGCACTGGTCGGCCGAGACCGACGCCGCGATCGAGACCCGCGTCGCCGGGATCCTGGCCGACGTGCGCGCCCGGGGCGACGCGGCGGTGCTCGAGTACACCGCGCGCTTCGACGGCCTGCAGGCCGGCTCGCTCGCATCGCTCGAACTGACGCGCGAGGAACTGAAGGCCGCCTTCGACGGCCTGCCCGCCGATCAGGCGAAGGCGCTGACGCAGGCCGCGGCCCGCGTGCGCAGCTACCACGAGCGCCAGAAGCAGGCCTGCGGCGAGAGCTGGAGCTACCGCGACGAGGACGGCACGCTGCTGGGCCAGAAGGTCACGCCGCTGGACCGCGTCGGCATCTACGTGCCGGGCGGCAAGGCCGCCTATCCGTCGAGCGTGCTGATGAACGCCATCCCCGCGCAGGTCGCGGGCGTGCCGGAGATCGTGATGGTCGTGCCGACGCCGCGCGGCGAGAAGAACCCGCTGGTGCTGGCCGCGGCCTACGTCGCCGGCGTGCATCGGGCGTTCACCATCGGCGGCGCCCAGGCGGTGGCCGCGCTGGCCTACGGCACGGCGACGGTGCCGCGGGTCGACAAGATCACCGGTCCGGGCAACGCCTACGTCGCCAGCGCCAAGAAGCACGTCTTCGGCCAGGTCGGCATCGACATGATCGCGGGCCCGAGCGAGATCCTCGTGCTGGCCGACGGCACGACGCCGCCGGACTGGGTCGCGATGGACCTGTTCAGCCAGGCCGAGCACGACGAGATGGCGCAGAGCATCCTGCTGTGTCCGGACGCCGCCTACATCGCCCAGGTCCGCGACGCCATCGAGCGCCTGCTGCCCGGCATGCCGCGTCGGGACGTGATCCGCGCGTCGTTGGAAGGGCGGGGCGCGCTCATCCAGACCCGTTCGATGGAAGAGGCCTGCGAGATCAGCAACCGCATCGCGCCGGAACACCTGGAAGTCTCCAGCGCCGATCCGCACCGCTGGGAGCCGCTGCTGCGCCACGCGGGGGCGATCTTCCTCGGCGCCTATACCAGCGAGTCCCTGGGCGACTACTGCGCCGGCCCCAACCACGTGCTGCCGACCTCCGGCACGGCGCGCTTCTCCTCGCCGCTGGGCGTCTACGACTTCCAGAAGCGCTCCAGCCTGATCGAGGTCAGCGAGGCCGGCGCGCAGGTGCTCGGTCCGATCGCCGCGACCCTCGCCTACGGCGAAGGCCTGCAGGCCCACGCGCAGGCGGCGGAGTTCCGGCTCAAGCGCTGAACCTGTCGGCGCAAGCCGACATCGCCGGGCGAACACGGGGCCGCGGGGCCGCGAAGATGTCACACCGCCGCGCCGGGCAAACCCTGGATCGCGGATAAACCGCCACATTTGCCGCCGTTTCGCGGTTCGCCCATCTGTGCGAAGGCCTAGCATGCTTCGAACATCTCCATCACAGGACGTCGAATCATGAAGGTCTCGGATCTGCGCGTCGGGGTACGCATCTCCCTGGGTTTCGCGGCTGTCTTGCTGGCCACCGTGCTGGTGGGCCTGGTCGCGATCAATCGGATGCAGGTGATCCAGGGCAGCGTGGAGGAAATGGGGGGCGACTGGATCCCCTCGATCAACGCGGCCAACGACATCCGCAGCCAGCTCAATGAACTGCGTCGCGCCGAGATGGCGATGTGCCTCAAGGACGTGATCCTCGAGGTCGAGCAGGAGCAGGAACGCATCAAGACGCTGCGCGACAAGGTCCTGCCGGAGTTGGCCAAGCGCTACGACACCCTGGTGTCCTCGCCGGAAGAGGGCGCGCAGTGGAAGGACGCGAAGGGCAAGTACGCCGCCTTCCTCGCCGTCCAGGACAAGCTGATCGCCGCGCGCAAGGCGGGCAACCGCGGCGAGTACCAGTCCACCGTCAACGGCGAATCCCAGCAGGCCTTCGCCGCGCTGACCGAGTCCGTGCAGAAGCTGGTCGACATCAACACGCAAGGGTCGGCGACCAGCGTCGAGGCATCGCGCACCGCCTTCAAGGCCGTCATCACCACGATGGCGGTGTTGATCGTCGCCGCGCTGGCGGCCGGCGGCGTGCTCGCGTTCTACCTGACCCGCAGCACCGTCCGGCCGCTCAACGACATGGTGAGCGTCGCCCGGCGTGTCGCCGAGGGCGACCTGACCGTCGACATCGACGCCTCGCGCCGCGACGAACTGGGCCAGCTGGCCCAGGCGCTGTCGGCGATGCAGGGGGCCCTGAGCCGCTCGCTGTCGGCGGTGCGCACCAGCGCCGAGAGCATTGCGATGTCCAGCGCCGAGGTCGCCGCGGGCAGCAGCGACCTGTCGGCGCGGACCGAGCAGATGGCGTCGAGCCTGGAGGAGACCTCCGCGACCATGCACGCGCTGACCGACACCGTGCGCCTGAACGCCGACGCCACGCGCCAGGCCAGCCAGCTCGCGCTCAACGCCAGCCAGGTCGCCGACCGCGGCGGCGTTGTCGTGTCCGAGGTGGTCAGCACGATGGACCAGATCAACGCGTCCTCGCGCAAGATCTCCGACATCATCGGCACCATCGACGGCATCGCCTTCCAGACCAACATCCTGGCGCTGAACGCGGCGGTGGAAGCGGCCCGCGCGGGCGAACAGGGCCGCGGTTTCGCGGTGGTCGCGAGCGAGGTCCGTTCGCTGGCACAGCGCAGCGCCGAGGCGGCCAAGGAGATCAAGACGCTGATCGGTGCGAGCGTCGAGCGCGTCGATGCCGGGTCCCGCCTGGTCAGCGACGCTGGCGACACGATGCGCGAGATCGTCTCCGCCGTGCAGCGGGTGACTGACATCATCCAGGAGATCTCCTCGGCCACGCAGGAGCAGAGCACCAGCCTGATGGAAGTCGGCCAGGCCGTGCAACGCCTGGACGAGGTCACCCAGCAGAACGCGGCCCTGGTCGAAGAGTCCTCGGCCGCTTCCGAATCGCTGCGCGAGCAGGCGGGCAGCCTGCAGCACGTCGTCGCCCAGTTCCGCCTGCACGCCTGACGCAGTCAAAGGCCCAAAGCCCAAGGCCCAAAGGCCCAAAGGCCCAATAAGGGCCAAGAAGGGCCAAGAGTGGCCAAGGCCCGGAGTCAACGAGTCTCCGTGGGGCCGGAATGACTCTGGGGGTTCCCGGAGGGACGCCCCCTGAGTCGTGGAGAGCCCGCGCTCGTCCTCGGGAAGTCCAGCGGCCCCCCGTCGCCCCAGCACCCACCAAGCAAAACGCCCGATGCAAGCACCGGGCGTTTGTCTTCGAGGGCCTGAAGCGGCTTATTCGGTCTTTGCTTCCGCCTTGCGTTCCTGAGCGATCTTCGAGACTGCGACCGGCTTGCCTTGCAGCTGGTTCAGCGCCTGGCGCAGCGGGAAGTCCTCGGCGCTGCCGAACTCGGGCAGCGGCTTCGGCGCTTCGGCGCGCTTGGCGTAGTCGGCTTCCAGCTTCTGGCGACGCTCCTCGCGGATCTTCTCCAGTTCCTTCGAGCGCGCCTCTTCGGTCTTTTCGTCCGAGCCGTGCAGGTGCTTCTCGAGGTCGGCTTCGCGCATGCGCAGCTCGGCGAACACGTTGCCTTCCGCGGTCTCGTCCAGCGGGATGTCCGGCACGATGCCCTTGGCCTGGATGGAGCGGCCGCTCGGCGTGTAGTAGCGGGCGGTGGTCAGCTTGACCGCCGTGTCCGGACCCAGCTGGCGCACGGTCTGCACCGAGCCCTTGCCGAAGGTCTGCAGGCCCATCACGGTCGCGCGCTTGTGGTCCTGCAGCGCGCCGGCGACGATTTCGCTGGCCGAGGCGGAGCCCTCGTTGACCAGCACCACCATCGGCACGTTCTTGACCGCGTCCGGCAGGCGGCGCAGCGGGTCGCCGGAACCGCGGCGGGCGTAGAAGTCGGGATCGGCGCGGTAGCTGGCCTTGGATTCGGCGAGCTGGCCGTTGGTCGACACGACCTCGACGCCCTTGGGCAGGAAGGCGGCGGAGATCGCCACCGCGCCCTCGAGCAGGCCGCCCGGGTCGTTGCGCAGGTCCAGCACGACGCCCTTGATCTTCGGGTCCTGCTTGTAGAGATCCGCCAGCTTCTGGGTGAAGTCCTCGACGGTGCGGTCCTGGAACTGGCTCACGCGGACCCAGGCGTAGCCCGGCTCGACCAGTTTGGCGCGCACGCTCTGGACGCGGATCTCCTCGCGGCTGATCGTGACGGGGAAGGTGCGGCTCTCCGACTTGCGGTAGATCGACAGCGTGACCTTGGTGGCCGGTTCGCCGCGCATCTTCTTGACTGCCTGGTCGAGCGTCAGGCCGCGGACGGCGGTGTCGTCGATCTTGCTGATCAGGTCGCCGCTCTTGAGGCCGGCGCGGAAGGCGGGGCTGCCTTCGATCGGGGAGACGATCTTGACCAGGCCGTCTTCCATGCCGATCTCGATGCCCACGCCGACGAACTTGCCGGAGGTGCTCTCGCGGAATTCCTTGAAGCTCTTCTTGTCGAAGAACTGGGAGTGCGGGTCCAGACCGCTGACCATGCCGGAGATGGCGTCGTTGATCAGCTTCTTCTCGTCGACGGACTCGACGTAATCGGATTTCACGATCCCGAAGACCGCGGCGAGCTGCTGCAGTTCCTCGAGCGGAAGGGGGCTGGGGGTGCTGCGGGCGTTGGCCTGCAGTTGCATCGTCGTCATGACACCGGCCATCGCACCCAATGCGACCCAGCCCGCGACTTTCAGTTTGGCGCCCATGATGAAAAACCTTGAATCAGTACAGCCTGGCTGCTTGGCGCCGCATGGTCCGTCCCCGTTGCGCGGGACGGAACAAAGGCGTTCCCAGTATATGTGGCCGGCAAAAAACCGGCCCGGCATGAAAAGCCGGTTTACCCCGCATTTACGCGTATCGCAAGCCCTGCGCGCGCATGCCGGACGTGTCGGTGCCTCGGGCCGCGGTGATGGAATGACTTCCGGCAGGGGGTTGCCCGATGGCAGAGGCGGGCGGGCACGGTCGGTGCCATGATCGATGGGATGCAAACTGCGGTGCGATCCCGATGCGCCGCAGTCGCCCGACCACCAGGAGCAGTTCGATGGCCTTGCCGCATGCCGCCCCCGCCCAGCCCATCGACGTCGCGCCGCTGGGCGCCGCGTTGAGCTCGACGCCGTCCTCGGCGCTGTTCAAGTCGGAAGGCCTGGAAGTGATGCGCATCGTCCTGCCCAAGGGCAAGTCGCTGCCGTCGCACAAGGTCGACGGCGAGATCACGATGCATTGCCTGGAAGGCGAACTCGAGCTGAGCGTGCAGCGCGACGGCGACGAGCAGCGGCATACCCTGCGCGCCGGGCAGCTCTGTTATCTGGAAGGGGGCGTGGTGCACGCGGTGACTGGCGTGGTGGACGCGTCGGCGCTGGTGACGATCGTGCTGAAGCGGTCGCAGTAGCGGTAGCGCCAGCGCCCTTGCGGCGCCGGGCGTGCGGGGACCGACGCCGGGCGTTGGTCCCTCCGACAGGAATCGAACCTGTATTTGCCGCTTAGGAGGCGGCCGTTCTATCCATTGAACTACGGAGAGCCCGCGTGAACCGGCCCCAGTGGGGCCCTGTCCGCGAAAGCGGCGGATTCTCGCATGAAGCCGCGCGCCTCAGTGGGCCAGCGCGGCCCGGCGTGCAGGCGACCACGCCCGCTGCCGTTCCGACTGCCATGCGCATGCCATGCGCGTGCTATCGGACCGCTACTCCCACTTCCACTGCCAGATCACGTCCAGGCCCTGCTGGTACTCGTTGGCCTGCGCCCGCAGCGTGAACCGCTGCGCCAGTTTGTAGATGACCTGCCAGGAGCCGGTGGTCGCGTTCAGCCCGCGCTCGTAGGCGACGAAGACGTTGCGGCTGACCTGCTTGCCCAGCCGCACGACGGTGCCGCGCGCGTCGTCGCCTTCGCCGCTGAAGGACAGCTCGTCCAGGCCGATGTTGTGGATGATCTTGTCGCTGGCGCTCTCACCGTCGCCGCTGATCAGCGCCATCGCGGCGCGCTGCATCAGCGCCGTGTCGCTGCGGCCCAGGTTGTCCGGCGAGCGTCCCAGCACCAGCCACGACAGCTTGTTGGTCTCGCTCATGTCGGGCTCGGAATAGAGCTTGATCCGCGGGCTGCTGGCCGTGCCGGTGACCGTCACGCCGACGCGCACGGCCTCGTTCTCCATGTCGGGGCGGATCGCGAGCACATCCAGCCGCGGGTTGTCCAGCGGTCCGACGAAGCTGAACACGCCGCGCTCGACGACCAGCTTCTGGCCGTAGGCGTTGAAGGTGCCGCCCTCGCTGCGGACCTCGCCGGTCATCTGCGGCCGCGGCTGGCCGTCCTGCGCCAGGTGCAGCAGGCCGCGCAACTTCGTGTCGATGCCGTAGCCCTTGAGTTGCAGCCGCCGGCCGAGGTCCAGGTCCAGGTCGAGCTTGAGCCGCATCGGCTTGCCGCTGCCGTCGACCGCCTTGGGCGGCGCGTTCTGGCGCACCACCTGCACGTCGCTGTCGAGCTGCGGCGCGTCGCCGCGGGAGAAATCGAACAGGCCCTCGACGACGACGAACTGCCCCTTCAGGTCCAGCAGCTGCGCGCTGGCCTTGAGCTGCGCGGCGCCGGTCGCGACCACGCGCCGGTCCACCCGCTGCAGCAGCGCGAAGGTGTCCGCCTTCAGCGACAGCTCCGCGCTCGGCTGCGACCCGAAGCGCAGCGTGCCGTCCATGTTGATCGTGCCGTTGCCCGCGCGCGCGGTGAACTTCTCCAGCTTCGCTTCGCGGCCGCTCATCGTCAGCGCGAGTTCGCCCTGCTGCATGTCCACGCCCATCAGCGGATTGCGCAGCGAGAGTTTCTGCGCGCCGGCCTGGCCGCGGACTTCCGGCGCGCCCAGCGTGCCGCCGAAGTTGAGCGTCGCGGCGAGGCTGCCGCCCAGCCGCCAGCCGGCCGGCAGCCACGGGCCCCAGTTGCCCATGTTGTCGACCTTGGCCTCGATGCCGCCCTCGAGCTTGGCGCCCGGCGTCGGCAGCGCGTGCGCGCTGGCGGTGCGGAAGGTCACCGCGCCGCCGATGGCGCCCATGTTCTCGCCGGCCACGCCCTGCACCAGGTGCCACACGCCCTGGTCGGCGAGCACGCCCAGCCGCAGGTCGGTGAGCGCGAGGCGCTGCGTGCTGACTTCGTCGGTGACGGTGAGGTCGCCCTTGGTGCGCTCGATCATCGCGTCCACCGTCAGTCCGCGCGCGTCGCGGCGCGACTTGAAGCGGCCCTCGATCTGCAGGTCGCCGCCCCAACCGAAGTCGGGCTGCAGCTTGCTCAGCACCGGCGCGGCGGCCAGCGGCTCCAGCGCCGCCTGCACGTCCCACTCGCCGGAGGGCAGGTTCGGCTGGTTGGAGCTCTGCCACATCATCCGGTCCCAGCGCAGGCCGGCGCCCAGCAGCTCCATGCGTCCCGGCGCCAGCGTCGCCTGACGCGGATCGAGTCCCGGATCCAGCCGCAGCGCGAGCGCCAGCGGCCCGGCCTTCAAGAGCGGCGTCGGCTGCTGGCTGGCCTCCAGCGCGAGCGTCAGCCCGCGCGCCTGCCACGTCGCGCCCTGGCGCCAGGCCTGCAGCGGATCCGCCTCCAGCGCGCCGTCGAGCGCGA
>CAMPJJ010000150.1 GCA_946886855.1 uncultured Roseateles sp. | reverse complement strand
AGCGGCGGGACCAGCGGCGGGACCAGCGGCGGGACCAGCGGCGGGACCAGCGGCGAGCAGACCATCGTGTGCCAGCGTGCGCAACCGCGCCACGCGCCGGCGTCCTTTGGGCAATCCGGCGAGCGCGTCGAACAACAATGGATCGTCGCTGCGGCTGAACTCGAGCGTGACCCGAACGCGACCTGGACCCGGGGCGATGCCGGTCTCGTCGGGTAGCCCGATGTATGATCCGCTGGAGGGCGCGCCGGGTTGGCCGGTGCTCTGCCCCCTGCTCCGCCCGTTGCTTTGCTCGCTGCCTGCCATGCCGCCGCGCACGCAGTCGGGCATGTTGTCCGGCTCAGGTCGCCGGGACATCAGCGGCTTCCGGCGCCTCGCCGGCCTGCGTCAAGAGGTTCTCGCCAGCAATCTGAAACCCTTTGACGTTGGCGTACATGGGATCCCGCAGCGACTGGACCACGTGGTTGGGAAAAGCGGCCCGCACCGCATCCTTGAACATGAACGCGCCGCCGCCGACCAGGATGATGTTCTGGATGCTGTAGTCCTCGGTGATCCACTCCATCATCGACGACACGGCTGCGCGCGCGACAGTGCGGACAGTGGGCAGGATCGGCGTGAGGTCATAGGGCCGTTGGTAGATCAGCAAGGGCTTGCCGGTGCGCAGCGCCGCATCGATGGCGGGCAGGTCGTGATACGGTCGTCCGATGTCGCTGCCGATCTCCTGCGCCACCGTCTTGAGAATGTCGGACATGCCCCGGTTCACCGAATTGCTCACCTTGAGCACGAGCCGCATCCCGCGTGAGAAGAGCCAATCGAACGTGCGGGACCCAGGATCGATGACCAGGCTTTGCTCCTGGCCGATCGTCTTCCCCTTGTGGCACGCCGCCGTGTAGAAGACGAGCGCCCCCTGCGGCTGGGCGAGCGCGACCGCGCGCCGCACCGTGACACTTCGCCCACGCCCGAGATCGTGGGTCCCCGTCATCAGGCGTTCGAGCTGCGCGCGGCGCGCCTGGAACATCGACACGGGCAGTCCCACCACCAGCAAATCGATTTCGTCGAGCTTCATGAAACTCATCGCTCCGCGCGCGAGCGCCAGGTACTCGGGCGTGCCCAGGTACTGGTCATGAAGCTGCGTCGCGCGATAGTTGTCCGCGGCGAGCTGTACCTCCGGTCCCACCTCGTAGTAGGTGCCCCCGATCGGCAAGGCCACCGTCTTTCGGCGATCACCCGCGGACCCCGCGGACCCCGCGCCGGGATCATTCATGCTCGCGTAGGCCAACGAGGGAAATGACGCGCACCTGAGTTCCGCCGCGGAACCTTCCCCGCGCCCCAGGGTGAACTTCGTCTGTCCGAATCCGACATCGATCGCCCGCACCACCTTGCTCATGGCCTCACCCCTCACCACGTGTCGACGCAGCGGAGCTTGTCGGTCCCACCGCGCCCGCGAAAGGCCGCAATGGGGCCGTCGACACGCGTAATTCGCCCGCACTCTCTCATGCCACACGTCCCACGCCACACGCCTCACCCGACACACCCCAAGCCCCACGCTCCGCAGACCAGCGGGCTCGACCTCACGACTTTGACAACCGTTCAATTCCGAGCGGCGGGAGTGCCGACTCGCCAGAAGCAATTGAAGCGTCTTTCAATCGACCCGCAGGCTCGCCACGTCCCATGCGAACTCACTCCCTTCGATCCATTCCCCGTGTTTACAACCAGAGGCCATTGCGCCCCTTGTCAACCCCCTCGCGCTCCGGTGGTGGGCAAGACAGTTCGCAACATGGACGCCGCTGTTCGGAGTGCTGGCCCGCCACCCCGAATCGCCGCCGGCAAGCTTGACCACCCCCGCGCCGGCGTTGCCTACTGAGGGCGTTCGACAGCTCCAAGAGCATCAACAGGCTCTAAAGGCTCCAAAGGCTCCTTGTCCTCGCTTTCCTCACGGAAGCCAAAAAGGCGTCGCGCCCGACACGCGCCCTTCCCGTCCCCGCCCCGAGTGAGGACGATGCGCTGACCAGATGCAGCGCTTCGGAGGACCCTTTCGTAGTGCAGCGCCGCGATCCACCAGCCCGGCTGGGCGTTCTCCAAGGACGCATCGCGGCAACGCAGAACATGGCCGGGTACACCAGAGGTACCCGCGCAGTTCCCGCCACCATCGAGCACGCGCAACGCGCGGCACACGGACGTGCTTGCCCCACTGGGGCTCCACGTGTGCACTCGCTCGAACGTCTGACGCTCCCTGGCTGCGGTCAGGGGAGCTACCCAGCAGACGGGTGGCGCTACGACACCAGCACTGATCCCGCAGAGGCGTCCCTGCCCGACAGGAACGTCGCGCCCCAGTCCTCCAAGGACATGGATGCACACCCCCTGTGTTGACGTGGAAACACGCGCACAGACCGGATCAAACCCGTGTTCATTTTTAAGAACGACCGCGTCGCCGGCGCCAATGAAGGCCGGCGACAAACCATGGGTCAGCGCCGCGCGCTCGGGCTGCACGTGGCAGCCAATCACGCGCTTCAGACAGCTCGCCGTCGGAACGATTGCGAGCTCCTCGGACAGGCACGCCGCAACTTCACTTCGGAAAAACGCCCGCCCGCCCGCTCACTGCGGGTCAACCTTCTCTAGGAGGTCGACATGTCCCACGCCCACGAGCTCGCAACGCGCAGGACGACGATGACCACGAAGACGACGAAGACGACCAAGGCTCGGAGCACGGCCAGCGTCACCGCGCGGGGCCGGCCCTCGGCCCGCCGGCGTCAGGCGTGGGCAGGACTCAGCGCCGCCGACGTGCTGGCCCGGCATCCACCAGGACGAACGCCGCCGACGCGGTTGCTGGAGATCTTGCTCGACCTGTTCAATGAGCAGCACACCGCGCGTCACAAGAGCGTGTCCCACAAGACCCGCCATGACCGCGCCGTGTTCCTGCGCCGCTTCTTCCGGGATCTGAGGGACAAGGCGGGTTTCGCGACCGTCCCCGATCCGCGCAATCTGGGCGGTCGCCACATCCAGGCGATGCTCGATCTGTGGCAGGCGCAGCGCATGGCGGCGGCGACGATACAGACCTACCTGAGCTTCCTTCGCGGTCTGGCGATCTGGATCGGAAAACCCGGACTCGTACGAACGGCGGCGAGCTACGGCCTGCCAGCGTCGAGCTACCGACGCCACGAGGTCGCCCACCGCGACAGGACCTGGAGCGGTGCCGAGGTGCCCATCGAGCCATTGATCGCCGAGGTGTGTGCCTATGACGCCCACGTGGGCGCGGCGCTCCGACTGATACAGGCGTTCGGGCTGCGTCGCAAGGAGGCGGTGATGATGCGGCCTCACGCCTGCGAGGTGGCGTTCGAGGCCACGGGACTGCCGCAGGACCGGCGCAAGGCCGACAGCTACCTGTGGATTCGCCAGGGCAGCAAGGGCGGGCGCCCTCGCCACATTCCCATCGCGACCACGCAGCAGGAACAGGCGCTGGCCTACGCGCGGGAGGTGGCCGGGGATCGCGAGGCGCACGTGAGCCGACCGGGGCGCGACCTGCGCCAGAACCTGAACCGGTTCAGCTACGTGATGCGCCGCTTTGGCATCACGTTCAGGGAGCGCGGCGTCACGGGCCACGGTCTCCGTCACGAGGCGCTGGTGGCCGTGTGGGTGCAAGCCACCGGCGAGGCCCCACCGGTGCGCGGCGGCGCCCGCGTGGCGCGCGACGTGGAAGTCGCGGCTCGGCAGGAGATCGCCGCGCTGGCCGGCCATTCGCGCGCTCGGGCGGCGGCGGCCTACATCGGATCGCGACGCGCAGGGACGACCAGCGGCGGGCCGCCAGATCCGTCCACGCCGCGAGCCAACTCGCTATCCACCCCGCTATCCACCCCGCTAGCCACCCCACCCTAGCGACCGACCGGTAGGGCTTGAATCGTGCCCCTGACGCGAGTGATCAGGCGGCACCGCCCATGGCGCCGCCTGCCGGGCTCATCATCGGTGTCACCCGCAGCACCTGCGGCAGCCATCCCGTCGATGCCAGCACCTGCTGCGCGCCGGCAGCCGCAGCCTCCTTCTTGAGCTGTTGCAAAGGAGCGGCTGCTTGCGCGCCGAGGACTTCATCCACCACCTGCGCGATGCGCGCCTTGGAGACGTGGTTGAAGTAGCTCGCCGCACTGGCCTGCCACCACTTGCGCATGTCCAGCGCCAGCGCCTGGGCGAGACCCTCGGTGCGCTGGCACCGGAGCGATTCAGGCTCGGCGGCGTAAACGCCGGACACGCTGCTCGCCACGAGGAAGGTCAGCAGCTTCGTGACCGTCGCCGCGTCCTGGGCAAGCATCCACGGCAGCAGCGCCTGCGCCTCGGCGGGAAGTTGGTCGCGCCAGAACTGGCGTTGCGCCTCCACCGCCAGCCATGCCGGGCTGCTGACGATGTCGGGCGCGTCGCTGCTCAGTGGGCCGTGCGTGTCGGTGGCGCTGAAGGTGAGCGGATCGCCGCTCGTGTGCACATCTTGATAGCCGTCCAGCAGCAGCTTGCCAGCCAGTTGCGCCGTGAGTGTCGCCAGCGCGACCTCGGGCCTGTCCAGCAGCTCTGCCTGGATGGCCGCCACGCGGTGTGCAGTCAGGTTGCGCGTGAGGCGCTCGGAGTGGACCGGTCGGACCTTGGGGACACTTTCCGACGACGTGCCGAAGGCATCTGCATCGTCGAAATCCAGCCCGTCGTCGTGACCGCCATGAGGGTCATGGGAATCATGGGAGTCATGAGCGCCGTCGGAGCCGCAGCCTTGATCACCAGCAGCGAGTCGACTGGCCCGGACGGCCTGGGCTGCCCGCGCCAGTTCGTTGCGGTCCTCCGGACGGATCAGGCCGTACCGGACCGCCGGGCTCGCGTCGGCGTCGACGTAGACCACGCATCCTGCAAACGCCATCAGCTCGGTCTGCCACACGCTGAGCGACTCGTGCAACGCGGCAATGGCCGCGCTGGCTGCGTCGAATTCGGATTCAAGGTCGGCTTCCAAGTCGGCTTCCACATCGCCTTGCAGATCACCCTGCAGATCGACTTCCAGCTGCTCATCGTCGCCCTCGCCGGGCAGCGCATCGTCGTTCTTGTCGCTCTTGTCGTCCTGGTCAGCCTGCTGAGCTTGCTCAGCTTGCTCGCCGCCGCCTTCCTCCAGCTCGTTGCCCTCGAAGCCGTCCAGCGCTTGCAACTTCCGGGTCAGCACCGCGAGCCGCCCCTCCAGCACAGCCAGTTCGGCAGCCTCCGTGTCGTTTGCCGGGCGGCGCGACTTCCTGAGTTCGGCGTGGCGCGCATATTCGTCGTGCACGAAACGCGCACGCACCTCCACCCACTTCCAGCCTTCGGCCAGGATCTGCCTGGCCTTGCGCTGCAACTTCGCCACCGCCAACTGGTCGAGCAGCACCGCGTCCAGCAGGTAGACCTTCTTGTCGTTGTCGCTAAAGAGGTCGCGACGTGAAGGGCCTCCGGCCTTCTCATACGCCTTGACGCCGACGTACTTCGCCACCGGGCTGCGATCGGACTCGACCTCGCCCTGGCTCAGCACGCGGCGAAGGTGGTCGGGTTGGCGGCTCCAGGCGTCCAGCCCCTCCCATGCCTGCTCCTGTCGGGCGTGGTCGTCCACCGACGCCAGCGCCATGAGGCAGTCCATGCTGATCCGGCCTTGCCGGAACTCCGCGATCAGCTTGGGGGACACGGCGGCCAGTCTCATGCGTCGCTTCACGACGAGCGGCGTCACGCCGAAGGCGGCGGCGACGTCCTCCAGGGAGCGGCCCTGCGCCAACAGCTTGGCGAAGGCCTCGAACTCGTCGGCGGGGTGCATGGGCACATGGAACGCATTTTCGGAGAGGCTCGCGATGAGGCCGTGCTCGGCGGCGACCACGAGCACCGGCACCGGAACGTTCTCGGGCAGCGTCCCGGCGCTCACCAGCAAGCCCAGCGCCTGCAGCCGCCGTCCTCCGGCGCAGACCTCGTAGAGGTTGCGCGCGCCTTTTATGACGATCAGATTTTGGAGGACGCCGCATGCCTGAATGGACGCGGCCAGCTCCTCGATGCTCAGGCGCGACGTGCTGCCCGCCGGGCGCGCCTGATAGTCCTTTGACAGGACGAGTTGATGAAGGGGGATGAAGGTCCGGCACGACGCGTCGATGATCGCCGCGATCTCAGCCTTGGAGATTTTCATGAGGGCTCCTGGTGTGAGTGGAACGACGGGTGGAGAACCCAACCCGTGCACTCAGGATCACATCGAAGCCTCCCGGGTCAAGGACATGCGCGGGCCCGCCATACGCGGCAGACGCTGCGATCTCGTTGAGAGATCGGCACCGACACAGTCAGCGACACAGACAGCGGCGCAGACAGCGACACCAACACCGCATCCAAGTTCGAGATCGAGTGCGAGCCCGAGTCCGAGTTCGACTCAGTCGATGCTTGGCAGTCCCACCGCCTCATCCGAACCGTTCAAGCCATCGCCTGAGACAATGCGCCATCAACGCATCGGAACCGCGATGGGGTCGATGGGTTGGTCGCAAGCCCACCTGCCCTCTGCCGTATGGAAGTGCCCGATGGCCGTCCACTGGGTCACCCACGCCGGGACGTCGAAGTGCCGGGACAGTGCGGTCACGGCCTCCTGCGCGTCGGCGAACGATTCATCCCAGGGCATGTGATCGATGCGGACGCGCCAGCGCCCGCTGATGCGCTGCTTGACGGTGAACGTCCCGCTGGGCGACTGAAACGCATACGACACGGTATCCAACTCCATATGGCCTCCCGACCCGTTCTACCTTCTATTCCTGATCCCGCCGCCCAGAACGCCAAGCCTGCTGCCCGAAGGTTCGGCGCCGATCATAGGTCCATCACTCATCCACGACTCGTCCACCACTCGTCTATCACTTGTCTCTCTGCCGTCGCTCGCCCGCCGCTTGCCCGCCGCTTGCCCGCCGTTTGCCCGCCATTTGCCCGTCGAGCGCACGCCGATCTCCAACCGGTCTCCAGACGATCTCCAGCCGATCATCCTGGCTATTCGAGCCGATCCGCCCCTGCGACAAGACTATGCGACGTGGCGCGTTGTATCCACGCGCGTCGACAGGCGAGGCAGCAGCGCTGCGGCGGCCTCGCCCGACACGGTCGGTCCGAAATGGATCCGTGCCTTGCCCGCGCGCTTGGCCGCGTACATCGCCGCGTCCGCGCCGCGCATGACGGCGCCGATGTCGCACGTTCCTTGGGCCAGCACGACGCCGATGCTCGCGCTCACCCGGACCGTCTGAGGCTCAGTGGGATGCTCAGTGTGATGCTCATTCACGCGGATGGGCCGCTCGATCTCCGCCAGGCAACGCCGGAGCACCGTGCGGGCGCTTCCCGCCTCGTCGCTGGCCGACAGCACGATCGCGAACTCGTCGCCGCCCAGGCGTGCCACGATATCGTTGCCGCGCAGGCTCTGCTGCAAGCGCAGCGCGACCTCCTTGAGGACCTCGTCGCCCGCGTCGTGGCCGTGGGTATCGTTGACCGGTTTGAACCCGTCCAGGTCGAGATAGCAGACCGCCACGCCCCGCTGCGACCTCTGCGCCTGCTGCTGCGCGTTCGCGAGCTTCTCCTCGAACATCCGCCGATTGGGCAGGCCCGTCAACGCGTCGCTAAGGGCCAGACTCTGGGCCGTTTCCTCGCTGCGCTTCAGCGCGTCGACGTCCACCAGCATCCACAGGCTCTCGTCCCCTGACACCAGCATCCCGCTCAGGTCGACCCACAGCGGCGAGCCGTCCCTGCGTCGCATCTGCACCTGGGTCCGGAATCGCTCGCCCGCGCGCAAGGCGCCGTACCCCGCGTGACCGATGTGGTCGAAGGTCGCCTCGTCCAGATACAGCTCGCGCATGGACATGCCACGCAGCTCGCCGCTGGCGTATCCGAGCAACTGCGCCATCGCCCGGTTGTCCCACTGGATCACTCGCTCACGCAGGCGGACCATGCCCACCAGATCGTTCTCGAGCATCAGCTGCTGCTCGCGCGTCAACCGGTCGGCGGCCATCCGGCCGAGGTACTCGCGCTGCTGCCCGCGGTACAGCAGCGCCGAGATGGCGCCAACGAGCGCGATCATCACCGCCACGAGCAACCACAGCTCCAGGGCCTGGCGATACCAGGCCGCGAGGTACTCGCTGGTGCTCAGCCCCGCATACATCGTGAACGGGTAGCCGGGCACCTGGCGGTAGGCGGTGACGCGCTCGACCTGGTCCAGCGCCGTCGGCGTCACGTACCAGCCGCGCGCCGGGTCACGGGCGACGCTGTCGCGCAGCGCCTGGGACACGATGGCCAGACCCAACCCCTTGGCGGACTGCGGCTCGGACGCCGAATGGCGCGAGACCAGCACGAAGCTGTCGCTCGTGCGCATGGAGATGGCGCCCGAGCGGCCCAGCTCCATGCCGGCGAAGAGCTGGGAGAAGTGCTCCGAGGTGAGCTCGGTCAGCACGATGCCGTCGAAACCGCCGTCGGCGTTGATCAGGCGGCGCGCCACCACGATGATCCACGCGCCGGTCACCCGGCTGCGCAAAGGCTCGGACACCACGGTGGCGTCACGCGAGCGCGCCCGCTCGAAATAGGAGCGGTCCCCGAAGTGGAACACCCGACCGGCGAGCGCCTGCGGGATGACGACGTCGCCCGAGGCGTCGGTCACGCGCACCGCGCTCACGTGCTTGAGCAGCGTCTGCTGCTCGTCGACCATCTCCGCCAGCACGGGCGCACGATCAGCCGACTGGCGCGTCTTGCCGTAACGCTCGGCCACCGTCGCCAACGCGTTGTCGATAACGCTCAGCTCGGCGGCAATCTCTCCGCTCATGCTCGTGGCCATATTCTCGGCCGTCAGGCGCGCGGCGTCTTCGTCGCCCTCACGGGCGTTGCGAAGGCTCAGCCAAGCGGCAGTGCACAGTACGGCTGCTAGCACGAGGTTGCCCACCACGAGCCAGCGGCGAACGCGACCCAGCGACGGATCGCCGAAGGCTGGTTGGTGGATCATGATCTGGCCTCCCTGGCCCTTGGCGGGACAACCCCTGCCGAAGGTCTCAGTTGTACGGCACGCGTTGAAGCCGCGATATCCGGCAACGGAGGAAGCAGACGTAGGGAATCGCCCGACCGCGCTCTTCCCCATCGCCTTCGCAGGCTCGCCGGCCGGCCGCAGGGGTTCAACAGGCCGGGTGAGCCTTCCTAGTCGGCCGCCGATCCGGGTCGCCCGGAAGTGGAGAGCCGACAAGCTTGGTACACGGGGAGCCCGGCGCATGCCAGACTCCGGCGCGACAGGGCTCAGCAATCGGCTGAACTTTCGGCTTTATATCGCCAAGCAGCCGACGCACCGAACGAGCGAGGCCCTAGCCTTGCGGCGTCGCGGGCTCAGACGGCTGAGGCATTGCCCTGGGTCTCCGGCCGCAAGCTTTGAGCGCCGGCAGCGGTACTGGCCGTCGAAGCCGAGCCCTCACGCTGGCGTTGAGCAGACGTCTCGCCTGACTGTGTGTCTGCCGACGGCGTGACCGACGGCGCGCGTGCCGTCGATGGGGCCATCGACGGGCTTTCGGACGAACGCGCCGAAACGGCGGCAGGCGCGCTTTGAGGTTGGTCGCCTGTAGCGGCAGTTGTAGCGGCGCTGGTAAGGGCCTTGGGGGCCGTCATCGGGGCTGCGCTCGGCGCAGCAGTCTGGGCGGCAGACTGGGAGGCCGGTGTCGATGAGGTCATGGCCGAGTTCGGGGCCGGCGCCGACTCCGTTGCAGTCGGCGAGCTTGCCGCCTCGCCCGCGGGTGACGACCGCGGAAAGGCTGTGACCGGATCGGACGATGCGAGGCCCTCTTGTTTGGCACGCATGGACTTGATCAGATGCGCGGTAAGGAAAGCGACGCCGCCGGCGACCGCGAGGAAACGAAGGGACATGGGGGACTCCAGGTTAGGGCTCGATGACTGAGCCATGGATCCCATGAGGCAACCAGCGTTCCATCAGCGACGGTCTTGCACGTACCAAGGGAAGGTTTCGGCGGTGTGGAAGGTTTGGACGTCTGGACTTTGGGACGGCTTGAAGGGGCTGCGGTGCCTTGCCGCCTTGGCTCGCGTGACTAACGGGTGCAATGACGCCCCGAGCCTGGAGAAGCGCACGGCGTCGGGACCCTAGGCGGGCCATTGGGTGTCGTCGCCTTTGTCCGGATGCCGGTACCTCAAGGGCTTGTGCATTTCTGTTGCATCATGCGCAAACGAACGGTTGGGTCGAGTCATCGAGCGGTGGCGCGATGGAGAGGTCGAGCACGTTGCCGATCTCCACGTTCCCATCACGCCGTCGTCGCGGCTTGTTCGAAATGGTGTAGGACTAACCACCACGCGTCGGTGGTGGACCCCTGTCACTGCGGCGGTCACTTCACCGCTACCGTCACGCCGGCGGCGCGGGCACACTCCGTCTTGAGTTTTGTTGCGTCTACGTGACTCTCCCTGCTTTCCCCTGGGCAGGAGGCCGCCCAGTTGGGTGATGCCTTTCAAACCCCTGGCCTTTCATCGGGCCAGGGGTTTTCTTTTGCTGGTCGACGCATCTCCAGGAGAGTCGCCGCAGGGGGCATCGGCGACACCGCCGTGCAGACCCTGCACGATATCGGTAGCCAGGGTCTTCGTCCGGACATGACC
>CAMPJJ010000149.1 GCA_946886855.1 uncultured Roseateles sp. | reverse complement strand
CCGCGAATCACCGAGTCGACACACCATCAGGACCAGGACTCCGGCGAAGACGAAGACACCCAGTCCGCTCATCAGCCAGACCAGCGGCACGCCCATGGCCTGGAGCAGCGCGTAGGCGCCCAGCATGAGAAGGATGCTCAGGTTTTCATTGAAGCCCTGCACCGCGATCGACCGGCCCGCGCTCAGGAGCTGCACGCCGCGGTGCTGCAGCAACGCGTTCATCGGCACCACCATCGCGCCGCCGACCGCGCCGACCATCACCATGGCCGGCAAGGCCCAGCCAAGCGAGGTGACCCAAGGCGTCGCCAGCATCAGCGCGCCCAGCATGAGGCCGAGCGGCATCACCCGCAGCGAGTGATGCAGCGCAATCCACCGGCCGGCAAGACCCGCCCCCGCGACGACGCCGATCGCTACCGTCGCCTGCAGATAAGCCCCCTGGTTGAGCCTCAGGCCCAGCACGTCCTGCGCCCACTGCAGCACCGCCAGCTGCAGCGTCGCGCCGGCACCCCAGAACAGCGTCGTCATGGAGAGCGACAACCGCCCGCCCTGCCGGTCTCGCCACAGGGCCCGATTCGAGGCCTGGAAATCGCGCAGCACCTCCCGCATCCGGCGCGGCGGCTTCGGATAGACGATGCCGCTCTCCGGCACGCGGAGCTGCAGCGCCGCCGCCAGCGCATAGACACCCAGCAGCGCGCACAACGACGCGGTCAGCGGCCGCGCGACGCCCAGGTCGCCGATCGCGGCCATCCACCAGGGGCTGACCAGCAGCCCACCCACCATCGTGCCCAACAGCACGGAGCAGACGACCGAGACCTCGATCCACCCGTTCGCCGCCACGAGCCGCGTCGGCGGCACGATCTCCGTGATCAACCCGTATTTCGCCGGCGCGTAGCACGCGGCCGCGATCCCGACGATGCCGAAGGCGAGCAGCGGATCCAGCCCCGCCGCCATGGCGCCGACACCGACCGCCTTCAACCCGTTCATGCAGGTCATCAGCACCACCTTGGGCCATGCGTCGGCGATCAGCCCGACCACCGGCGCCAGTCCCACATAGGCCAGGGTGAAACACAGCTTCAGCAGCGGCGCCCACCAGACCGGCTGGCCCATCTCCCGCAGCAGCGCGATGCCGACGATCAGGAGCGCGTTGTCGGCCAATGCCGAAAAGAACTGGGCGGCGATGAGGGTGTGGAAACGTGGGGGCATGGGCGCGGGGGGTGCGCCGCGAGTCTGCGTCGGCGCCGTGACCGCGTGTTGACAACGAATTGACACGCGCCCCGCGCGCACCCACCCGGCACCCCCTCCACGATCAGCGACAATCCGCCCCCTATGTTCGCCCTCTTCGAAGACGCCGGAAAATTCCTTGCCGGCCGCATCCTGTCCGAAGCCGATTCCTCGATGCAGATCGAGCTCGAATCCGGAAAGCGCGTCAAGGTGAAGGCCGCCCATGTGCTGCTCAAGTTCGACAAGCCCTCCCCGGCCGAACTGATCGCGGACGGGCAGCGCCTGGCCGAGGAAATCGACCTCGACCTCGCCTGGGAGTTCGCGCCGGAAGGCGAGTTCGCTTTTGCCGACCTCGCCCGCGACTACTTCGACGCCAAGTCCACGCTCGCCCAGCAGGCCGGCGCGCTGTTCCGCCTGTTCGAGGCGCCGCATTACTTCCGCCGCATGGGCAAGGGCCAGTTCAAGAAGGCTCCGGCTGAGACGGTCAAGGCCGCCTTGCTCGGCATCGAACGCAAGAAGCAGATCGCCGCGCAGATCGAGCAATGGGCCGCCGAACTGGCCGAGGGGCGCTGCCCCGCGCCGATCGCCGACCAGATCTACAAGATCCTGTTCCGCCCGGACAAGAACGGCCCGGAATACAAGGCGGTCGTCGAGGCCGCCAAGCGCAGCCACAAGGCACCGCTGGACCTGCTCAAGGACGCCGGCGCGATCGCCAGCCCCTACCAGTTCCACTGGAAGCGCTTCCTCTTCGAACATTTCCCGAAGGGCACGAACTTCCCCGCGCTGTCCGCGCCCGAGATCAAGGACGCGCTGCCGCTCGCCCCGGTCCGCGCCTTCTCGATCGACGATTCGGCCACGACCGAGATCGACGACGCGCTGTCCGTCCAGGGGCTGGGCACCGGCACGGTGATCTTCGGCGTGCACATCGCCGCGCCGGGCCTGGCGATCCAGCCGGACTCGCCGGTCGACAAGGTCGCCCGCGAACGCTTCTCCACCGTCTACATGCCGGGTTGGAAGCTGACGATGCTGCCCGACGACGTCGTCCAGGCCTACACGCTGATCGAGGGCCGCGACTGCCCCGCGGTCAGCATCTACCTGACGATGGACGAGGCGACGCTGGAGATCACCGCGCGCGAGACCCGGCTCGACCGCGTGCCCATCGCGGCCAACCTGCGTCACGACAAGCTCGACGACGTCATCACCGACGCGACGCTGAGCGGCGACGCGCCGGCCGATTACGACTTCGCGCCGGAACTGGCCTTCGCCTACCGGCTGGCCAAGGACCTCAAGGCCAAGCGCGAGATCGTGCGCGGCAAGCCCGAGACCTTCAACCGCCCGGACTACAACTTCCGCCTCGACAACGAGGGCGTGGAACCCGTCGGCGCCGAGCAGGTCAGCATCACGACGCGCAAGCGCGGCACCGCGCTGGACCTGATCGTGGCCGAGGCGATGATCCTGGCCAACTCGAGCTGGGGCGGCTTCCTCGCCGACTGCGGCGTGCCGGGCATCTACCGCAGCCAGGCCAGCCTCGCCCCCGGCATCAAGGTCCGCATGGGCACCAAGCCCGCGCCGCACGCGGGCATGGGTGTCGCGCAGTACACCTGGGCAACCTCGCCGCTGCGCCGCTACGTCGACCTGGTCAACCAGTGGCAGATCATCGCCTGCGCGCGCCACGGCAAGACCGCCGCGCTCGCCGCGCCGTTCAAGCCGAAGGACGCCGCGCTGTTCTCGGTCATCTCGGGCTTCGACGCCGCCTACAGCGCCTACAACGGCTTCCAGTCCGGCATCGAACGCTACTGGACGCTGCGATATCTGCAGCAGCAGGGCATCACCGAACTGACCGCGTCCGTCCTGAAGGACGGCCTGGTCCGCGCCGACGAGCTGCCGCTGGTGTTCCGCGCGCTCGGTTGCGAGAACCTGCCGCGCAACGCGCATGTGAAGGTGCGCATCACCGGCCTCGATGAGTTGACGCTGGACCTGCACGCCAACCTGGTCGAACGCCTGGATGCAGAAGCCGCGCCAGCCACCGTCGACGAAGGCGCCGACGAGGACGAGGAACCCAGCGGCGTGCTGACGCTGGCGATCGACGTCAACGACGACGGCTCCGACACCGCCAAGGGCGGCGACAGTGCGGCGGCCTCACCCGCACCCGCCGCGCCCGCCGCTTCCTGATCCCTCCTTGTTCAAGATGCCCAAGCTCAGCCTTTTGCACTACGCGCTGATCGCCTCGGCCGGGGTGCACCTGGGCCTGGGGACATTGAAGCTCGTGGCGCCGGAACAGTTCGACCGGATCTTCCAGGACGAACCGCTCGAGGTGGTCCTCGTCAACGCGCGCGGACAGGAAGCGCCGTCCAAGGCGCAGGCGCTCGCGCAGGCCAACCTGGCCGGCGGCGGGGAACTGTCCGCCAATGTGCGGGCGACCTCGCCCCTCGCGCCGTCGCCGCTCGAGGAGACCGGCGACAGCATTGAGCTCCAGAAGAGCCAGATCCAGCAGCTGCAGCAGGCGCAGGAACAGCTGCTGACCGTGCTGCGCCGGCAGCTGGCCTTGCTGCCGCCGCCGGATCCCGCACGGGAGAAGAGCACCGCCGAAGGCCGCCAGATCGCCGAGCACCGCCGGCAGCTGGTCCAGACGCTGGCGGAGATCGAAAAGCGCGTGAACACCGAGAACGCGCGGCCGAAGAAGCGCTACGTCAGTCCCGCGACGCGCGAGACCGTGCATGCGCTCTATTACGACCAGTTGCGCCGGCGGATCGAGGCGCGCGGCACGCGCGACTTCCCCAGCTACCAGGGTCGCAAGCTCTACGGCGAACTCACGATGAACATCCAGGTCGACTACCGCGGCCGTGTCGTCGACACGGAAATCGTCCAGGGCTCGGGCAACGCGGTCCTGGACCGTCGCGCCGTCGCCATCGTGCGGGCGAGCGGCCCGTTCGGCCAGTTCACGTCGGAGATGCGGCGCGGCGCGGAGGTCCTCGTGATGACCTTCCGCTTCCGGTTCAATCGCGACGAGAGCGTGGAAACGACGCTCAGCACCCAACCCTCCTGAGCGCGCCCCGGCGCCAGTCGCCCCGTCCTGTCCTCCAGGGAAATGCCATGAGCGCTGATCCGTCCGAATCGACCTCCCACCTGCATGCCGAGCCGGTCTCCAATCCGGTCGTCCATGACCAGGCGGGCATCGACCGCTACGTGGTCGCCGGCAATCCGGTGGCGCACAGCCGCTCGCCCGAGATCCACGCCACCTTCGCCGCACAGACCGGCCAGTCGCTGGTCTATGAGCGACTGCTCTGCCCGCTCGACGGTTTCGAGGCATCGATCCGCGCGTTTGTCGCCGCCGGCGGCCGTGGCTGCAACGTGACCGTGCCGTTCAAGTTCGAGGCTTTCCGACTGGCGGTCCGCAGGACACCGCGCGCGCAGCTGGCCGGCGCGGTCAACACCTTCCGCTTCGACGATGCGTCAGCGGGCGGATGGCTCGGCGACAACACCGACGGTGCCGGCCTGCTCGCCGACATCGAGCGCAACGCCGCGCGTCCGCTGCGCGGCCAGCGCGTGCTGCTGATCGGTGCCGGCGGCGCCTCGGCGGGCGTGCTCGGCAGCCTGATCACTGGCCGGCCGGCGGAGATCCGCGTCATCAACCGCAATGCCGACAAGGCGCTGGCACTGGCTGACAGCCATCGGGCCTGGGCCGCGGAACACGGCGTGCGCCTGAGCGCCGGCGGCCTCGACGCCCCGGCGCCCGAGGGACGCCACGAGGTGGTGATCAATGGCACCAGCGCCTCGCTCAGCGGCGCCGGACTGCCGCTGCCCGATCCGGACGCGCCGGTGCTCGCACCCGGCGGCCTGGCCGTCGACATGATGTACGGCCCGTCCACGGCGCCCTTCCTGGACTGGGCGGCCGGCCAGGCCGGCTCCGGCGGCGCGCAACGCGACGGTCTGGGCATGCTGGTCGAGCAGGCGGCCGAGGCCTTCCTCCTCTGGCGCGGCGTGCGTCCCGACAGCGCGACAGTGCTCGCGGCCCTCCGCCAGCGACTGGCGGCTCACTGAGGTCACCGGGCATGAAACAGTTCTGGCGCTTTGCCGGGATGCTGCTGGTCAGCGTCCTCTGCCTGCAGCTTTTCTTCGCGGCGCGCATCGCGCTGATGGCGGTCGTGTCGCCGCAGTCGACGACCTTCCAGCGTTCCGAGGCCATGCGTCTGCTGCGCGAGAAACACCAGATCCTCTGGTCCCAGCAATGGGTCGACGACGCGCTGATCAGCCGCAACCTCAAGCGCGCGGTGATCGCGAGCGAGGACGCCGGTTTCAACGAGCACGGCGGCGTCGACTGGGACGCGCTCGAAAAGGCCTGGGACAAGAACCAGCGCGCCCAGGAGCAGGCCGACAAGCGCGCCGCCCGGCTCGCCAAGACCAATCCCGCCAAGCCGCCGCCCGTTCCGAAGGTCATCGGCGGATCGACGATCTCGCAGCAGCTGGCCAAGAACCTCTTCCTGAATTCCGAGCGCCATCTGGCGCGCAAGGGCCAGGAACTGGTGCTGACGCTGATGCTGGAAACGATGCTCAGCAAGCAGCGCATCCTCGAGATCTACCTGAACAACGTCGAGTGGGGCGAAGGCGTGTTCGGCGCCCAGGCCGCGGCGCGTCACTATTACCGGGTCGATGCATCCCGGCTCGGGCCCAACCAGGCGGCGCGGCTCGCGGTGATGCTGCCGGCACCGAAACGGTTCGAGAAGCGCCCAGGTTCGCCCTATGTGCTGGGCCGTGCTGGCACCATCGAGGCCCGGATGGGCAGCGTCGAGGTACCCTGAGGCCCCGCGCACCCGACTTTCACGCGCCCTCCGGACCGCCCGACCCGGGCCGGGAGACCGCCATGACATCCGAACTGACCATCGAGATCGCCGCCACTGCCGCCCGGCTGGTGGTGGAGGAAGGCCTGGAATACGGCCCCGCCAAGGCCCGCGCGCTGAAGGTGCTGGGGCTGCCGCCCCGCACCGCGCTGCCCAGCAACGACGAGCTCGAGGACCAGGTCCGCGAGTACCTGGACATCTTCTGCGCCGAGACCCAGCCCGCCGAACTGCAGGCCTTGCGCGAGTTGGCCGCCGTCTGGATGGAGCGCCTGGCCGAGTTCCGGCCGCACCTCACCGGCGCCGTCTGGCGCGGCACCGCCACGCGGTTGTCGCCCATCCATCTGCAGCTCTATTGCGATGACAGCAAATCGACGGAGATCGCGCTGCTGAACCAGGGCATCGACTTCGACGTCGGTCAATCGCGCAACGCGAAGGGCGCCATCGTGGACCAGTTGATCATCGACGCACCCTGCCGCGCGCTGAACGAACGTGTCGCGATCGCCCTGACCATCCTCGATCATGACGACCTGCGCGGCGGGCTCAAGCCCGATGCGCGCGGCCGGACCGAACGCGGCGACCTCGCCGCGCTGCGCCAACTGATGACTGCGAAGGACGATTGAATGCAACGACGTGCTGTTCTGGGTTTGGGCGCTGCGGGCCTGGTGGCGGCAGGTGCGGGCACCTACCTCGCCCTGCATCATGAAAGGCAGGCGGCCCAGGGCGGCGCCGGCGGCGACGCCCCCACCGGGCCGCTGTCGGCGGAAGCGGCCGCATTCTGGAACGCCAGCTTCGACACCCTCGACCAGCAGACCTACCAGCCGGCCGCCCACCTGCGTGGCAAGCCGCTGCTGCTGAACTTCTGGGCCACCTGGTGCGCGCCCTGCGTCAAGGAACTGCCCGAGATCAACCAGTTCCACGACGAGTTCAGCGCGCAAGGCTGGCAGGTGCTCGGACTGGCCGTGGACGCGCCGACGCCGGTGCGCGGTTTCCTGGAAAAGATCCCGCTGAAGTTCCCCGTCGCGCTGGCCGGACTGACCGGAACCGACCTGTCGAAGACCTTGGGCAATGCCAAGGGCGGGCTGCCGTTCACCGTCGCCTTCGGTCCTCAGGGCGAACCGATCTGGCGCAAGCTGGGCGCGACGAATCTTGAGGAACTGCGCGCGATGGCGCGCGGCGGCAAAGCCTGACTGCGGGTCAACCCCTAGAAAGGGCGTCCCTCGGCCATAGCGAGCGCCTCCAGGCGGGTCAAGCGGTTTATTTTTGGTTTGCTGCCGGGATCTGGTCTCAAAACGCGTAAAGTCCACCCTTTTACGCTTCTAGTGTCTTCGCTCTAATTGGCGGGACCGGTCGCTGAATGCAAGTCCTGGTACTACACGGCCCCAACCTCAATCTGCTCGGCACCCGCGAGCCCGGGGTGTATGGCGCGACCACTTTGGCGGAGATCGATACAGATCTTCGCCAGATCGCGCAGGAAGCCGGTGTAGCTCTGGAGAGCTATCAGAGCAACCATGAAGGTGCGCTGGTGGACCGCATTCAGGCGGCGGGTCGCGATGGAACGCGCTTCATCCTGATCAATCCGGCGGCCTACACCCACACCAGCGTCGCGATCCGCGATGCGCTGGCGGCGGTGGCGCTGCCCTTCGTCGAGGTGCACCTGTCCAATATCCACAAGCGCGAGCCGTTCCGCCATCACAGCTACCTGTCGGCGCTCGCGGAAGGCGTGATCTGCGGCCTGGGTCCGACCGGTTACCGGCTGGCCCTGCAGTTCGCGATTCAACAATTGAGCCGGCCAGCCTCGTCCGCCTGAGTGCCGCAGCCCGTCGATCCGCGTCGCGGGCTGGAAGACATCACCGAAGATCACCACCGATCACCGATCACCGATCCCCGTTGGAGAGTTCTTATGGATTTGCGCAAGCTCAAGACCCTGATCGACCTCGTGTCCGAGTCGAACATTTCTGAACTTGAAATCACCGAAGCCGATGGCAAGGTGCGCATCGTCAAGTCCGATGGCCAGCCGCTCGTGGCCGCCATGCCCATGATGCAAGCCGCGCCGCAGGCGGCCGCCCAGCCGGCCGCCGCGCAGCCCGCCGCCGCACCGGCGCCCGTCGCCGCGCCGGCCCCGGCCGTCGAAACCGGCCACATCGTCAAGTCGCCGATGGTCGGCACGTTCTACCGCGCCTCCAGCCCGAACGCCAAGCCGTTCGCCGAGGTCGGCCAGCAGGTCAAGGAAGGCGACGCCATCTGCATCATCGAGGCGATGAAGATCATGAACGAGATCGAGGCCGACAAGTCCGGCACGATCGTCAAGATCCTGGCCGAGAACGGCCAGCCGGTGGAATACGGCCAGTCGCTGATCGTCATCGAGTAAGGCGGTCCGAGATGTTCAAGAAGATCCTCATCGCGAATCGCGGGGAGATCGCTTTGCGAATCCAGCGCGCGTGTCGCGAGCTGGGCGTGAAGTCGGTCGTCGTGTATTCGGAAGCGGACCGCGACGCGAAGTACGTGAAGCTGGCCGACGAGGCCGTCTGCATCGGCCCCGCACCGTCCGCGCAGAGCTACCTGTCGATGCCGGCCATCATCGCGACGGCCGAAGTCACCGACGCCGAGGCGATCCACCCCGGCTACGGCTTCCTGTCGGAGAACGCCGACTTCGCCGAACGCGTCGAGCGCAGCGGTTTCACCTTCATCGGCCCGACCCCGGAGAACATCCGGACCATGGGCGACAAGGTCTCGGCCAAGCAGGCCATGATCAAGGCCGGCGTGCCCTGCGTGCCGGGCTCGGAAGGTGCCCTGCCGGACGACCCGAAGGAGATCGTCCGCATCGCCCGCGCGATCGGTTATCCGGTGATCATCAAGGCGGCCGGCGGCGGCGGCGGGCGCGGCATGCGCGTCGTCCACACCGAGGCCGCCCTGGTCAACGCGGTGCAGATGACCAAGGCCGAAGCGGCCGCGGCCTTCGGCAATCCGCAGGTCTACATGGAGAAGTTCCTGGAGCATCCGCGTCACGTGGAGATCCAGGTGCTGGCCGACGGACAGAAGAACGCCGTCTGGCTGGGTGAGCGCGACTGCTCGATGCAGCGCCGCCACCAGAAGATCATCGAGGAAGCGCCGGCGCCGGGCATCCCGCGCCGCCTGATCGAGCGCGTGGGCGACCGCTGCTCCGCCGCCTGCAAGAAGATGGGCTACCGCGGCGCGGGCACCTTCGAGTTCCTGTACGAAGACGGCGAGTTCTACTTCATCGAGATGAACACCCGCGTGCAGGTCGAGCACCCGGTGACGGAGCTGGTGACCGGCATCGACATCGTGCAGATGCAGATCCGTATCGCCGCGGGCGAGAAGCTGCCCTTCACGCAGCGCAACATCACGATGCGCGGCCACTCGATCGAATGCCGCATCAACGCGGAAGATCCGGTCAAGTTCATCCCGTCGCCGGGACGGATCACGATGTGGCACCCGCCGGGCGGCCCCGGCGTGCGTGTGGATTCGCATGCCTACACCAACTACTTCGTGCCGCCGAACTACGACTCGATGATCGGCAAGATCATCGTCCACGGCGACACCCGCGAGCAGGCCCTGGCCCGCATGCGGATCGCGCTGTCGGAGACGGTGATCGAAGGCATCCAGACCAACATCCCGCTGCACCGCGAGCTGATGGCCGATGCGAAGTTCATCGAAGGCGGCACCGACATCCATTACCTCGAACAATGGATGGCGGCGCACAAGCGCTGATCTCGCGCTAAGCGACAATACCGAGGCCCTCAGGCGTGGACGCGAGTCCGCCTTGAGGGCTTCTCCATTTCAGAAGTCCATCGAAGTCCCGGAGCCGCTATGAGCGAAGACCACGGCGAAGACCACGCCAACGATCCCCTGCTGCACGAGCTCGTGCTCATCTGCCGCGAAGAGGACGTCGAGACCGTCAGCGATGCGCTGATGGAGGTCGAAGCGCTGGCCGTGTCGGTCGAGGACGCCGATGCCGACACGCCCGCCGAGCGCGCGCTGTTCGGCGAACCCGGCATGCCGGCGCCGCGCGCCGGTTGGGATCGTTCGGTGGTGAAGGCGCTGTTCGCCACCGGAGAGGAAGCCACCGAGGCCGCGACGCTGCTGCTGGCGCAGGACTGGGCCGAGGACGTGCACGTCCAGGCTATCCAGACGATCGCGCAGCAGGACTGGGTGCGGCTGACGCAGTCGCAGTTCTCGCCGGTCGAGATCACGCCGGCGTTCTGGATCGTGCCGTCCTGGCACGAGGCGCCCGCGCAGGCGAAGCAGGTGATGCGCCTGGACCCGGGCCTGGCCTTCGGCACCGGCACACATCCGACGACACGCATGTGCCTGCGCTGGATCGCGCGCCACGGCGCCGAGGCGGCCGGCTGGGACCGCGTGCTCGATTACGGCTGCGGCTCGGGCATCCTCGCCATCGCCGCCGGCCTGTTCGGCGCCCAGGCCATCGACGCCGTCGACATCGACCCGGCCGCGCTGATCGCCTCCACGCGGAACGCCAAGGACAACGGCGTGACGCTGAACGCCGCGCTGCCGGACGCCGCCCGCGGGGAGTACCCGGTGGTGCTGGCCAACATCCTGGCGACGCCGCTGAAGCTGCTGGCGCCGCTGCTGTGCAACCACCTGCGGCCCGGCGCGCACCTGGTGCTGGCCGGCATCCTGGAACGCCAGGCCGACGAGCTGAAGGCGGCCTACGCGCCTCACGTGCAGCTCGAGGTCGCGGACAGCGAAGACGGCTGGATCCTGATGACCGCGCAACGCACGGCTTGACGCCACGCCCGCCGCCTCGTCC
>CAMPJJ010000148.1 GCA_946886855.1 uncultured Roseateles sp. | reverse complement strand
GAGATCTACACAAGGAGTATCGTCGGCAGGTCAGATGTGTATAAGAGACAGCGCTGGTTCGACGGCGAGAAGCTGCAGAGCGGCACGCTCTACGTCGAGGACGGCCGCTTCGTCGAGAAGCGGCCGCGCAAGGTCAACCGCCTGCTGGAGCTGCGCGGCCAGACGCTGGTGGCGCCGCTGGCCGACGCGCACAACCACAACCTGCAGAGCGCCTGGGGCCTGGACAAGTTCGGCCAGGATTACCTGCGCGACGGCGTGTTCTACGCCGCGATGCTGTGCGCGGACCCGGCCGCGATCGAACCGATCCGCGCCCGCATCTCGCAGCCGGAAACGCCGGACGTGCTGTTCGCCACCGCCTGCGTCACCTCGTCGGACGGCCAGCCGCTGGCGATGCTGCAGTCGGGCACGCCGCCGATGACGCTGGAGCAGATCGTCGACAAGGCGGTGCTGGTGATGGACACGCCCGAGCAGGTCGGCCAGAAGTGGCCGCTGATCGCCGCCCGCCACACCGACCTGGTGAAGGTCATCATGAGCTACCACGAGCGGCCCGAGCTGCGCCAGATGCCCGAGCAGCGCGGCCGGCTGGGCGTGACGCCCGAGGTCGTGGCCGAGGTGGTCCGTCGCGCGCATGCGGAACAGCGCCGCGTCGTGGTCCACATCGAAAGCGCCGCGGACTTCGCCGCCGCCGTGCGCGCCGGGGCCGACTTCATCGCCGAGCTGCCGGGCTACTTCCCGCAGCACGGCGAGGAGCCCGAGACCCACCTGATCCCGCCGGAGGTCGCCGCGCTGGCCGCCGAGAAGAAGATCGGCATCGTCACCGCCACCGTCGCGACGCGGCTGTTCCAGCCGGCGCCGGAGCTGCTGGCCCGCATCGAGGCCGTGCAGAGGCAGAACCTGGAGCGGCTGAAGGCCGCCGGCGCGCGGCTGCTGGTCGGCTCCGACCTGTTCACCGGCAACGCGCTGAGCGAGGTGCATCACCTCGACCAGCTGGGCGTGCTCGACAAGACCGCGCTGCTGCGCCTGGCCACGGTCGAGACGCCCCAGGCCCTGTTCCCGCGGCGCAAGCTCGGCTGCTTCCAGCCCGGCTGCGAGGCCAGCTTCCTGGTGTTGATCGGCAATCCGCTGGAGGACCTCGACGCCCTGGACAAGCCGATCCTGCGCATCAAGCAGGGCCGCGTGCTGACGCAGCTGGAGGATGTCGCCGCGACCGCCGGCGAGGAGAACAACGCGCTGAACTCCGCCGCCGGCGCCGAGAAGAAGGCCTCCGGCAAGAAGTCCAGCGCCAGGTCCACGGCCAAGTCGTCCGCCAAGAAGAAGTCATCGGGGAAACCCGCATCCAAGACCGGCACGCGCTGAGACGCCCGGCCAGCCGGTACATTGACCGGATGAGCGCGTTGCCGATCCCCCCGTCTTCCTCCCGCGGCCTGTCGATGCGGCAGGTGCTGATCTGCGGCGCCGCGATCGTCACGCTGTCGATGGGCATCCGCCACGGCTTCGGGCTGTGGCTGACGCCGGTCACGATGGACCGCGGCTGGACCCGCGAGGCCTTCTCCCTGGCGCTGGCCGTCCAGAACATCGCCTGGGGCGCGGCCGGCCCCTTCGCCGGCATGCTGGCCGACCGCTTCGGCGCGCTGCGCGTGCTGATCGCCGGCGCCCTGCTCTACGCCGCGGGGCTGGCGCTGATGGCGGTGTCGACCTCGACCGCCGGTTTCCTCGGCAGCGCCGGCGTGCTGATCGGGCTGGCGCAGTCGGGCACCACCTACGCCGTCATCTACGGCGTGATCAGCCGCAACGTGTCGGCGGAGAAACGCTCCTGGGCCATGGGCGTCGCGGCGGCGGCGGGCTCGTTCGGACAGTTCCTGATGGTGCCGGTCGAGAACTGGCTGATCGGCTACAGCGGCTGGCAGAACGCCCTTTTCGTGCTGGCGATCGCCGCCTGCCTGATCGTGCCGCTGGCCTTCGGCCTGCGCGAGCCGGCGCGCGCAGCCGTCCCGGGCGCGCATCACCAGAGCATCGGCCAGGCGCTGCGGGAGGCCTTCGGCTACCGCAGCTTCCAGCTGCTGATGCTGGGCTATTTCGTCTGCGGCTTCCAGGTCGTGTTCATCGGCGTGCACATGCCGAGCTACCTGAAGGACCACGGCCTGACGCCGCAGGTCGCCACCAACGCGCTGGCGCTGATCGGCCTGTTCAACGTCTTCGGCACCTACGCCGCGGGCACGCTGGGCCAGAAATTCCCCAAGCGCTACCTGCTGTCGGGGATCTACCTGCTGCGCTCGATCGCGATCATCACCTTCCTGAACGTGCCGCTGACGGCCGCCAGCGTCTACGTCTTCGCCGCGGTGATGGGCGTGCTCTGGCTGTCCACCGTGCCGCCGACCAATGCGATCGTGGCGCAGATCTTCGGCGTGCAGCACATGTCGATGCTGGGCGGCTTCGTGTTCTTCAGCCACCAGATCGGCAGCTTCCTCGGCGTGTGGCTGGGCGGCAAGCTCTACGACGCGACCGGCTCCTACGACATCGTCTGGTACCTGGCGATCGCGCTGGGCGTGATGGCGATGCTGGCCAACCTGCCGGTCCGCGAGACGGCGATCACGCGTCGCCCGGCGATGGCCGCGGCATGACGTGCGGCGGCCTGAGGTGCGGCGACGGAGCAACGCCATGACGCGGCGCGGACTCTGGCGGATCGCGGCGTGGCTGGGCGCGGGCCTGGCCTTGGCGGCGGTTTTCCTGGCCTACACGCAACCCTCGCTGATGCAGCAGATGGGCGACGCGATCTGGGCCTGCTTCTGACCACAATGAGCGCAACGACAACGGAGACAACATGGTCGTGATCATCACCGGCGCCTCCGACGGCATCGGCGCCGAACTGGCGCGTCAATGGGCGCGGCGCGAAGGCGCCAAGCTCTCCCTCGTGCTGGCGGCGCGCAGCGTCGACAAGCTCGAGAAGGTCGCGGCCGAGTGCGAGTCGCTCGGCGCCCGCACCCGCGTGCAGCGCTGCGACGTCGAGTCCCAGGAGGATTGCCAGGAGCTCGTGCGCACGACGCTGGGCGCCTTCGGCGCGATCGACGTGCTGGTCAACAACGCCGGCATGTCGGCGCACGCGCTCTTCGACCAGGTCAAGGACCTCGCCTGGTACCAGCGCCTCATGCTGATCAACCTGTGGGGCTCGGCCTGGTGCACGCAGGCGGCGCTGCCGGCGCTCAAGGCCAGCAAGGGCCGCATCGTCGCGGTCTCCAGCCTGGCCGGCCTGCTGGGCATCCCGGGACGCACCGCCTACAGCGCCAGCAAGTTCGCGATGACCGGCTTCTTCGAGGCGCTGCGCACCGAGGTCGCCGCCAGCGGCGTCAGCGTGACCATCGCCTATCCGGGCGTCGTCGACACGCAGATCCGCTACCGCGGCTTCAATGCGCAGGGCGCGGCCTCGGGGCAGAGCAGCCTGGACGAACGCGGCGCGATGCCGGTCCAGGAGTGCGCCAGACTGATCCTCGACGGCACGCTGAACCGCGAGCGCGACATCGTCATGACCGCCAAGGGCAAACTGGGCCGCTGGCTCAAGCTGCTGGCGCCGGCGATGGTCGACCGCATGGCCATGAAGGCCCTCAAGAAGGAACAACGACCCGCATGAGCTTGTCTGCTTTCTCCGGCGCCGCAGTCCCCGGCGTCACAGTTCCCGGCGTCACTGCCCACGGCGCCGCCTTCCCCAGCGACTGGGTGCTGCGCTGGGCGCAGGCCTGGCGCGACCGCGACGGCGTCACCGCGCTGGACCTCGCCTGCGGCTCGGGCCGCCATCTGCGGCTGCTGGTGGGGGAAGGCGCGACCGTCACCGGCGTGGACCGCGACGAGGCGGCGCTGGCGACGCTCGCCGGCCTGTCGGACCGGGTCGAGCTGATCCAGGCCGACCTCGAGCAGGGCCCGTGGCCGCTCGCGGACCGCGTCTTCGATGTGGTGCTCGTCACCAACTACCTGTGGCGACCGCTGCTGCCGCGCGTCGTGGCAGCCGTCGCGCCCGGCGGCTGGCTGATTTACGAGACCTTTACCGACGGACAACAGACGGTCGGACGGCCCGCCCGGCCGGACTTCCTGCTGCGTCCGGGCGAGCTGCTGGCCGCCGTCGAGGGCCTGCGCGTGGTGGCCTACGAGGACGGTTTCATCGAGACGCAGGGCCATGCCGCCGAGGACGGCGCCAAGGGGGAGACCGAGGGGGACGCGGTCAACGGCCGCTATGTCCAGCGCGTTGCTGCCGTTCGCGACAGCCGTGCGGCGGACGCCGCGACCGCGACCGGAGGCGACGACGGGCGTGGCGCGCGGCCGGGGGTCTACCCCAGATACCGGCTGCGCTGAGCGGGCAGTCCCGCGAGCGCCCGGGATGAGCGCCCGGGATGAGCGCCCGGGATGAACGCCCGGGATGAGCGCCGAAATAGCCCCGGCGCTTCAGTAGAATCCGGCGATCCAGAGGAATCCTCAATGAACGCAATTGTTGGCAGCATCGTCGCGCTGGTCACGCCGATGCACGAAGACGGCCGCATCGACTTCGATGGGCTGCGCAGCCTGATCGACTGGCACATCGACCAGGGCACGGACGTCATCGGCGTCGTCGGCACGACCGGCGAGTCCCCGACGGTCACGATGGAAGAGAACCGCGAAGTGATCCGCGTCGCGGTCGAGCATGTCAAAGGCCGCAAGCCGGTCCTGGCCGGCACCGGCGCCAACGCCACCGCCGAAGCCATCGAGCTGAGCCGCTTCGCCAAGCAGGTCGGCGCCGACGCCACGCTGTCGGTCGTCCCCTACTACAACAAGCCCTCGCAGGAAGGCATCTACCAGCACTTCAAGGCGATCGCCGAGGCCGTCGACATCCCGATGATGCTGTACAACGTGCCCGGCCGCACGGTCGCGGACATGTCGGTGGAGACCACCCTGCGCTGCGCCGCGCTGCCCGGCGTGTTCGGCATCAAGGATGCGACCGGCAACGTCGAACGCGCCGCCTGGCTGATCAAGCATGCCCCGCCAGGCTTCGCCATCTACTCCGGCGACGACGCCACCGCCATCGCGATGATGTTCATGGGCGGCCGCGGCTCCGTCAGCGTCACCGCCAACATCGCGCCCAAGGCGATGCACGAGATGTGCATGGCCGCGATCGAAGGCCGCGTCCGCGAAGCCACCGCGCTGCACTTCCAGTTGCTGCCGCTGCACAAGCAGCTCTTCTGCGAACCCAGCCCGGCACCGGCCAAGTGGGCCCTGAACAAGCTGGGCCGCTGCCCAAACAACCTGCGCCTGCCGCTGACGCCGCTGACGCCAGCCGGCCAGGACCTGGTCGCCGGCGCGCTGCGCGACGCCGGCCTGCTCTAATCACCCCCGGCCGGCGCGCCGGCCGCACTTTTTCCTTCAGCGGCCGCGGGCCGCAGCGACCTACCTCGGAGATCTCCAGCGTGACTCGTTCCCTTCCTGAATCCAGCGCGCCCACTCCAGTGCGCGTGGCCTGCCTGATGGCGCTGGCCTCGCTGACGGCGTGCAGCACGTTCGAGAGCATCACCAGCAGCGACAAGGTCGACTACCGCACCCAGGCCAAGCAGACCACCGGCCTGGACGTGCCGCCGGACCTGACGCAGCTGCCCAAGGAAAACCGCCCCACCGGCCCGATCAGCGCCGCGCAGATGGCCACGCAGCCGAGCGCGCAGCGCCAGACCGCCGCCACCGCCGGCGCGCCCGTGGCGCTGGACAAGGCCGGTTCGATCGAGTTCCAGCGCCTGGGCAACGCCCGCTGGCTGCACAGCACCCTGCCGCCCGAGCAGGTCTGGCCGCAGGTCAAGAGCTTCTGGCAGGACCGTGGCTTCACGATCGAGACCGAGGACCAGAACGTCGGCCTGATGGAAACCAACTGGGCCGAGAACAAGGCCAAGCTGCCGCAGGACTTCATCCGCAAGACGCTGGGTTCGCTGCTGGACTCGCTGTACTCGACCGGCGAGCGCGACAAGTACCGCACCCGCCTGGAGCGCAACGAACAGGGCGGCACCGACATCTACGTCACGCACCGCGGCCTGGTCGAGGTCTACACGAACTCGCAGCGGGACGAGACCGGCTGGCAGCCCCGCCCTTCCGATCCGGAGCTGGAAGCCGAGATGACCTCGCGCCTGATGCTCAAGCTCGGCGGCAAGGAAGAGGACGCCAAGACGATGGTCGCCAACGCGCAGCAGCCGGCGCCCTCGTTCGCCGAAGCGCCGCGCGGCAACGCGCCGCGCTCGCTGGCCGAGGTGCCGGACCAGCTGAAGATCAACGAGGACTTCGACCGCGCCTGGCGCCGCGTCGGCCAGTCGCTGGACCGGCACGGCTTCACGATCGAGGACCGGGACCGCAAGCAGGGCCTGTTCTTCCTGCGCTATGCCGACCCGAACCAGGCCGGCAAGGAAGAGCCCAACTTCTTCCAGCGCCTGTTCGGCGCGACCAACACCGCCACCGCCGTACGCTACCGCGTGTCGGTCAAGACCGAGGGCACGAGCTCGACCGTCATGATCCTGGACGACAAGGGACAGCAGCAGACCAACGAAATGGCCAAGCGCATCCTGCAACTGCTGATGGAAGACGTGCGCTGATCCGACTCGATGGTGAACAACCGTACACCATCAGTTTGCGGAAAAACAAAACGCCACCTTCGGGTGGCGTTTTTCATTGCCTGGGATTCGTCTCGATAGACCGGGCGTATTCGCTGGGGCGATGCTCGGCAAACTCCACTCTAATACCAGCGTCAGGCGATGAGCGAGCCAAGGACGCCGGCAGAAGCAGGCAAGGATGCAGGAAAAGAAAAAGCCGCAAGGGCGAACCCTTGCGGCTTTCTCTGGACGAATGAACGTCTTAGTTGCTGGCGGCCGAAGCGGGCGCAGCAGCGTCGGAAGCGGCAGCCGAAGCTTCCATGGCCGGGGCCGAAGCTTCCATGGCGGGAGCCGAAGCTTCCGGAGCCGGGGTCGCCACGGGAGCGACGACTTCTTCCTTCTTGCCGCAAGCGGTCAGGGCAACAACGGCCAGCAGGGAGGCCAACAGGATCGACTTTTTCATACTTGTCCTCAAGTAACTTTTAGACGAACAATCAATTACCGGTAATTAATGAAGTCGTACCAGATGACAAGTACGAACTTCAGCAGACCAAGACGTGAGAAACCTCGAGCGCTTCCCCCGCCTAGCCAGCAATTATAGCCACCAGTTTGTAATCTCCTTACAAGCCTAGGGTGCTGCTGGCGAACGAGTCGGCAGACCGTTGCTCAATTGCGTCAAACCACTCGCGTGCCATGGCCTCTTCCCGGGCGTCACGCATCGAAAGAGAGGCCCGCGCTGGTGTCCACACCTTCATCGTGAGCAATCCAGGTGCCAGCAGGAGGCCCCTGGGCGCGGGGGTGCTGCGCTCGGCGAGGTCGGTCGGATCGCAGGCGCGCGCCTGGACCACATGATCGTGCGTCTGGCGCCACTGGACGAAACGAGGATGGACGCGCCGCAGCGTCTCGTAGTCATTGTTCGCCAGCAGGCGCAATTTGCGATGGGGCAAGGCCCAGCGGTGCAGCGCGTCCAGGAGGGCGGACTCGGAAAGCGGCCAATCGGCGAAGTCCGGATCCAGCCAGCACAGCTCGCGTCCGCCCTCTTCCGCCGCCAGCTGCAGCGCTTGCCGCAGCATTTGCCGGACCTCCGCAGGCGTTTCGACGAGTCCAGGCTTGAGACCTTCGCGCCTCGCGGCGGATTCCTGCAACATCTCGAGTTCCTCCTGACGATCACCGATGGGGTGGGAGAGCGGCTGGATTGGCGCGGATGGGAAGGAGCGGACCGCGGGAAAAGATGGCAGACGGTCCGCCCCTCACCCTCAGTCGGGCAGCACCCAGCCGTCCTCGGTCCACTGATCCAGCAAGTCGCGTGCGCCGTCGCTCAGTTTCGCGACTTCGGCGGCCGACAGCGCGCGGCGGTCCGCCATCCGGCGCATCAGCGTCGCGTCGCGGCCGCCGGCCCGGAAGGATTGTCCGTTGATGAAGACATGCGCCGTGTCGTACATCATGCGGCTGCGCGCGCTCAGCCGCGCGCCCTGCCCTGGCGGCAACGCTTCACCCGGCTCGAAGAAGACGCGCGGCTTGGGCTCCGTCAGCGCCTCACCGAGCGCGCGCTCCAGCGCCAGAGGCTGGGAGGCCGCTCTCAGCACCGCTTCGCGTGCGAAGGCCGTCAGCGCCTCGGGAATGCGCCCCGGCTCGCCGGTCGCCGGCTGACGCGGGTCGACATACATCCGGTCGCCGCGCGGCGCTTCCTCGTCGTCGGTGAAGCGGACCAGCAGTTCATTGGCCAGTTCGCTGCGCCACGGCGAGCGGAAGCCCACCGAGGCCGTCATGCAGTCGCCCCCGACCGCCACGCCGTCGTGCGCCCACCCCGGCGGCAGGTACAGCATGTCGCCGGGCTCGAGCACGAAGTCCTGTTCCGGTTCGAAGTCCGCCAAGACCTTCAGCGGGACGTCCTCGCGCAGTTCGCCGGTGGTCGACACGCCCAGTCGTCCGATGCGCCAGTGGCGACGCCCGCTGACCTGGATCAGGAACACGTCGTACGAATCGAAATGCGGACCGACGCCGCCGCCTTCGCTGGCATAAGACAGCATCAGGTCGTCGAGCCGGGCCTCGGGCACGAACCGGAAGCGGCTCAGCAGTGCCGCGGCGGAATCGGCGTGCAGGTCCAGCCCCTGCACCAGCAGCGTCCATTGCGGCTTGCTCCAGGCGGGCAACTTGGCGATCGGGCCCTGGCGCATCATCCAGCGGTCGCCGTCCTGCTGCGACACGAGGCGGCACTCCACCTCGTCGCTGGCCGCCAGGCGGGCCAGGCCGGCACGATCGACCGGCGGCACCACGCCGGGCAAGGCCTGGCGCACGAGCAGCGGCTGCTTCTGCCAGTGGCGCTTCATGAACTGGGCGGGGCTCAGGCCGCCGAGCAGCGGCAGCTTGGCGTCGATGTCGATGCCGGAGACAGCGGGAGCGGGAGCGGGAGCGGGAACGGGAGCTGCGCCGACCCGCGCACGCCTCGACGGGATCGAGGAAGACGCGGCGGGCGCGGAGGTCGGGGGGGTCTTGGACTTGGAGGTCATGGGCGCGCATTGTCTGAGAGAATTGCGCGATGCAAATCACTGCCCCCTGCGTCGTCTCCCTGACTTGGAGACTCGAGGACGCCCAAGGCCAATCCGTCGAGGTGCTGGACCCGGCGATGGAGTTCTTCTACGGCGGCCAGGACCTCTTCACGAAGGTCGAGGAAGCGCTGGTCGACAAGGTCGCCGGTGACGAGGTCAGCGTGGCGCTCGAGCCCGAGGACGCGTTCGGCGACTACGACAGCGCCCTGGTCTGTTTCGAGCCGCGCGAGGTCTTCCCCGAGAACGTCGACGTCGGCATGCAGTTCGAGGGACTGCCGGAGGGCGCTTCGACGCCGGACATGCCTGCCGACCGCATCTACACCGTCACCGAGGTCTATCCGGAGCACATCGTGCTCGACGGCAACCACCCGCTGGCGGGCGTGGGCCTGCGCATCCACGTGACGGTGCATGACGTGCGCGATGCCACCGAGGAAGAACTCGAGGCCGGCTCGCTGGGCGACTCGGGTTTCACGGTTGCCACCGGCCTCACCGCCGGCCCGGGGCCGGACGAGCCGATCCACTGAGGGCCGGAGGCCCCGGCGGCGTCCGAGACCGCCAGAGCCCCGGAAACGATCCCGAAGCCCCGCCGAGCGGGGCTTCTCCGCTTGCGGACACCTGCGGGCATTCACGGAAACTCACGGGCATTCAGGCCTTGCCGGACGGGTCGATCGGCGGCGCCCATGACGCCGGCCCGGCGGGTTCGCGCGAACATAGCCGTCGATAGAGATCGAAGACCTTCGCCTCCAGTTCGGCCGGACTGGCACAGGCCCGCGCACCGATCAGCCGGGCGCGATAGTTGTGGATCTGCTCCCGCACCGCATGCGACCAGCTCTGCGTGCTCGGCGTCAGGTCGAAGGTGCTGCCGCGCAGCACATGCAGCCAGCCCATCAGCACCGGCTCGGGCAGCCCCGCGAGCGTTTCGGTCAGGCTCGCCGGCGGTCGCGCCCGGGCGGCATGCAGACGGTGGAGCATCAGCAGCCGGATCACCAGCGCCGGATCCGAGGCCGCGGTCGCGGCCAGCGCTTCGGGCGGACCGCCATGGCGCATCAGACGGAACATGCGCCCGAGCACGTCCAGATCGCAGCTTGGCAGCGACCTCGGCGACTCCTCCTGCGGCGGCGTCAGCAGGTCGCCCTGGAAGCAGCGCACCCCCAGCGCCTTGAGGCGCAGGTAGTCCCCCGGATCGGTCATGCGGTCGGCGATCAGCGTCGCACCGGCCTGACGCGCCAGTTCCTGGACCGCCGACCAGGCGCTCACCGGCGCGAGCGACACGTCCAGCTTCACGAACGAGACCATCGGCAGCCAGACGCTGCGAGGATCGTCCGGCGTCACCACGCCCGCCAGCGCGAACCGGTAGCCGCGCGCATGCAATTGCGCGATCCGCCGCGTCATGGCCTCCTGCACCGGCACGCCCACCGGCAGCTGGATCGCGCCGAGCGAGCCGCACAACACATCCGCGATGGGACTGAGCAGCGTCGCCGCGTCCATCTCGACGAACAGGCAGCCGGAGCGGCGATGCGCGACGCCGCCGTCCAGCAGGGCCTGACTGAGCAGCAGGCTGGTCGCATAGGCGCTGGGCGGGGGCGCGCGGCGAACACCGGCGCTCCAGCGGAAGCACAGTTCCTGCCCCATCGGCTCGACGGAGCCGTCGATGATGGCTTGGCGTGCGAAGCGCGAGCTGGCGGGTTCGGGTTGGATCAGCAGCCGGGCCACCGTGAGGCCGCTGCGGGAGGGTCGGGAAGATTGCATGGCCATGGACATCGTCGGCAGACCCGGATGCCCGGGCGGGACGTCAGTATTTCCAGGAACAGCGGAACGTTCGATGGCTCAGCTCAGTGGCAATGCAGCGGATTCCGACTGGGAACAGTGGGCGACCGACTCGTTTGCTGAGTCCGGCGCCGTCCATGTCGTCAACGGCAGGCTCAGGGACGTCCGCGCGCCCTGCGGGGTGCGTTCGAAATGGAAGACCGCGCCGATGCGTTCGGCCCGGCGACGCAGGCCATCCAGGCCGGTGCCACCGGTCAACGGCGACTCGTCTGCGCACGCCGGCGCGTCCGCATCCGCCTCCCCGACCGCGTC
>CAMPJJ010000147.1 GCA_946886855.1 uncultured Roseateles sp. | reverse complement strand
CCTCGACGCCAGCGCCTCCGTCACCGGACGCATCACCGCCGCCATCACGCAGGCGATCGTCGAGCGCCGGTTGATGCCGGGCACCAAGCTGGTGGAACAGCAGCTGGCGGACATCTTCGACTGCTCGCGCACGCTGGTCCGGCAGGCGCTGAACCAGCTCAGCCGCGATCGGCTCGTGCGGCTGGAGCCGGCCCGCGGCGCCTTCGTCGCGCAGCCCAGCGTCGAGGAGGCGCGCCAGGTCTTCGAGGTGCGCAAGATGCTCGAGGCCGCGATGCTCGCCGACCTCTGCCAGCGCATCACGCCCGCCCAGATCAAGCAGCTGCGCGTCCATCTGAAGCAGGAGCGCGAGGCGGTCGCCCGCACCGACGTCCCCGGCCGCACGCGGCTGCTGGCGGACTTCCACGTCGTGCTCGCCCGCATGCAGGGCAACGAGGTGCTGGCGCAGCTGCTGACCGACCTGCTCTCGCGCAGCTCCCTGATCGCGCTCATGTACCAGAGCTCCCATTCCGCCGCCGAGTCCCAGGCCGAGCACGATGCGATCGTCGACGCGCTGGAAGCGCGCGACAAGCGCGCGGCGCTGAAGCTGCTCGACGCCCACCTCGGCAACGTCGAGGCCAACCTGCGGCTCGATCCGCGCGTGCAGGACCTGAAATCGGTCCTTCAACAGTGATGCCGCCGCCCTCCTCCACATCCACGCGAACCTCCGCGCGCACCTCCGCGCGCGCATCCACGGACATGTCCACCGGCAAGTCCGTCGGCAAGTCCGTCAGCCCGTCCCTCGACACCGCCATGAAGTCCGTCGCATGAAGCCCGTCGTCTCCCCCGGTTACCCCCGCGACCTCGTCGGCTACGGCGAGCATCCGCCGCACGCGCAGTGGCCGGGCCAGGCGCGCATCGCCGTGCAGTTCGTCCTCAACTACGAGGAAGGCGGCGAGAACTCGGTGCTGCACGGCGACGCCGGCAGCGAGCAGTTCCTGTCGGAGATGTTCAATCCGCCGGCCTTCCCCGCGCGCCACCTGAGCATGGAAGGCATCTACGAATACGGCTCGCGCGCCGGCGTGTGGCGGCTGCTGCGCGAATTCGAGAAGCGCGCGCTGCCGCTGACCGTCTTCGGCGTGTCGATGGCGCTGGAGCGGCATCCGGAACTGACGAAGGCCTTCGTCGAGCTGAATCACGAGATCGCCTGCCACGGCTGGCGATGGATCCATTACCAGGGCGTCGATGAAGCGACCGAGCGCCAGCACATGGACATCGGCATGGACATCATCCAGCAGCTGACCGGCGAGCGGCCGTCGGGCTGGTACACCGGCCGCGACAGCCCGCACACGCGCCGGCTGGTGGCCGACTTCGGCGGCTTCGAGTACGACAGCGACTACTACGGCGACGACCTGCCGTTCTGGCTCAACGTGCGCAAGACCGACGGCGCGCTGACGCCCCATCTGGTCGTGCCCTACACGCTGGACTGCAACGACATGCGCTTCGCGCTGCCGCAGGGCTTCAGCCATGGGGACGAATTCTTCGACTACCTGCGCGACACCTTCGACGTGCTCTACGCCGAAGGCGCGGAGGCGCCGAAGATGATGAGCATCGGCATGCACTGCCGGCTGCTCGGCCGGCCGGGCCGGATGCGGGCGCTGCAGCGCTTCCTCGACCACGTCGAGAAACACGACCGCGTCTGGATCGCCCGCCGTGTCGACATCGCCCGCCACTGGCGCGCCACGCATCCGTTTGATGCGGACAAGGCCTTCGTGTGGGGCTGATGATGAGCAACACCTTGCCTACGGCTTCCCTCTCCCTCGATCAGCTGAACCGCGCCGGCGAAGACGCCTTCGTCGCGCTGCTGGACGGCATCTATGAACACTCGCCGTGGATCGCGCGGCGCGCCTTCGCCGTCCGGCCTCCGGGCGGCTTCGCCAGCCTCGCGGCGCTCAAGCATGCGATGGCGACCGTCGTGCGCGAGGCCGCGCTCGACGAGCAGCTCGGCCTGATCCGCGCGCATCCGGAGCTCGCCGGCAAGGCGATGGTGGCGCAGGCGCTCACCGCCGAATCGACGAACGAGCAGAGCACGGCCGGCCTCACGAACTGCACGCCGGAAGAGTTCGCCCGGCTTCAGCAGTTGAACGCCGACTACAACGCGCGCTTCGGCTGGCCCTTCATCCTCGCGGTGCGCGGTCCGCGCGGCGACGGCCTGTCGCGGCAGCAGATCATCGACACCTTCGCCCGGCGCCTGAACGGACACCCCGACATCGAGCGCGCCGAGTGCCTGCGCAACATCCACCGCATCGCGGAGATCCGGCTCAAGGACAAGTTCGGCAGCACGTCCGGCGACAGGTCCAACGCCACGCCGACCCTCGGCAACCAGGTCTGGGACTGGGCGGAATCGCTGGCGCGCTTCTCCGATCCCGGCTTCGCGGAGAACGGCCAGCTCACCGTGCTCTACCTGACCGAGGCGCATCGCGCCGCGGCGGCGCAACTGGCCGACTGGATGCGCGAGTGCGGCTTCGACGAGGTCGGCATCGATGCCGTCGGCAACGTCGTCGGCGTCTATCACGGCGCCCATCAGGGTCAGCCTGACGAGCCCCCGCGACTGCTCACCGGCAGCCACTACGACACCGTCCGCAACGGCGGCAAGTACGACGGCCGGCTCGGCATCCTCGTGCCCATGGCCTGCGTGCGCGAACTCAAGCGGCAGGGCCGCCGGCTCAAGCACGGCATCGAGGTGATCGGCTTCTCCGAGGAGGAGGGCCAGCGCTACAAGGCGACCTTCCTCGGCTCCAGCGCACTGGTCGGCCGCTTCGATCCGGCGTGGCTGGATCAGGCCGATGCCGACGGCGTCGTGATGCGCGACCTGATGCGCGACGCGGGCCTGCCCGGCACGATGGACGCGATCCAGGCCCTGGAACGCGATCCGGCGCGCTACCTCGGCTTCATCGAGGTCCACATCGAGCAGGGTCCGGTGCTCAACGAGCTCGACCTGCCGCTGGGCATCGTCACCTCGATCAACGGCAGCATCCGCTATGTCGGCGAAGTGCGCGGGCTCGCCTCGCACGCCGGCACCACGCCGATGGACCGTCGGCGCGATGCCGCCGCGGCGGTGGCGGAGTTGATCCTCTACGTGGAAGAACGCGCCGGCGCGGTGCCCGAGGTCGTCGGCACCGTCGGGCAGCTGCAGGTGCCCAACGGCTCCATCAACGTGATCCCGGGCCGATGCCGATTCAGCCTGGACCTTCGCGCCACCACCGACGCCGCGCGCGATGCGCTCGACGCCGACGTGCGCGCCCGTCTCGCCGAGATCTGCGAGCGGCGCGGCGTCAGCTTCACGTTGGAACGCACCGAAGCCGCCGCCGCCGCGCCCAGCGATGCGCCGTGGCAGGCGCGCTGGGAGGCGGCCGTCGGCACGCTCGGCCTGCCGGTGCACCGGATGCCTTCGGGCGCCGGCCACGACGCGATGAAGCTCCATCAGGCAATGCCGCAGGCCATGCTGTTCCAGCGCGGCCTGAACCTGGGCATCAGCCACAACCCGCTCGAAGCGATCAGCAACGACGACACCGAACTCTGCGTGCAGGCCTTCCTCGCCGTGCTCGACCGGCTCTGAACGCCGCCTGCCCTTCCGGACCAGACACCTCATGACCGACTCCTCCCCGCCCGCGCCACAGACCACCTGCCCGACCGGGTCCCCGACCTCGTCACAGGCTTCGTCACAGGCTTCTTACGACGCGCTCGACGCGTGGATCGACGCCCACTTCGACGAGCAGGTCCGCTACCTGCAGGCGCTGGTGCGCGTGCCCACGGACACGCCGCCAGGCAACAACGCGCCGCATGCCGAGCGCACGGCAGAGCTGCTTGCGGAGATGGGCTACGTCGCCGACAAGCACCCGGTGCCGCAGGCGCAGGTGCGCGCGTACGGCCTCGAGTCGCTGACCAACCTGATCGTGCAACGTCGCTTCGGCGCTGAAGGCGGTCCTGTGATCGCGCTGAATGCTCACGGCGACGTGGTGCCGCCAGGCGACGGCTGGACGCACGATCCCTACGGCGGCGAGGTCGTCGACGGTCGGCTCTTCGGACGCGCTTCCGCGGTCAGCAAGAGCGACTTCTCGACCTACACCTTCGCGCTGCGCGCGTTGGAGGCGCTGGCCGCGCAGGGGGGCGCACAGCGCGACGCGCCGGGCGTGGCGCTGAAAGGCGGCGTCGAGCTGCACTTCACCTACGACGAGGAATTCGGCGGCGAGCTGGGTCCCGGCTGGCTGCTGCAGCAAGGGCTGACGAAGCCCGACCTGCTGCTCGCCGCCGGCTTCAGCTACCAGGTGGTCACCGCGCACAACGGCTGCCTGCAGATGGAGGTGACCGTCCACGGCAAGATGGCGCACGCCGCGATCCCGGACACCGGCATCGACGCGCTGCAGGGCGCGGTGGTGATTCTGAACGCGCTGTATGCGCGCAACCTCGCCTATCGCGAGGTCACGTCCAAGGTCGAGGGGATCAAGCATCCCTACCTGAACGTCGGCCGCATCGAGGGCGGCACCAACACCAACGTCGTGCCGGGCAAGGTCACGATGAAGCTGGATCGCCGGATGATTCCGGAAGAGGATCCGGTCGTCGTGGAAGCGGAGATCCGAGACACCATCGCGCAGGCCGCGGCCTCGTTCCCCGGCGTCACGGTCGAGGTGAAGCGGCTGCTGCTGGCGCGCGCTCTCCAGCCGCTGCCGGGCAATCGACCGCTGGTCGAGGCGCTGCAGCGTCACGGCGAGGCGGTCTTCGGCGAGCCGATCCCGACCTCGGGAACGCCGCTGTACACCGACGTTCGTCTCTATGGCGAGCACGGCATTCCCGCAGCGATCTACGGCGCCGGTCCGCGCACCGTGCTGGCGTCGCACGCCAAGCGGTCGGACGAGCGGGTCGAGCTGGAAGATCTGCGCCGCGCGACGAAGGTCGTCGCGCGCACGCTGTTCGATCTGTTGCAGCCCCGCTGAGTCCGCGCCGACGCGGCGCGCCTAGAATCCGCCGCGTCATGCGCCTGCATTCCCCCACCGCCTTCGCCCGCTGGATGACCGTCCTGGTCTTCTGGCTGGCGGCGCTGCTGCCGGCGGCGTCGATGGCGGCGCAGGCCTTGAACGGGGATCTGGCGCCGTGGACGCAGATCTGCCGATCCAGCGTCGTGGGTCCTCGCGCCGCCGAGCTTCGAGCGGGGTTGGCGGACAGCGGGGTTGATGATCAGGATCACGCGCTGTTCCAGCACTGCGCGTTCTGCCACCTGCATCAGGATGCGGTGCCGCTGCCGCCGGTGCCTGCGGTGGTGCCGCTGCGCACCGAGCTGCGTCACGGCCTGCCGGAACGTTTCTACAGCGCGACGGTCACGGCCCATGCCTGGCGCAGCGCGCCCGCGAGAGCACCTCCTCTGACGGTCTGAAGTCTGTCGCACCGGCCTGACGCCGGTGCTCCTTCATTTCCGTTGGAGTTCCTTTCCATGCACAGCATTTCCCGTGCGCGTCGGCTTCGAGCCGGCGCGCTGACGGTGATCGCGTCCGCTTGCGCGGCCGCGTTCACCCCCGTGTCCGCCGCCGAGGATGTCGCCAAGGACGCCGCCGTCGACACCCCCGTCGACACCGCCGCCCTCTCCCCGGCCCGGCCTCCCGCTCGCGCGCAGTCCCTGGGCATCGTCCGTGTCGACGGCGCCGCGCCGACCTCGCTGCCGAGCCGCATTCCCACCACCATGGAGGGCGTCACCGGCGAGGCGATCGCCCGCGACGTCAACGCCACCGACGCCGAGGACGCGCTCAAGTACCTGCCCAGCCTGCTGGTGCGCAAGCGCTACATCGGCGATTACAACCACGCCGTGCTGTCGACGCGGGCGTCCGGCACCGGCAACAGCGCGCGGTCGCTGGTCTATGCGGACGGCATCCTGTTGTCCAACCTGCTCGGCAACGGTGCGACCTTCGCGCCGCGCTGGGGCCTGGTGTCGCCGGAGGAGATCGCGCGCGTGGACGTGATGTACGGGCCGTTCTCGGCGGCGTATTCGGGCAACGCGGTCGGGGCCGTCGTCGACTACCAGACGCGCATGCCGACGCGGTTCGAGGCGCATGCGCGGGTGGGTTACAGCCATCAGCCGAATGATCTCTACGGCCACAAGCATGACTACGACGCGAAGCAGGCCAGCGCGTCGATCGGCAGCGCGGCGGGGGCGTTCTCGTGGTGGCTGCATGCCGGCCGCACCGACAGCGAGGGCCAGCCTCAGACCTTCGCGACGCGGACCATGAGTGCATCGGCCCCTGCGGCCGGCGCGGTGCCGGTCAACGGCGCGGTGACGGGTCTCAACCGGAACAACCAGCCCTGGCTGCTGCTCGGCAGCGGCACGCAGTACGACACGGTGCAGGACCAGGCGAAGCTGAAGCTCGCCTACGACATCGATCCGGGCCTGCGCGCGATGTATGTGTTCGGGCTGTGGCGCAACGATTCGGACGGCCGCTCGCAGAGCTTCCTGACGGACGCGAACGGACGGGCCATCGACCACCGCGCCGGCGGCGGCATCAGCCAGCCGGTCAGCATCGACGGCAAGGGCTACACGCTCAGCGCGAGCGACTTCCCGCAGACGCGCGACGAGCTGGAGCACCGCATGCACGCGATCTCGCTGAAGCGCCGTGTGCGCGACGGGCTGGGGTGGGAGCTGTCGGGCAGCCTGTACGACTACCTGGCGGACCGCTCGCGCGCCTACGCGCCGACGAGCGCCGCGGCGAACGCGGGACGAATCACCGACCAGGCGGGCACCGGGTGGAACACCTTGTCCGCCAAGCTGACCTGGACGCCGGACGGCAGCGATCACACGGTCGACGCGGGCGCGTCGCAGGAGCGCTATCGACTGCGCACGCGCGTGTCCGCGCTGTCGGACTGGCGATCGGGCGATGCCGGCGCGTTGACCTCGCGTTTCGATGGCGACACGCGGGTGCGCGCCGTCTTCGCGCAGGACGCCTGGACCTTCGCGCCCGACTGGACGGCGGTGCTGGGCCTGCGCGGCGAGCACTGGCAATCGTTCGACGGCGTCACGCAGTCGACGACGAACCTGCAGAACCATCCGTCACGCGCGCAGACCGCGTGGTCGCCGAAGGCCGCGTTGTCGTATGGACTCAGCGAGCAATGGGTGATCAAGGCCAGCACCGGCCGCGCGGTGCGCTTCCCGACCGTCAGCGAGCTGTTCCAGGGCGGCTTCAATGCAGCCGGACAGTTCATCAACAACGACCCGAACCTGAGGGCCGAGCGCAGCTGGACCAGCGAACTCAGCGCCGAATGGACCGGGCGGGATCGCGATGCGCTGCGGGTGACGCTCTTCCACGAGGACAGCCGCGATGCGCTGTACTCGCAGTTGAACGTCGCGACCAACGCGAACACGGTGCAGAACATCGACCGCATCCGCACGCGCGGCGTCGAGCTCAGCGGCATGGCGGGACTGCCGCAGCGCGTGACCCTGACAGGCAGCGTGACCTTCGCCGACTCGATCATCCTGGCCAACGCCGGCTACGCGACGGTGCCGGGCGACACGATCGGCAAGTGGCAGCCGCGCGTGCCGCGCTGGCGCGCCACGCTGCTCGCGCAATGGCAGGCCCGCGACGACCTCAGCCTGAGCCTGGGCGCGCGCTACAGCGGCAAGCAGTTCAGCACGCTCGACAACAGCGACGTCAACGGCTTCGCCTACATGGCGGCGAGCAAGTACTTCACCGTCGACGTGCGGGCGCAGTGGAAGATCGACCGGCAGTGGACCCTCGCCGCCGGCGTCGACAACCTCAACAACGACCAGTACTGGAACTTCCACCCGTATCCGGGGAGGACGTTCCAGGTCGAGGCGAGGTGGGATTACTGAGTCCGCTAAAGAGGCCGGACGACCTCTTCGCTCCGAACGCTTCCGCGATCTCCCGCTTGGCCTGCATGAGGGCCAGGTCGTGACCCAGCGCATTGGATCGACGAGCTTCTCGCATGAGTCGATACCTGTGCGCCCTGCTGTTGTCCGGATGGAAGAACTCACGACCATTGATGAAGATCGCCTCTTCGAGATAGCCAGCCACATGGTCATCGATCAAGAGGCCGCTACGGTCCGCGACCACCTCAAGCTTTCGAATCAGGGCGACATCGAGGCGAACCGTCAACAAGTCCGTCTCCGGCTCTGGCTCGAAAACGGGACGATCGACATCGCTGGGATCCAGTTGAGCATTCATTCTGCACCTGCACTTTCCAATGGCGGGGATGCAGGATTCTGAGAAGCAATTGGACCCGACGGAATCGAGCCAGAGCCGAAAACGACTCGGACAAGTCGGTCCGTCGCGAAAGACGATCACTTTGAGCCAGCCCCGGCGGCGACACGGCGTCGCGGTTCGTCCACCCCGTACTTCCCCGCCCTGACCAAAGGCACCCCACGGACCGCGGGGCACAATCCCCGCGCACCGCCCCGCACGGCCACGAGCCGCGCGGGGCGGCTTCCCGACTCCAGGAGCACATCGCATGCAATCCCGCCTCTCGTTGACCGCCGCGCTGGTGGTCGGACTCGGCGCCGGCACGGCCGCCTCCGCGCAGACCGCCACGGCGCCGGCCGCGGCCACCCCTTCCGCGACCGCCTCTGCCACCTCGCCGACTTCGCAGGGCCTGACCTACCCGGTCACCCGCAAGGTCGACCAGACCGACAACTACCACGGCACCCTCGTCGCCGACCCGTACCGCTGGCTCGAGGACGACAACAGCGCCGACACCAAGGCCTGGGTCCAGGCCGAGAACGCGGTCACCGACAAGTTCCTCGCCGCGATGCCGCAGCGCCTGCCCGCGCGCAAGCTCTACACCGACCTCTACAACTTCGAGAAGTTCGGCGTCCCCTACAAGGAAGGCGGCCGCTACTTCTGGACCCGCAACAACGGCCTGCAGCAGCAGGCGGTGCTCTACACCGCCCGCAGCCTGAAGGACACGCCGCAGATCGCGCTCGACCCGAACACGCTCTCCAAGGACGGCACCGTCGCCCTGACCGGCAGCGTCGTCTCCCGCGACGGCCGCCTGATGGCCTACGGCACCGCCGGCGCCGGCTCCGACTGGCAGACCTGGAAGGTCCGCGACCTCGACGCCGGCAAGGACCTGGACGACACCATCGAATGGGTGAAGTTCTCCGGCGCATCCTGGACGCCGGACGGCAAGGGCTTCTTCTATTCGCGCTACGACGCGCCCAAGGAAGGCGCGGCCCTCACCGGCGCCAACTACTTCCAGAAGGTCTACTACCACCGCCTGGGCACGCCGCAGTCCGCCGACACGCTGGTCGTCGAGAACCCCGCCGAGAAGGAATGGGGCTTCAACGTCGACGTCACCGACGACGGCCGCCTCGCGCTGATCAACGTCTGGAAGGGCTCCGCCCGCAAGAACGGGCTGATGGTGCTGCCGCTGGACGGCAAGGGCGGCTACGGCGGCGCCAAGCCGGTGCCGCTGACCGTCAGCTTCGACGCCGAATATGCGCCCGTCGTGCTCGACGGCCAGCGCCTGATCGTCAAGACCGACAAGGACGCGCCGCGCGGCCGCCTGATCGCGATCGACCTGGACAAGGACTGGCAGGCCAAGGATCCCAAGGCCTGGACCACGCTGGTGCCCGAGACCAAGGACGCGCTGACCGCCGCCAGCGGCGTCGGCGGCCAGCTGGTGCTGAGCTACCTGCAGGACGCCGCCACGCTGGTGCGCGTGCACGCCCCCAGCGGCAAGCATGTGCGCGACATCGCGCTGCCCGGCGTCGGCACCGCCGCCGGCTTCGGCGGCAAGTGGAACGACCCCGAGACCTTCTTCAGCTACACCAGCCTGACCACGCCGGGCGAGATCTGGCGCCTGGATGCGAAGACCGGCAAGGCCGAGCTGTTCCGGCGCACGCAGACCGCGTTCGAGGCGGACCAGTTCGAAAGCAGGCGCGTCTTCGTCACCAGCAAGGACGGCACCAAGCTGCCGATCTTCATCGCCCACCGCAAGGGCCTGAAGCTGGACGGCAGCAACCCGACGCTGCTCTACGGCTACGGCGGCTTCAACGTGCCGATGACGCCGGGCTACGGCGTCACCGCCGCGACCTGGATGAAGATGGGCGGCGTCTACGTGCTGGCCGTGCTGCGCGGCGGCGGCGAGTACGGCGCCGCCTGGCACGAGGCCGGCACCAAGGGCAAGAAGCAGAACGTCTTCGACGACTTCATCGCCGCCGGCGAGTACCTGGTGGCCAGCAAGTACACGCAGCCGGCGAAGCTCGCCATCAACGGCGGCTCCAACGGCGGCCTGCTGGTCGGCGCGGTCGTGAACCAGCGGCCCGACCTGTTCGGCGCCGCGGTGCCGCAGGTCGGCGTGATGGACATGCTGCGCTTCCACAAGTTCACCATCGGCTGGGCGTGGACCTCGGACTACGGCAGCTCGGAGAACGCCGCCGACTTCCAGTGGCTGAAAGCCTACTCGCCGCTGCACACGATCAAGAGCGGCGTGCGTTACCCGGCCATCCTGGTGACCACCGGCGACCATGACGACCGCGTCGTGCCGGCCCACAGCTTCAAGTACACCGCGACGCTGCAGGCCGCCGACACCGGCCCGGCGCCCAAGCTGATCCGCATCGAGACGCAGGCCGGCCACGGCGCCGGCAAGCCGACCTCCAAGATCATCGAGGAGCGCGCGGACATCCTGGCCTTCATCGCCAACACCTTCGGGATGGACGTCAAGTGAGCTGAGGGCCTTCACGGTACAGGCTGAAAAGGGCGTGAAATCCGGCCAGATGTCTGGCCGGATTTGCGCCCTTTTCTTGTCGTCTCGGAATCTCTGGCGAAAGCGATGATGCGAAGCATGACGACACGCCGCACGCCCGCCAGCCCGCAGACCACGCACCCGCGTCCCTGCCCGCGACCCCGCCAGGCCAGGCCCTTCCCGGCGCAGTCGCCTCACGGCGACTGAGTCCTCCACGATCCTCGCGCCCAGGCCGCGGCCCTTCACGGGTCGCCCCATGGCCGGCGCGCACGCGCTTCCCATTCGCCACGCCGCAGCGCCACGCCCCCCCGCAGTCAGGGCGTTCAGGCGGCGTCACAGCGCCCTTGCCCGGCCCCTTCCACGAGGGGCCGGGTTTTTTATTTGGCGCCTGCCGACCCGGCGCAGCCTGGAGCGGCGGCCATACGTCCGCCGTGCGTCGCATGAACCAGTGCGGGGAGGTTGCCGACTGACAAGCATTGCCACGGTCAGTCACGCCATGAAAGTCCACTCCCCCTCCGCGCCCTCCTCCCCGGCC
>CAMPJJ010000146.1 GCA_946886855.1 uncultured Roseateles sp. | reverse complement strand
TGACGCCGACCTTTACAACCGTCCGAGACTGTCAACGCATTTCAGGACGGGTCAAGGACGTCGTCATTCGCTGTCCGGGAACAGGCGTTCGATCAGCACGTCGATGGCCATGCCGCAGAGCGAATAGATCAGCGAGCCGATCAGGGCCGCGCTGAACCCGGCGACGGTGAAGCCGTCCAGAACGCTGGCCGTCGCCCAGAACAGCAACGCGTTGATGACGAAGAGGAACAGTCCCAGCGTCAGCAAGGTCACCGGCAAGGTCAGCAGCACCAGCACCGGCCGCAGGATGGTGTTGAACAGGCCCAGGACGAAGGCTGCGATGAGCGCGGTGACAAAGCCCTTCACCTGGACGCCTGGGTACAGATGGGCCACGAGCAGCAGCGCGGCGGCCAGCAACATCCAGCGGGTCAGCGTTTTCATGCCACTCAGCATACCGGCACCTGCAATCAGGAAAATGCGAAGTTGAAAATACAGAAGTGCAGGATAATCCGAACCTTCCGAAAGGGGAGTAGCCGCGCGGCCCTGGCCGCGGCAGACGCCCGTCAAGACGTTGCCATGAAGGCAGCCGGGCCCTGCACCTGACGCCGGACTCGCCGGGTCATCCGACCCCGAGCCCGTATCAGCCTTGCAAGACCTTTCGGGCCGCACCGTGCCGCCTGTGGCGGTGCGTTGTCGTTGAAACCGGGATGGCGCATGCTCGCCATCCGCCTCTTGCAAGGAGCTCTCATGAGCACGATCGTCCCCATGTGGCTGTGGGTGGTATTCGTCGGCATCGTCGTGGTGTCCCTGATCCTGGACTTCGTCGTCCTGCGCAAGCAGGGCGCGCACGACGTGGGCGTGAAGGAAGCGATCAACTGGTCGCTGGTGTGGGTGGCGCTGAGCGTCGCCTTCATGGGCCTGCTCTGGTGGGCCGTGCGCGACGGCACCGGCAGCACGGAACTCGCCAACACCAAGGCACTGGAATTCATCACCGGCTATCTCATCGAGAAGTCGCTGGCGGTCGACAACATCTTTGTCTTCCTGATGATCTTCACCTACTTCGCGGTGCCTTCGGCCTACCAGAAGCGGGTGCTCATGATGGGCATCATCGGCGCCATCGTGCTACGCACGGTGATGATCCTGGTGGGCGGCTGGTTGATCGCGCAGTTCCACTGGATCCTCTACCTCTTCGGCGCCTTCCTGCTGATCACTGGCATCAAGATGTGGTGGGCGGCCGGCCAGGAGCCCGACCTGGAGGACAACCCCGCGCTGAAGCTGCTGCGTCGCGTGCTGCCGGTCAGCAAGAATTTCGACGGCGAGCGCTTTTTCACGCTCGAGAACGGCAGGCGCATCGCCACCCCGATGTTGCTGGTGATCGCGCTGGTGGGCATGACCGACGTGATCTTCGCGGTCGACTCAATCCCCGCGATCTTCGCGATCACCAACGATCCGTTCATCGTGCTGAGCTCCAACATCTTCGCGATCCTGGGTCTGCGCGCGATGTACTTCCTGCTGGCAGCCATGGCGTCGAAGTTCCATCTGCTCAGTTACGGCCTGGCGGTGGTGCTGGTGTTCATCGGCGCCAAGATGATGCTGATCGACGTGATCAAGATCCCGGTGCTGCTGTCGCTGGGCGTGGTGGTGGCCATCCTGGCGATCACGATGGTCTGGAGCCTGCGCACCGCCCCCAAGCTCCCGGAGCACCGTTCCGGCGAGCCGCAGAAGGCGGTCGACTGACCCCGCCGGTCTGAGCGTTCCCCGGGTCATGCCCGGGGAGCGGCCCTGCACATCGCCCCGAAACCCGCGCGACGCGCCTGCGTCCTGCGGGTTTTTGCTTTACAGAGCAGAAACACAGCCGTCGCGCGTTCGCCACGCGGAACGACGTGCAACACGCATTTCTTTGACATACTCAAATGAGAATGCTTAGCATTTGCGGCTTTTGAGGCCTGCCCGGTCTCAATCACCCCGCCAATGCCAGCCAGTCGCGACCAGGGAGGGGCCCGCCACCGTGCGCATTGATGCGCCGGGACGACGCCGCCAGCACGCGCAGCCAGCCGAGCCAGATTCCTACAAGAACTTCCCCCTCGGAGCTCGAATCCATGTCCCGCTACATCAAGAGCCGCAAACACGCGGTGGCGCCGCTGGCTGCACTGGCCGCTACCCTGACCTTGCCCCTGGCCCACGCCGCCGACGCGCCCGCCGCCGCTCCGGCCGATGCCGCCACGGCCTCTGCTGCCGCTTCGCCCTACCTGCCGCAGGTGAAGGTCGACGGCACCGCCCAGTCCGACTACAAGGCCGACAAGAGCGCGTCGTCGAAGATCACCCAGCCGCTGCTGGAAACGCCCAAGACGATCTCGGTCATCAAGAAGGAAGTGCTGCGCGAGCAGGGCGCCGTGTCGCTGATCGACGCCTTGCAGAACACCCCCGGCATCACCATGCAGCTGGGTGAGAACGGCAACACCTCCGCCGGCGACACCTTCCAGATGCGCGGCTTCTCGGCCAGCACCTCGACCTTCGTCGACGGCATCCGCGACCTGGGCGCGGTCACGCGCGACGTGTTCAACATCGAGCAGATCGAAGTCGTGAAGGGCCCGTCGGGCGCCGACACGGGCCGTGGCGCCTCCGCCGGCTACATCAACCTGATCAGCAAGCTGCCGCAGATCGAGGATTCGATCGACGGCGTGATCACGATCGGCGATGCGAGCCGCAAGCGCGCCTCGATCGACGTCAACCAGAAGGTGATGGACAACACCGCCGTGCGGCTGAACGCCGTGTGGCAGGACAACGGCGTCCCGGGTCGCGACATCGTCGAGCGCAAGACGCACGCGATCGCGCCGGGGATCGCCTTCGGCCTGAACACGCCGACGCGCTTCTTCCTGTACTCGCAGCATGTGCGCCAGAACAACGTGCCGGACGGCGGCATCCCGGCGATCGGATGGCCCGGCTTCACCGTGGCGAACCCCGCGGCCGGCGCGACGCCCGCCGCGATCGCCGGTCTGGAGGCGCTGAAGACGGCCGCCAAGGTGGACACCGACAACTACTACGGCAGCCGCAACGACCGTGAAAAGGTCAAGGCCGACATGGTCACCGCCAAGCTGGAAATGGACATCGGCAACGGCCTGACCGTTCGCAACACGTCGCGCTACGGCCGCACGCACATGGACCGCGTGATCACCGGCATCATCGGTATCACCAACGTGCCGGGCACGGGCGCCACGGCGGGCATCGTCACCGCGGACCCGTCGACCTGGCAGATCGCCCGCTCGCGTCAGCGGGTGGACCAGACCAACGAGATCCTGGCCAACCAGACCAGCATCAACGCCGCGTTCAACACCGGCGGCATCAAGCATGACCTGGCCACCGGCGTCGAGCTGATGTACGAGAGCCAGGACAGCCTGGGCTTCGGCACCACGACCCAGACCATCAACGGCGTCGGTTACACCGCGATCGCCAACCCGGCCGCCAACCTGTACAGCCCCAACGCGAGCGACGTGCTCGGCGTGCCCTACCGCACGGGCGCCGACAGCGAAGGCAGCACCATCACCCAGGCGATCTACGCGCTGGACACGGTCTCCGTGACCGACGCGCTCAAGCTCACGCTGGGCGTGCGCACCGAGCACTACAAGATCAAGACCACCACCGGCGCGGTGGTCCTGGCGCCGGGCGCGGCGACGGGGTCCAACATCAACACGATCAATACCACGCGCCTGAATGCCGGCAAGTGGATCACCAGCTGGAACCTCGGCGCCGTGTACAAGCTGGCCGACAACGGCACGGTCTACGCCGCCGCCGCCAACTCGCTGACGCCTCCGGGCAGCGCCAACTTCACGCTGAGCAGTTCCGGCCAGGCCAGCACGGCGGCGGATGCGCAGGAGACGACGAACTACGAGCTGGGCACCAAGTGGGACCTGCTCAGCAAGCGCCTGAACCTGACGGCCGCGCTGTACCGCAGCGAGAACGACGGCCAGGTGAGCGTGGACGCGCTGACCAACGTCGCCACGCAAGGCGGCAAGACCCGCGTGCAGGGCATCGAACTGGCGGCGGTCGGCCAGCTCACCAATTTCTGGCAGGTGACCGCCGGCGTCCAGACCATGGACACCAAGCAGATCAACCAGCGCGCCGCCCCCACCGCGACCAATCCGAACCAGACGGTGACGGACGGCGTGCGCTGGACGCCGAAGTGGTCCGCCACGCTGTGGACCTCGTACCAGTGGAACGACTGGACGGGCGCCGTCGGCGCGCGCCACACGTCGGAGCAGAAGCGCGTGGTCACCGTCGCCGCGGCCCCGTCGACCGGCTTGCCGGAACTGCCGGCCTACACCGTGATGGACGTGATGGGTGCCTACCGCGTCAACAAGAACGTCTCGCTGCAGCTGAACGTGACCAACGTGCTCGACAAGAAGTACATGAGCTCGTTGAACAACGGCGGCGGTCGACTGGTGCTGGGCGCGCCGCGCGCCGCGACGCTCTCCGCCAACATCGGTTTCTGATCCGAGGCCTGATGGTTTGAGGTAGCGTACGCGCGGCCCGCCCCTGTCCTGGCAGGGTCGGGCCGTCGTCCGTCCTGGGCTCTTGAACTGATTCGATCCGGACATGCTTCTTCACATCCCCGAAGTGCTCAGCAAGCAGGACGTGCGCGAGATGCGCAGGCTCCTGGATGCCGCCGACTGGACCGACGGTCTCGCCACCGTGGGCGAGCAGGGCGCGAAGGTCAAGCAGAACCGGCAGCTGCCGGTCGAGCATCCGGCCGCGCAGGAGATCGGCGCGCACATCCGCGGCGTGCTCGCGCGGCATCCGCTGTTCATCTCGGCGGCGCTGCCGCTGCGCACGCTGGCGCCGCTGTTCAACCGCTACGAGGGCGGCGAGCATTACGGCTTGCATGTCGACGGCGCGATCATGCGCCAGCAGGGCACCGACCAGCCGCTGCGCAGCGACGTGTCCTCCACCCTGTTCCTGAGCGAGCCCGACGAGTACGACGGCGGCGAGCTCGAGGTCGTCGACACCTACGGCACGCACGAGGTGAAGCTGCCTGCGGGCGACCTCATCGTCTACGCGAGCACCAGTCTGCATCGCGTGACGCCGGTGACGCGCGGTGCGCGGATCTGTTCCTTCTTCTGGACGCAGAGCCTGGTCCGCCAGGACTGGCAGCGCGCGATGCTGTTCGAGCTCGACCAGACCATCCAGAAGCTGCGCGCGCGCCTGGGCGACGACGCCGAAACGACGGCGCTCACCGGCCACTATCACAACCTGCTGCGGCTCTGGGCCGAGACATGAGCGGAACCAGGAGCGCCAATTCGGACCGCCAATCCGGCAGCCATTCCGCCAGCTCGGCGAAGCGGTCCGGGTGGCTGAAGCAGCTGCACCAGTGGCACTGGATCAGCTCGGCGATCTGCCTGATCGGCATGATCCTGTTCGCCGTCACCGGCATCACGCTGAACCACGCCGCCGACATCGAGTCCAAGCCGGCCATCGTGAGCAAGACCGCACAGCTGCCGGGCGAACTGGCCGCGCCGCTGAAGCCGAAGTCCGCCAACGAGCCCGACGTCAAGGCACCGGTGCCCGCCCCGGTGCGCGCGTGGCTCGCCGCGGCACTGGGCCGCGCGGTCGACGGTCGCGAAGCCGAGTGGAACCGCGACGAGATCTACCTCGCGATGCCGCGACCCGGCGGCGACGCCTGGGTCCGCATCGCGCGCGACAGCGGCGAGGTCGAGTTCGAGGACACCGACCGCGGCTGGATTTCCTACCTCAACGACCTGCACAAGGGTCGCCATGCCGGCGTGGCCTGGAGCTGGTTCATCGACCTCTTCGCCGTCGCCTGCCTGCTGTTCTCGATCACCGGTCTGCTGATCCTCAAGTTCCATGCGGTCAGCCGACCCAGCACCTGGCCGCTGGTCGGCCTGGGCCTCTTGATTCCCGCGCTGCTGGCGCTCCTGCTGATCCATTGACCGATCACCGCGACCGATCACCGACCGATCACTGACCGATGACCGACACCGACAAGCGCCGGCACCGCGACGCGATGACGGTCGCCCTGTTGCCAACTGCCGTTCTTCCGCTCCGAGCCGCCGCCAGGATCCTCCCCACCTTCCACCGAGACTTCGACCATGAATCGCTCCGCAAGTCGTACCCTCCTCCAGATCGGTGCCCTCGGCACCCTGGGCACCCTGGCCGTCGGCTCGTCCGCCTGGGCCGCCACGGTCCAGCTCAAGCTGGAAGTGCCGCGCCTGAACGTCGCCGAGTACCACCGCCCCTACATCGCCGTGTGGGTCGAGAAGGCCGGCGAATCCGGCCCGGCCGTCGCTCAGCTGGCGGTCTGGTATGACACCAAGAAGCAGAACAACGCCGGCACCAAGTGGCTCAAGGACATGCGCCAGTGGTGGCGCCAGGGCGGCCGCAACCTGACGGTGCCCGCCGACGGCGTCACCGCCGCCACGCGCGCCCCGGGCGAGCACGCGATCTCGCTGGACACGAGTGCCGCGTTCGCCGCGCTGCCTCCGGGCAAGTACGAGATCGTCGTCGAGTCCAGCCGCGAAGCCGGCGGCCGTGAAGTGCAGCGCCTGCCGCTGACCTGGCCGGTGAAGGCGGCCGCGACGGCCAAGGCGCAAGGCGAGCACGAGCTCGGCGCGCTCGAACTGACGGTCAAGCCCTGATCGCGTCGCGACAGGCTCCACGACAAGACACGCAGGAACTCACCATGATGAAGACTTCGATCGCCGCCACGATCGCCACCCGCATGGCGACACGCGTCGCTCCCGTGGCGCTGGCCATCGCCGCGCTGCTCCCGCTGACCGCGCACGCGCACATGACCTGGCTGCTGCCCAACAAGGCGGCCTTCGACGGCAAGGAGCCGGTGGCCTCGTTCGACGCGGCCGTCTCGGAAGACCTCTTCAACTTCGAGCGCGCGCTCAAGCTCGAGACCGTGCGCGTCACCGCGCCCGACGGCAAGACCGTCGAGGCCGAGAACCGCAGCGCCGCCCGCCACCGCGAAAGCTTCGACGTGAAGCTGACGCAGGACGGCACCTGGCGCGTCAGCAACGTCAGCCAGTCGCTGATGGGCGCCTACAAGCAGGGCGGCGAGACCAAGCGCTTCCGCGGCACCCGGGAGAGTTTCGCCAAGGACGTGCCGGCCGATGCCGAGGTCACCGCGCTGACGGTGATGAGCAACCGCCAGCAGACCTTCGTCAGCAAGGAAGAGGCCGGGAAGGTGGACTTCAAGCCCGAGGGCGACGGCCTCGAGCTGCTGCCGCTGGGCCCGGTCACCGACCTGAGCCACGGCGACAGGACGAAGTTCCGCCTGGTGCTGGACGGCAAGCCGGCCGCCGACGTGCAGCTCAAGCTGATCCGCGAAGGCAACCGGTATCGCTACAAGTTCGGTGAAGTCGAACTCAAGTCCGATGCGAAGGGCGAGTTCACCGTCGAATGGGCCGAGCCGGGTCGCTACTTCATCGGCGCGAGCACCGGGCCGGCGCGCGGCCCGAACGCGCCCGCCGGCACGCGCGAAGCGCCGGTGCAGCGCGCCAGCGTGAGCGCCACCTTCGAGGTGCTGCCGAAGTGAGCGGGACCCGCGGGACGATGACGGCGCAGGGCGCGGGCACTGCGCTCGAGCCGCGCGTCCTCGTCCCGCTGCGCATCACCGGCGAGCCGCCGGCGCTCGGTCAGGCCGTGCACGCGCTCGCCGGCCAGACCATGGGAACGACCTGGTCCGCGCGTTTCATCGGTCCGTCCGGGCTTCGCCTCGCCGCGATCGAGACGGCCGTCGTTCACGTCTGCGACGAGGTGATCGCGCAGATGAGCGGCTGGGACGCGAATTCCGACCTCAGTCGTTTCAATCGCGCGGCGGCCGGCACCTCGTGGCCGTTGCCGGAGGGCTTCGCCACTGTCGTCGACGCGGCGCTGCGCATCGCGGCCGAGAGCGACGGCGCCTACGACCCGACCGCCGGCGCTCTCGTCGCGCTCTGGGGTTTCGGCCCCGTGGGGGAGACCGCGCTTGCGCCACGCCATGACGCGCCCGACTTCCATGCACCGACCTCCGAGGACTGCGATCGCGTCCATTGCGGGTGGGACTCTTTGCCGTGGGAGGCCGCGCGTCGCGTGCTGACGCAGCCCGGCGAGGCGACGCTGGACCTGTCCGCGATCGCCAAGGGCTTTGCGGTCGACCGCGTGTCTGCGGTCCTGACCGCGCTCGGTCTGTCGGACCACCTCGTCGAGATCGGCGGCGAACTCCGCGGGGCCGGGCTCAAGCCCGATGGGCAACCGTGGTGGGTCGAGCTCGAGCCGCCGGCCGCCGAAGGCGGCCTCGCGCCCGTGCGCATCGCGCTGCACGGCCTGTCGGTGGCGACCTCCGGCGACTACCGGAAATTCTTCGACGCGGCCGATGGGGGCAGGCGTTCCCACACCATCGATCCACGCACCCGGCAGCCGATCGCGCACGGACTCGCGTCCGTCACCGTCGTTCACGACAGCGCGATGTGGGCCGACGGCTGGTCGACGGCGCTGATGGTGCTCGGGCCGGACGACGGCCTCGCGCTGGCCGAACGCCTCGGACTCGCCGCGCTGCTGCGGCGGCGTCGCACGCCGGCCGAGGGCGGTGGATTCGAGGAGCGCTTCTCCACCGCGATGCGCGCGTTGATGCTCTGATGACGGCGATCCTGTCCCGACCTGCGGCGGCGTTGCTGCTGCTCGCGTGCTACCTGCTGATGTGTGCCGCCGTGGGGTGGCGACATCGCCGCCGGCTGCGTCAGGCCGCCGAAGATGCCGCCGCGCTGCTGCCCGCTGCCGACGCGGGGCCGCCGGTGCTGGTGCTGCATGCGAGCCAGACCGGCCAGGCCGAGGAGATCGCCTGGCAGACCGCCAAGGCGCTGCACCTGGCCGGCATGCCGGTGCGCGTGGCCGCGCTCGGCGAGATCGATCGCGACGCTTTGCGCGGCGCGCGGCATGCGCTGTTCATCGCCAGCACCTACGGCGAGGGGGATGCGCCCGACAGCGCGGCGCCGTTCGCGCGCGACGTGATGGCGGTGGAGGGCGACGGCCTCACGCTGTCCTCGCTCGAGGTCGGCGTGCTGGCGCTGGGCGATGCGACCTACACCCATTTCTGCGGCTTCGGCCGCGCGCTCGAAGCCTGGTTGCGCGAGCGCGGCGCGCGGCCGATGTTCGACCGCATCGACGTCGACCGCGCCGACGAACACGCGCTCGCGTCCTGGCGCCAGCGGCTCAGTCACCTCGCGGGCACTGCGGATCTCGCCGAATGGGAGATGCCGGTCTTCACGCCGTGGCGTCTGCGCGCGCGGCGGCATCTGAATCCGGGCAGCCAGGGCGGACCGGTCTTCCATCTGGAACTCATGCCGGCGGACGGCGCGCCGCTCCCGAGCTGGCAAGCGGGCGATCTCGTGCAGGTCAGCGTCGCGGGCGTCGGGGCGGACGGCGTTGACGTCCGCGTCAGTGACAGCGACGGCGACGGCGACGGCGACGCGCACCGGCCGCGCGAATACACGATCGCCTCGGTGCCCGCGGACGGTCGCGTCGAGTTGATGGTCCGGCGCACCGTGCGCGAGGACGGCACGCCGGGACTCGCCTCCGGCTGGCTGACCGAACGGGCGCCGCTCGACGGTCGCGTGGCGATGCGCCTGCGCGCGCACGCGAGCTTCCGCATCGGCGCGAACGCCGATCGTCGGTTGATCCTCATCGGCAATGGCACCGGGCTGGCGGGACTGCGCGCACATCTGAAGGCCCGGGCGGCAACCCGCATGGACACGGCGAACGCCGCCGCCCGCGCTGCCGCCGCTGCCGCCGGACGTGACGACCTCGGGCCCGCGCCGGCGTGGCTGATCTTCGGCGAACGCCAATCGGCCCATGATGCGCACTACCGCGATGAGATCGACGCCTGGCAGCGCGATGGCCTGATCGCCCGGGCGGACTGGGCCTTTTCGCGCGACCAGACCGAGCGCGTGCACGTGCAGCATCTGCTCGCGCGCCACGCGCAGACGCTGCGCGAATGGGTCGCGGACGGCGCGGCGCTCTACGTCTGCGGCAGCCTGCAAGGCATGGCCGGCGCGGTCGATGCGGTGCTGCGCGAGACGCTCGGCCAGGCCGCTGTCGACGCCCTCATCCGCGACGGCCGCTACCGGCGCGACGTCTACTGAGCGTGTCGACCGCGGGGAACCCCGTAGGTGAAGACGTGCGGCGCGCGTAGGACATGCGGAGATTGATGCGCGCCTGCGACAAACACGGGGGACGACGTTGACTTCGAGGCCGTTTCCCCCCTGGTAAAGCCTTCTCAATGACAGAGGTGCGCAGTACCATTGCCCGCGCAGGGTGCCATCGAGTACCGAAGGCGTCAGACCTTCACCAGGGCCCGGCACATCAACAACCCTTGATGGAGAGAATCGAAATGGCAACTGCGAAGAAGGCTGCGCCCGCCAAGAAGGCGGCACCGGCCAAGAAGGCGGCACCGGCGGCGAAGAAGGCCGCCGCGCCCGCGAAGAAGGCGGCACCGGCGAAGAAGGCCGCGCCCGCGACGAAGGCGGCAGCTCCTGCGAAGAAGGCTGCCGCGCCCGCGAAGAAGCGCACCCCCAACGCCGCCTTCATGAAGGCCCTGACCCCCAGCCCCGCGCTGGCCGCGATCGTCGGCGACAAGCCGCTGCCGCGTACCGACGTGGTGAAGAAGGTCTGGGAATACATCAAGAAGCACAACCTGCAGGACGCTGCGCAGAAGCGCGTCATCAACGCCGATGCCAAGCTGAAGGAGATCTTCGGCAAGGCCAAGGCCGACATGTTCGAGATGACCCGTCTGATCAACAGCCACCTGAAGGATTGAGCGGCCGGGCCGAGAGGCTCCTCCGCATTCCGGACAAGGCCCGCCTCGCGCGGGCTTTTTTGCGTCCGCCTTGCGTCCGCCTCACGCAGCGGTCAGCGGTCGGCGTCAGCGCGCGATCGCGCGCGGCTCAGAGCCGCTCGAGCGCCGTGCGCAACTGGCGCACGTCGATCGGCTTGAGCCAGTAGTCCTCGAAGCCGGCGGCCCGTGCGCGCTGGCGCTGGTCGTCCATCACGTCGGCGGACAGCGCGATGCAGCGCAGCGTGGCGAACCGCGGTTCGGCCCGCACCAGGGCCATCAGCTGCAGCCCGTTCATGTCGGGCAGGTTCATGTCCATCAGCACCAGCGAGGGCGTCACGCGCGACAGCGCTTCCATCGCCTGCGCGCCGGTCTCGGCGATGTCCAGCGTCCAGCCGGGCATCAGTCGGAACACCTCCTCCATCAGCACGATGTTGATGCGGTCGTCCTCGACGTAGAGGACGTGACGGGCGGCGGCGGAGGGGGAC
>CAMPJJ010000145.1 GCA_946886855.1 uncultured Roseateles sp. | reverse complement strand
GGGTCAGACCTTGAGTTCGAGGCGAACAGTCCATACGGTGAAGCTGCGGCCGGTGCTCTCGCTCGTGACAACGCGGCCCGGCGTCGTGGCAATGCTGCCGTTGCCGAAAGTCAGCGGGACCAGGTTGCTGGCAGCGACGCGCACCGCCACCGTCGGCGAGAAGGTCCACATCGCGGAGAGATCGATGACACGCTTCTTGTCGATGTCGTTGAGGACCTGGTCGCTCTGCTGCAGCAAGGTCGTGGGGGTGTAGTTGAGCGACGCGCCCAAGGTCAGCGGCACCGAGCGCAAGCGGTAGTCCGCGCCGAGGTTGGCCGTGTAGCGCGGCTGCTGGTCCAGCTTGTTGTCGGGGCCGACGATGCCGTCGACGGCCGAGTGGAACAGCGACAGGTTGCTGCGCACGTTGACCGGGATCGCCTCGCTGAAGTACTCGTCGAGGCGGAACTTGGCCTCGAGCTCGACACCGTAGGTCTTGGCATTGCCGATGTTGCGCGGACGGATGACCCAGCGCGGCGTGGTGGCGTAGGGCACCGTCTCGAGTTCGGCCTGGCTGCGGATCAGGTCGGTGATGCGGCGGTAGAAGACATTCGCGCTGAGCAGGCCGCCCTTCGAAAGGTATTTCTCGTAACCGATCTCGACACCCGTGGCCATCTCCGGCTTGAGGTCGGGGTTGCCGAAGCGGTCCGGGTAGTTGATCAGGTTGGGGCCGCAGAGGAGGCCCGGCGGCTGGCAGGTGAACTGGTTGTTGATGCTGAGCCGGCCGATGACGTCGTTGAGGTTGGGCGCCTTGTAGCTGCGGGTGAGGCTGGCGCGGATCTGCTCGCGGCTCTTCTCGTCGATCTTGTAGACGCCGTGCAGCAGCGGGGTGAGGACGCTGGAGGTGTTCTTCACCGGGCCCTGGTTGTTGGTGCTGTCGGTCTGGATGCCTTCCCAGCGCAGGCCGGCGTAGAAGCCCCACTGCTTGCCGACGCTCCACTCGTCCTGTCCGTAGACCGCCAGGCGGCGCGTGGAGGCGCTGACGTTCTCGCCGAAGTCGGCGAGGAAGGCGCAGGGGTTGCCGCTCATGGTGCGGCCGAAGACCTCGTGGCAGCCGCGCGTCTGGGTGCGCTCGGTGCCTTCACCCTCGACGCCGGCGACGAGGTTGTGCTCGTTCTCCATCTGGTGGGTGAGCTTGAGGTTGACGCTCCACTGCGTGTCGCGGCTCCTGGTCGTGTCGTCCTGCGTGCGGTAGAAGACGCCCGGCGTGGCGTCGAGGTCTTCCTCGCGATGGGCGCTGCTGTTCATCGTCATGCGCCCGGCGCCCAGGCGCGTTTCCATGCGGGTGCGCTCGTCGATGCGCTTGTTCCACTGCAGGTTCAGGCGCGCCATCGCGGAGCGGCTGCTGCTGTCGTTGGTGGCGGTGTCGTACTTGATGCGTTCGAAGGCGTTCTCGTCCGGCACCGCGGACTGGGTCTGCCGGGAGCTGCCGCCGCCGCTGCCGCGGTTGACCATCACGAAGGGCTGCAGGGCGATGGTGTCGCCGCCGCCCAGGCGCAGCTGCAGGCGGCCGGTCATGTTGAGCGACTTGCGCTCGTCGGCGGTCTGGCCGCGGGTCTGGAGCAGGGTCTGGCTCTGAGGCGCGCCGGTGGCCGGGTCGAAGCGCTGCGTGAACGACTGCGAGTCGAGGTCGTCCAGCCGCTTGTGCTGCATCGCGTTGACGGTGAAGTTGTAGGCGTCGCCGTTGTCGCCGATCTTGTCGTTGCGGGTCCAGTTGAAGTGCGGGGTGACGTGGTCGCGCTCGAAGGCGGCGGCCAGGCGGACCTCGTTGAGCCGGCGCTGGAGGGCCTCGCGCAGGACGACGTTGATGGTGCCGGCGATGGCGCGCGCGCCGAACTCGGCGGTCGGGGCGCGCATCACCTCGATGCGTTCGATCTGCTCGGGCGGCAGCTCGTCGAGCGAGAAGCCCGGCGGCATGCGTTCGCCGTTGACGAGGATCTGGGTGTAGCCGCCGCCCATGCCGCGCATGCGGACCTCGCCGCCGCGGCCGGGGCGGCCGCCGGTGGTGACGCCGGGCAGGCGCTTGAGCACCTCGCCGATGGTGGCATCGCCGTAGCGTTCGATCTCCTCGCGGCCGATGACGATCTTCGAGGCGGTGGCGGCGCGGCGCTGGTCGTCGTCGCGCGAGGTGCCCTGGATCTCGACGCGGTCGAGCTGCGTGGGGTTGTCTGCGTTCCTGGCGGGCGGCGGCGCCGCGGGGCGCGAGCGCTCAGGCGTCGGTGCCGGCGCCTTCGCGGGCGGCGTAGCGGGTGCGGCGGGGGCGGCGGGAGCGGTAGGCGTGGTCTGCGACCAGGCGGAGGCGCTCAGGCCCAGCATCAGGGCGAAGGACAGCGGATGCAGGGCAGGTCGGCGGGTGCTTGTCATCGAAAAGGCAATGGCGGAGCAAGCGCGGCCCGATCTGGCGATGGCTGGGACGGAAGCGCGAAACAGGGTGGTGGTGGTGCCGCGAGCGAGGTGGCGTGGGCGATTCGTCGCGGATTGGGCGAAAGGATCGCACGCTGTACGTTTCGTGACGGAGGCGGGCGCGGACTTTCAAAGTTCTTTACCCAAGGTGATGGGCGGGCGCGACGCAGGGGCGGGGAAAACCCCGAACCCGGAATGAAAGAAGCCACCCATCGGGTGGCTTCGTTTCTGAAAAGGGTATCCGCGACGCTGGTGACGGGTTCCAGCGCTCTGCCCAGTGATGCAGCCGGTTGTTGTCTCGGATGCCTTGCATTCTGCCGAGGATTTGTGACGGGCAGTTGACGAAAAGCAAGGTCGGAAGGGGTCAGTTCATGCTCCGGTGGTCGGCGCGCCGAGCCCGCAGGCGGCGGATCACCAGGGGCCTGCCGATCACCAGGCGGCTGCCGCCGCCGGCTGCAGCCGCCGCGTCGATTCCCGCACGATCAACTGCGGTGGTGGCGGCTCGATCGTCGATCCGCCGGTCCGCAGCAGATCCAGCATCGCCGATGCCGCGCGCCGGCCGAGTTCGGCGATGTGGACATCGACCGTCGTGCGCGGCGGGCTCGCATGCGCGGTGTTCAGGAGATCGTCGTAGCCGACGAGCGAGATGTCTTCCGGCACGCGGAAGCCGCGGCTGTGCAGAACGCGCGCGGCGCCGGCCGCCATCTGGTCGTTGGCCGCGAAGACGGCCGTGAACTGCCGGCCCTGGTCGAGCAGTCGTGTGATCGCCGCGGCGCCGCCGACCTCGCGATAGTCGCCGTTGCCGATCAGCGCGTCGTCGACGGGAAGGCCCGCTGCCTCGAACGCCGCGCGGTAGCCGCGCTCGCGCTCCGACGAATCCGCGTGCGCAGGATCGCCGCCGATGAAGGCGATGCGCGTGTGGCCGCGCTCGATCAGGTGCCGCGTCGCGACGCGCGCACCTTCCAGGTCGTCCGTCTTCAAGGCGTGCAAACCGTCCGCTTGGAGCGAGCGGCCGGTCACCACGACCGGCAGCTCCCGCGCAAGCGCCGCGAGGAATCCGTCGCTCAAGCCGCCGGTGAGCACGATGATCCCGTCCACGCGCCGCGATCGCAGCGAGGCAATGCAGCGCTGCTCTTCCTCCGGCTGCCAGTGCCCGCTCGCCACGACGAGCGCGTAACCCGCGGGCGTCAGGACTTCTTCGATGCCGCGCAGCATCAGTGCGTAGAAGGGGCTCTCGAAGTACTGCGCGAGCAGCCCGATGTTGAAGGTCCTGCCGTCGGCGAGCGCGCGGGCGATGGTGTTGGGCACGAAACCCAGTTCGTCGATCGCGCGCCGGACGCGTTGGGCCTTGTCCGAGCTCACCTGCGCTGCGCCGCTGAGTACGCGCGACACGGTGCTCGGCGATACGCCCCTGGCGGTGGCGACCATGCCCAGCGTGACCTCGCTGGACGTCGACAGGAGGGGCTTCTTTCTCTTCATGGGAAAGCGCTTTCAAGAACGGGGTCGATCCTACTCCCGCGCGGGTCCGATGGAAGAATGCGCCGCAGTTGCCGTGCCGGTGGCCGCCCGGGCCCGCCGCTTGCTCCTGACGCCCCAACTGTCATTCCTGCCACGCCATGTCGGAACGCCTCAAGGTCCTGGTCGCCGACGACCAGCCGGATTCGCTGGATCTCCTGCGCGAGTTGCTCACGGTCTACAACTTCGAACTGCGGGTCGCGCGCAACGGGCTGGAGGCGATCGGCATCGGGCTGAAGTGGGAACCGGACCTGCTGATCACCGACATCGACATGCCGGACGCCGACGGCCGGCATCTGGCGGGGCGGCTGAAGGTGAGCCTGCCGGCGCTTATTGCGATCGCGGTCAGCGGCACGCCGTTGAACACCGATTTCGAGGTGTACGAGGATCTGATCTTCGACGAGTACTTCGTCAAGCCGATCGACTTCGGGCGTCTGCACAAGACGCTGACGAAGTACGGCGCGAAGCTGGACGGGCAGCCGACGATCTACTGAGCGTCGCCCGCACCGACGCCGCCGCGCCCGCCAGGGCTTGGCGGGGGCGCCCGTATCATCAGCCGCACTGCCATCGACATCGGGAGGCGCCGTGAGGCGACTGCTGCACCTGACGAGCCGCCATCGCGCGCCGTCCACGAACCAGGCGTTGGGCCTGCTGCTCGCGTTCAACGCGGGGGCGGTGAACGCGGGCGGGTTCCTGGTCCTGCAGCGCTACACCTCGCACATGACGGGCTTCGCGTCGCAGCTGGCGGACGGCGCGGTGATGGGGCAGGGGACGCTGGTGCTGAACGCCCTGGGGGCGATCCTGGCCTTCGTGGCCGGCGCGGCGGTGTGCGCGGTGCTGGTGAACTGGGCGAGGCAGCACGGCCTGCGCAGCGTCTATGCGCTGCCGCTGATGCTGGAGGCGGCGCTGCTGTTCCCGTTCGGACTGATGGGCGCGATCACGCTGACCTGGCACACGCCGTTCGCGGTGCCGCTGACGGTGCTGCTGCTGGCTTTCATCATGGGGCTGCAGAACGCGGTGGGATCGAAGACCTCGGGCGGCAGCATCCGCACCACGCACATGACGGGCAACATCACCGACCTCGGGATGGAACTCGGGAAGATGCTGTATTGGAACCGTCAGCCGCCGGCGACACGCGCGGCGGTGCGGCATGACCGGCAGCGGGCGAAGCGTGCGGGCGGGCTGCTGGCGGCGTTCGTGGTCGGCGGGTGCGTGGGTGCGCTCGGCTTCAAGTACCTGGGGTTCGTCTTCGTGGTGCCGCTGGCGGCGGTGCTGTTCGTGCTGGCGCTGCCGCCGATCACGAAGGACTGGGGACGGTGGCGGGGGCTGCTGTCGCAGGGACGTTGACGCGAGGACCTTCACGGGTCGACGGTGCCGGGCGCTGGCCGACGGACAATCGCACGGATTGGAGCCTCGCATGCAAGACCCCCACGACGTCGACCTCGACCCTCAAAAGATCAGCGCCTTCTGGGCGTGGCTGGCGTCGCACCAGTCAGCGCTGAACACCTTGGAATCGCCCGACGATCCATTCTGGGATGAACTCCTGGCGCATCTTCAAGGGGTGAACGAAGGCTTGTGGTTCGAGGTCTCGGCGCCCGGCGACGAGGACCGCGAGCTGGTGATCACCGCGCAAGGCGAGTGGGCGCTGTTCCCGCTGGTCGAGGCCATGGTCTCCGTCGCGCCGGAGCTGCCGGGATGGATCCCGGTGGCCTTGAAGCCGGCGATGGGGTTCGGCTTCAGCATCGGTTATCGGGGCCTGGAGCTGGATCCCCAGGACATCTGGTTCGAGCCGATGGTTGATCCTGACGCGCCCGACGTGCTGGGTTTGCGCGTTGCGGTGCAGGGGTTCAACGACGATCAGGAAGAGGACTTCGCCAACGGGCTGCTGCTGATGCTGGATACGGCGCTCGGCGAGAAGGCGGCCGCGACGGACGTCGATCTGGTGGAGGTCTGCGACGTGCCGGCGGAGCCCGATGACGAAGGCTTCCTGCCGTTCGCGGAGCTGGGGAGCTACCTGGCTTGGCGGAAGAGTCGGCTGACGCATTGAGCGGCAGCCGGGCTCCGTCTGGTCACGCCGCGTTGTTGCCGGCGGCGAGCGCGACGGTCCAGTGGCCGCCCGGTTCTTGACGTACGTTCAGCAAGTCGTAGGTCTTCAGCATGCTGACCAGTCCCGAATGTCCGAATGTCTGCGGTGAGAAGCCCGGGTCAGTGCGGCGCAGATAGGAGCCGAGCGTTCCGACATGGACGCGGCCGTCGGAGGTGTCGGCGGCCATCAGCTTCACTGCGTTGACCAGCGCCTTCGGGCGCTGCTTCGGCTTGGGCGCCGGTGCCGGGGCTGCTGGTTTGGCAGAGACGGGCTCGGTCGATGTGGGCTCGACAATCGCCGGTGCGATCACCTCGGGAGGCGTCCACTGGAAGAATTGATCGCTCGCGTTGCGCAAAGCCGCTGGCGTCTTTGCCTCGCCCACGATGAGCAACGTCGATCCGCGCTCCCTCAGCTTCCGGCAGAGATAGGCGAAGTCGGAATCGCTGGTGACGATGCAGAAGGTATCGGCGCGCCGATCGAAGAGTGCCTCGATGGCATCGAGCGCGAGCGCGATGTCCGCCGTGTTCTTGCCCGCCGCGTACTGGTACTGCAGGCACGGGGTGAAGGCGAGGCGCACAAGCGCCTCCTGCCACTTCTTCGCAAGCGTCTCGTGATTGCCGTAGCCGCGCCGGATGATCACCCGCCCGAACTGGGCGACGACGCTCAAGGCGTGCTGAAGGATCTCCGGCGTGGTGTTGTCGCAGTCGACAAGGACGGCGACCTTGGCTTCGGTGCGGATGTCGGTGGTGTCCACTCTGCCTCTCCCTGGAGTTTGGCGGAGTGTCCAACACCTTCAGCGATCGCGCAGCGCTTGTCGCCGGTTTACCCGGCGCTGCGCGTTGCGGCCGAAGGCTTCCTGCCGTTCGCGGAGTTGGGAAGCTACCTGGCTTGGCGGAAGAGTCGGCTGACGCATTGAGCGGCAGCCGCTGCCTTCAGTGCATGGCGGCGGCTTCGTCGTGTGGAGGCCAGCAATGGGTGCGGCCGCTCGTCTCGCTGATGGCCTTGCGCCACACGTCTTCGGGGAACAGGCCACGATCGACCACCGCGCCGAATAGCTCGGGGCCTCCGCTGGCCTCGGTCGGGATGACCCGTGGCTTCTCCTGTCCGCGCAGGGTGAAGAACAGAGAGTCGGAATCGTCGACGCCGCCGTCGACGAAGCACACCCGAATGATGTCCTCCCAGGCGAATTGCTGATTCCAATCGCCCGAAGCGTCTTGAGTCTCGACGACCCGCACGTGGACTTGATCGAATTCCACCGAGAGTTGCTCGAGCATACGTTTTGGCGGGACCACGAATCCGAAGCGAGTCCTGAGCAGGTAGCTCCCGGCGGCCCACCCGGTTGCGCCGAAGAACCCCAGGGCGCCCAGGATCGATTCGGCGGTGAGGTTGTGAAGCCCGTCAGTCAGGAGGCTGAGCAGGTACCAGAGTCCAGCGGCGAGCACGCTCGCTGCGAGCATCCCGCCGAGGAAATGGAAGAGACGGCCCTTCACGAAGCACATCAGGGCGATCACCGAGCACAACCCGGCCGGAATCCAGTCGATCAGCGAGCGGCGCTCGGCGTCGCTCGCCCAAGCCGCGAGCATCGCTGCGAAAAGAATGCAGAAGAACGCGAGGGTGAGGCGGGCGACAAGCGACATGAGCGCTGATTGTCGTCAGCGATCGCGCAGCGGTTGTTGCTGGTTGAGTCGGCGCTGGGCGTTGCGATCGTCGGTCTCGCGCTGGCGCGCGATGCGGTCGCCCTCGTTGGCGTTGGCGGCGCTGTGCATCGCCTCAGCGCGTCGGCGCGCGTCGGCGCCCCCGGTCAGGCTGCTCTGCGCGTCGACCGCCTGCTTGCTCACGTTCCAGTCCGCGGCGGTGTAGTTGCCCTGGCCCTTCTGGCACTGGCGCGCGCGGCGGATCTCGTCCTGGACGAAGCGCTTGGCGTCGGCGCTCAGCGAGATGGAACTGGCCTTGGTCTCCATCGCGGTGATGTCGCGGTCGGAGGGGCAGTAGTTGGACGGGGCAGTCTGCGCGGAGGGCGGAGCGGCGTTGGCTTGCTGCTGCTCAGTAGCCGCTCTCGATCGCTCCGCCGCAGCGCGGTCCGCGGAGGTGTCGATGACATTGCTCTGCAGCGACTGCGGCTTCATCTGCTCGCCCTTGGCCGTACAGGGCTGGTCGGAGTAATGGGTCTTGCCGTCGACGGTGCATTTCCAGACCTGAGCATGAGCGCCAGTGGCGACCATCGTGCCGAGCAGCAGTCCGGCGACGAACGGAACGATCTTCTTCATTGGAGGTCTCCCAGAATCCCGTTGAACGCGTCAGGCCCGCCATGTGTTGACAGACGGCGGGCAACCGATCGCAACGCGCTGCGCTTGTGATCGAGGGCGCTCTCGCGTGCAAAGAAAAAGCCCCACTCGCTTGCGCGAATGGGGCTTCAATTTTGGCTCCTCGACCTGGGCTCGAACCAGGGACCTACGGATTAACAGTCCGGCGCTCTACCGACTGAGCTATCGAGGAAAAGTCTGCTCAGATCCAATCGATCTGAATTCTTGGGCCAGCGTCTTCGGTCGGACACCGGCTGAAAAAGAACGAAGGTCCGAAGACCTTCGTTTTCTGATCTTGGCTCCCCGACCTGGGCTCGAACCAGGGACCTACGGATTAACAGTCCGGCGCTCTACCGACTGAGCTATCGGGGATCAGAGCCTAAGAGTATACACAGAAAAATCAGACCCTCACAAGACCCACTCCACCGACGCACGCCATGTGCGATTGGCGAGCGGGTACAGGTAGACGTGGCCGTACTGGTAAGGCGACTCGCGCCACGCACGTCGGTTCGTCGCGTTGTCCACGCCGACGCGCCAGATCAGCAGTTGCCGCCCGACGTTCTGCTCGTAGCGCGCGCCCAGGTCCAGGCGGGTCCAGCTCGGGATCGCCACCGAGTTGTCCGGCACCACCATCCGCTTGCCTTCGTAAACCACGCCCGCCAAGAGCTCCAGCCCCGGCACACCGGCGCCGTGCCGCGCCTGCAGCTTCAGCACCGTCTCCGGTACGTTCGTGGGCTTGAGGCCGTTGAGCGACGCATCCGCGCTGCCGTCGCGGCGCGCGCGCAGTTTCATCGCGCTCGCCATCAGGCCGCCGCCCGTCCACTTCAGGTCGGCCTGCGCTTCCACACCGCGGTGGTTCTGCTCGCCGTCGATGCGGCTCTCGAGCTTGTCCGCGCCATTCACCTTCACCGGCACATCGTTCGTCGCCGGCTTACTGATGTCGAAATAGTTGATCGACCAGTCCACCGTGCGGCTGCCCGACTTCAGACCGATCTCCCACTGCTTGCTGCGGATGGCCGGCAGCGCCAGGCCGGCGTTCGCGTAGATCGGCAACTGCGGCGCCACTGCCGACTCCACGCCTTCGCCCCAGCTCGCATACGCCAGCAGTTGCGGGTCGATCGCGTAGCTCACGCCCAGCCACGGCGTCGTGACCGACTGGCGATAGCTCGTCGCTTCGTCGCTTCCGCCCGCGGGCACGTTCACCTTGAACGACCCGCGATCCAGACGGGTGTGCCGCACACCCAGCCAGCCTTGCCATTGCGCGCTGAACTGCATCGCGTCGCGGAAGTAGAACTCGGTGCTGCGCTCGGTGCGGTCCGTGTTGGTCGAACCCAGCGTCGGGTCGGCCACCGTGGGCAGCGTGCCGTCGATGTTGCCCGTGCCCGCCCAGTTGTAGGCCTGACCCTGCAGCCGGCTCTTGTAGCGCGAGAACAGCACGCCCGTCGACACCTGATGCTCGACGCCGAAGAAATTCAGCTTGCCTTGCGCCGACAGGTCGAGCGCATCGCTGTTGCGATGCTCGTTGTCGCTGCGGAAGTCGTATTGATCGAAAGTGCCGTCGGGGCAGTAGGTGCTCGGGTAATAGGTCCCGTCGCCCGCGGTGCAGCCGAAGGGATACGCGAGGCGGTCGTCGTTCACCAGACGCTGGATCGCCGCGTGCGCCTGCAGCTTCCAGTCGGCGTTCAGCTGATGCTGCACGCGCAGCGAGGCGGTGCGGCCTTCGAAGACCACCGGCTGGCTCCACGACTGGTTGTTCAGGTTGATGCGCGGATCGATGCCCTTCGCGTCGGGCAGCTTGTCGCCGAGCAGGCTGAAGCCCGGCTGGCTCGGCTGGGACTGGCGGCTGATCTCGACCTCCGCTTCGACCAGCGTGTCGCGCGTGACGCGCCAGTCGCCGGCGACGGCCATCATCCAGCGGTGGCCGTCGGCATCGCGCAATTCAGGGCGCAGCTTGGCGGCCTCGATGTTGACGCGCAGGCCGAAGGCCTTGTCGTTGCCGTGACCGTCGCCGAAGCGGCGGCTCCAGTCCATGGCGGACTCGACGGTGCCGCGCTCGCTGACGCCCAGGCGCACGCTGGTGAGCTCCACCGTCGGGCGCTTCACGACGAGGTTGACCAGGCCGCCCGGCGCGCTGGTACCGGCCTGGATGCCGGTCGTGCCCTTGATGACCTCGAGGCTGCTCTTGTTGGCCAGCGACAGGGCGGTCTCGGCGTTGATCGGCAGGCCGTCGCGGCGGTAGTTGAAGCGGTTGTCGAGGTCGTAGCCGCGGATCTTCAGATAGGAGACGTAGCCGGCCGAGTTGTACGAGTCGCCCACGCTCGCGTCGAGCAGCGTCAACCCGGCGAGGTTGGACAGCCCGCGATCGGTGAGCTGCTCGGCGCTGACAAGGCTCGCCTGGATCGGGAGTTTGGCGACGGGCGTGTCGCCGAAGCCGCCGGCCATCACGGGCGCGTCGGACTTGCCCTTGACGACGACGCTGGGCAGGGCGGGGGAGGTGGTTTGCGCGTTGGGCGATGCGTTGGCCGGCGAGTCGGTCGGCGTCGTCGACTGTGCGGCGGCATGGACCGAGACGCCGGCGGCGATCAGCGCGATCGCGAGCCGATGCAGCGGGAAGGAATTCAGAGCGGACGAAGTTGCCATCGATGTGCCGAAGCCAGAAATGCGATGGCAGGTCGGCAAACCGGACACGCCGATGAGAAGGCGGCGTGCGGGACACGAGGTGTGTCGAAGGCATGCTTCCCTGCGCGAGGATTACCTCAATCAGGTTCAAAGGGACTTTCTCAGCCGCGCCGTCGACGGATCGATGGCGCAGCACCCCTAGCGAAACCCGCCGGGCTGGCCGGCGAGTGGGGGTGATTCTAGTCGAGCACCGTTGCCCGCAGCGCCGGACAGGCCGGCCGCGCGCCGATGGCGGCTCCCGTTTGTCCGCCGCCCATGCAGTTCACGCCGTCGCGGCGCAGCTTCGTCTCCTGACGCTCGCAAGCAGCCGGGTCGATGACGACACTGACTCCATCGACACAGCAAACGC
>CAMPJJ010000144.1 GCA_946886855.1 uncultured Roseateles sp. | reverse complement strand
CCCGCGCAGCGTCCGAAACCGCCGAAGAATCCGATCCGTTGCCGCCATCGCGGCGTCTTGGACGAATGCGCATGTTTCGGGCAGCGGTCACGGAGTTTCAGCAGGCATCGTGGATGGGCAGCATCCGCGTCGCGCAACGGCCGGAGGCCGGGCTGGTCGCGGCCGTCGCGGTGGGCCTGGCGATCGCGCTGATCGCCTTCGCGCTGATCGGGCAGGTCTCGCGCAAGGCCCGCGTGCCGGGCCTGCTGATGCCGGTCGGCGGCCTGCTGCAGGTGGCGGCGCCGCTGGCGGGCCAGGTCGAGGAACTGCTGGTCGACGAGGGCGACGCGGTGCGGCGCGGGCAGGCCCTGGTGCGGGTGCGCAGCGAGCGCCTGGTCGACGGCGGCGACATGACGGCGCTCAACCTGCGCGCGGTCGAGGCCCGCCGGGACAGCCTGGCCACCGAGCGCCGCCTGCAGCGCCGGCAGGCCGACGAGCATCGCGCGACGATCGCCGGCCGCCTGCGCAGTCTGCGCGTCGAGACCGCGCATGCGGTCGAGGAGCTGGACATGGTCCGCCAGCGCGTCGAGCTCGCACAGCGCAGCCGGAAGCGCTACGCGGCGCTGGCCGCGGACGGCTACGTGTCCGAGATCCAGGCGCAGCAGAAGGACGAGGAACTGCTGGACCTCCGCGCGCGCGAGCGCGGCGCGCAACGCACGATCGAGACGCTGACGCGCGAGACGCGGGGGCTCGAGGCGGAGCTGGGCACGATCCCGACGGGCCTGGCCACGTCGCTGACGCAGCTCGACCGCGTGGTCGCGCAACTGGACCAGGAGCGCGCGGAGCTGCAGGCGCGGACCGGCGTCGCCGTCACCGCGCCACGCGACGGACGCGTGAGCGCCCTGCCCCTGCGCGCCGGGCAGGCCGTCCAGGCGGGTCAGACCTTGATCACTCTCGTCCCGACGCCTGACGCGTCGGACAGGTCACGGACAGCGGATGCATCGAACCCGTCCGGACGGCCCAGCACCGCCGCGACGCCGCGCCTGCTCGCCCAGCTTTACGCGCCGAGCCGCACGGTGGGCTTCGTCCAGCCCGGCCAGCCGGTGTGGCTGCGCTACGCGGCCTATCCGTACCAGAAGTTCGGCATGGCCAGAGGCGAGGTCGCCCGCGTGAGCCCGGCACCCATCGCCCCGCAGGACCTGCCCGCCGGACAGGCGCAGGCCCTCGTCAGCGCGGCGCAGGCGAACGAGCCGCTGTACCGGATCGACGTGCGGCTGGACCGCGAGGACATCGCCGCCTACGGCCACGACCTGCCGCTGCGCGCGGGCATGGCGCTGGAGGCCGACGTGACCCTGGAGCACCGGCGCATCTGGGAATGGCTGCTGGAGCCCCTGCTGGCCACGGCAAAGCGGGTCCGGCCATGACGCCGCGGCCCCCGCTCATCCTCCAGTCCGAGGTCGCGGAATGCGGCCTGGCCTGCCTGGCCATGATCGCCACGGCGCATGGGACCGCGGTCACGCTGCCCGAGCTGCGTCGCCGCTTCCCCGCCGCGCTGAAGGGCATGCGGCTGCGCGACCTGCTCGAGGTCGCCGCGGGCCTGGGCTTCTCCGGCCGGCCGATGAAGCTGGACCTGCCGCAGCTCGGCAAGCTGTCGCTGCCCTGCATCCTGCATTGGGACCTGCGGCACTTCGTCGTGCTGACGAGGGTTCGCGGCGACGGGATCACCGTGCTCGATCCGGCCGTCGGCGAACGGCGGCTGAGGCTGGCCGAGGTCTCCGACCACTTCACCGGCGTCGCCCTCGAACTGACGCCGGCCCCCGGCTTCCAGCATGCCGCGCCGGCCCCGCGCGTCTCGCTGCGTGCCCTCACCGGCCAGGTGCTCGGCCTGCGCCGCGCGCTGGCGCAGATCCTGCTGGTCGCGCTGGTGCTGGAGCTCTTCGCCATCGTCGCGCCGGTGTGCAGCCAGCTGATCGTCGACGACGTCCTCAGCACCGGCGACCGCGAGCTGCTGAAGGTGCTCGTCCTCGGTTTCGGCCTGCTGCTGGTCACGCAGACGGCGCTCGGCCTGGCGCGCTCGTGGCTGCTGATCCTGCTCACGCAGACGCTCTCGCTGCAATGGCGCGGCAACGCCTTCGCCCACCTGCTCCGGCTGCCGGTCGCCTTCTTCGAGCGCCGCCACCTCGGCGACATCAGCTCGCGTTTCGGCGCGGTCGAGGCGATCCAGAAGACGCTGACGAACGGCGCGATCGAGGCCGTCCTCGACGTGCTGATGGCCGTGGCGGCGCTGGTCATGATGGCGGTCTACGCCTGGCCGCTGGCACTGGTGGTGCTGGGCGCGGTCGCGCTGTACGGGCTGCTGCGCTGGGCGGCCTACCGGCCGTTGAAGGAGGCGTCCGCCGAGCGCCTGATCGTCGCTGCGCGGGAGAGCACGCATTTCCTCGAGACGCTGCGCGCGATGACGCCGCTGAAGCTGTTCGGCCGCGAGCAGGAGCGCCGCGCGCAGTGGCAGAACCTGATCGTCGAGGTCCAGAACCGCGACGTCCGCACCGCCAGACTGTCGACGGCGATGAACGCCGCCAACACCTTCCTCTTCGGCGCGGCCAACCTGCTGGTGCTGTACCTCGGCGCCGGCCTGATCCTCGACGGCCAGCAGGCCGGCGCGGTCACGATGACGGTGGGCATGCTGTTCGCGTTCCTCAGCTACCGGACGCAGTTCACCGGGCGGGTGTCGGCGCTGATCGACTACGCGGTCGAGTGGCGCATGCTGGGCCTGCACGCGGAGCGCCTGGCCGACATCGCGCTGGAGCCGCCCGAGCCGGACGAGGTGCCGGCGAACGACCTGGCGCACCTGGCGGCCAGCCTGGAGCTGCGCGATGTCAGCTTCCGCTATGGACCGCAGGAGCCGTGGATCCTGCGCCACGTGAACCTGACCGTGCCGGCCGGGCAGAGCCTCGCCATCACCGGGCCGAGCGGCGCGGGCAAGACGACGCTGATGAAGCTGCTGCTGGGGCTGCTGGCGCCGGTGGAGGGCGAGGTGCGCTACGGCGGCGTGCCGATGCGGCAGCTGGGCCTGAAGAACGTGCGCGCCCGCATCGGCACGGTGATGCAGGAGGACGTGCTGCTCACGGGGTCGCTGGCGGACAACATCGCCTTCTTCGACGCCCAGCCGGATCTGGCGCGCGTGCGGGCCTGCGCGATGCTGGCGCAGATCCACGAAGACATCGTCGGCATGCCGATGGGATACCAGACGCTGGTGGGCGACCTGGGCAGCGGGCTCTCGGGCGGGCAGAAGCAGCGGCTGCTGCTGGCGCGCGCGCTGTACCGCGAGCCGCAGGTCCTGGCGCTCGACGAGGCGACGAGCCACCTGGACGTCGCGCGCGAGCGCGCGGTCACGGCCAACCTCGCCGGCCTGCCGTTGACGCGGCTGATGATCGCGCACCGTCCGGACACGATCGCCGGCGCGGAGCGCGTGGTGGTGCTGGAGCGCGGCGCGCTGCGCGAGGCCACGCCGCTCCCCCTTCCGGTGGCCCCCGACGAAGCCCCCTCGCGGGGGAGTTTCTCCGAGTCCCCGTCGACCTAGAGTGGATCCACATCGACGACGGAGCGGGCCTGATCAGGCGATCCGGTCGATGCGTGTTCATCCGCGGCATGGGGTCGCGGATGAGCGGATCCTCACGACCGACATGACACGAGAGGCTGATGATGTTTGAAGAGATGACGACGCAGGAGATCGCGCTGGTGAGCGGCGGCGATCGCTGGGCGGGCACGCCGGAAGGCCGCGCGCCCTGTCCCTGGATCGCGACGGGTCTGGCGGGCTCGGCGAGCCTGATGCAGGGTCTGGCAGGCGCGGCGGACGCGTCGCTCCAGCTGAAGCTGCAGTCGCAGAGCCGCTGATCGTGGCCCTGCGGCACGGACGTCTGCGGGAGGTGTGCGGACGTCCAAGAGACAAGGGCCGGCGCGAGGCATCGCGCCGGCCCGTCCGGATCACTTGTTCTCGATCGGCTTGCTGACGTCGCGCTCGAACCACTTGGTGGAGATCTTGGCGTAGGTGCCGTCGGTCTGCAGGTCGGCGAGGGCCTTGTCGATGGCGGCCTGGAACTTGGGGTTGCCCTTGCGGAACGGGATGGCGTTGGTGGCGGGTTTGCCGATCGCGGCGCCGGCCTTCACGGGCAGCTTGGTCTTGTCCTTGAGGTAGGGGATGAGCAGGCTGTCGTTGAGGGCGGCGTCGATGCGGCCGGTGGCGAGGTCCTGGAGGTACTCGGTGGCGCCGGGATAGGTGCGGACTTCCGCGCCGTCCCAGGACTTGGCGAGTTCGGCGAAGTTGCTGCCCTGGCCGACGCCGATCTTCTTGCCCTTGAGGTCCGCGGCGGTGTTGAGGGCGCGGGTCTCGTTGGCGCGGATGATCAGTTGCGGATACGAGGTGACGTAGGGGGCGCTGAAGTCGAAGGTCTTGCGGCGCTCGTCGGTGGCGGCGACCTGGTTGACGATGACGTCGTACTTGCCGGCCTGCAGGCCGGCGAGGATGCCGCTCCACTCGGTGGTGGTGAATTCGGGCTTGACGCCCAGCTTGGCGGCGAGGGCCTTGGCGATGTCGACGTCGAAGCCGTCGAGCTGGCCCTTGGCGTCCTTGAAGTTGAACGGCGGGTAGGTGCCCTCGACGGCGACGCGCAGCGTGCCGCGCGACTTCACGTCGTCGAGCAGGTCGGCGGCGTGGGCCGCGAGGGAAGCGCCGGCGAGCAGCGCGGCTGCGATCAGGGAAGTGCGGAGTGCTTTCATGGGGCCCCTCGTTGTTCGTAGGAAGGGCTGATGTTGCCACCAGTCGCCCCCTTCAATGGGCATATGGATATGCCGCGCAAGACATGAGGGACAGGGGGCAGCAAGTGGCACGCGGCACGCGGCAGGCAGCAGGCAGCAGGCAGCAGGCAGCAGGCGGCAGGCGGCGGGCGGAAGTGATTCGTCGCCGGATCAGAACGCGTGCCTCATCCCCATCGCGAAGACGGTGGGCTTCTCCCCAGCCCCGACGCCGACCGGGTTGATCGCGAAGTCGTAGGCGGCGCGGGCCTGGTTGTCGATGCGCGAGACATAGGCATAGAAGCCGGTGCGCTTGGACAGCGTGTAGTCCGCGCCCAGCGTCCACTGCCGCGACCCGGTGTCGTCGCCGGCCGAGACGAAGCCGATGCGCGTGCCGGCGGGGCCCTTGCCCTCGCCCGCGTGAGTGAAGCTGGCGCGCAGGCTGGTCGCGCCGATCTGCCAGGTGGCGGCGACGAAGACGCTGTCGCGCGTGAGGGCGCCGATCGGCGTCTCGTAGCGCAGGCGCTCCACGGCGGTGGCGATCCGTCCCGGCCCGAAGCGGTACGCGGCGCCGAGCTTGGTGGCCGAGTCGCTCAGATGCGGGCCCTGGTAGTCGCGGTGCTGCTCGTGGGCGAGCGCGAGGTTCCAGGGCCCCTGCTCCCAGGTGACGGAGGCGGACAGCAGTTGCGGCCGCGCGCCGTTCGGGCCGACCTCGCCATCGTTGAAGGCGTAGGCGATGCGGCCCACCAGGCCGGCGAGCACGGAGGCGCTGCCCCACGTCGGGGTCCAGTACTGGACGATGTTCTGCTGCCGCCGGTCGAAGGATGCGGTGTTGCCCAGGTGGTTCGTGGTGGGGGCAGAGCCGTTGGCCATCAGCGCCATGTAGCCGGCGGTCGTGGGATACCACGGGTCGAGCGTGCTGGTCGCCAGCAGGTAGGGCGTGCCCCAGTGGCCGCCGAACAGCAGGCCGTAGGGCGTCTGCAGCCCGACGCGCGTGTCGCGGTTGGCGAGGGACGGACCGACGCCGGTATCGAGGGCGAGCGAGCCCTCGATCTGGAACAGCGCCTGGACGCCGTCGCCCAGGTCCTCGACGCCGCGGAAGCCGATGACGGAGCGGTTGTTGGACTCGCGGTTGACGGCGCGGTCACGAGGCGAATGGCTGGCGTCCGCGTGCTCGAGCGACACGTTGAGGCGGCCGTAGACCGTGACGGTGGATTGGGCGTGGGCGGCGCCGGCGGCGGCGAGGGCCATGCTGGCGAGGACAAGCGAAGAGGTGGCGCGGTACTGCATGGCGTGGACGGATTGGACTCACGCCGATGTTGGCTCGGGAGCGGCGGTTGGGGTTCTCTCGTTCGGGGGAGAGGCGCAACGACGCGCGCGGCCTTCAGCGGAGTATCGCCAGCACCATTCGAATGTCACGGCGAGCACGAGAATCAAGGCGCCCGTGAGCGGCCCTGTGTGGACGGAGAGGTGCCCCGGGATGAAAGGCGTCAGCGTGAATTTCGTGCTGTAGAGAAGACCGCTGGCGACGTTCAGCATCAGATGCAGCACGGTCGTGCAGACGATGGATCTCGTCCGCATGAAGACCATGGCGAAGAGCAGGCCGCCGGGGAAGACGAACACGGCGCTTTCAGCTGGATGGAAGGCGGTGAAATGGAGGGCGCTCGTCACCACCCCTGCCCATTCACTGCGAAAGAGTCGGCTGAGCAGGGGTTGCACGAGCGCTCGATGCACCAGCTCCTCCTGGAAGGCGGCGACGACCAGCGGCAGAACGGCACCGAGCCAGTAGTACGGATTGGTGGTGAAGGGGCTCAGCGGCGCGAAGAGGCCGGCGCCGAACGCGTCTGGAATTGCCACCGCTGCGGCGAGGAACGGAATCGGCGCAGCCGCGAGCGCAAGACTCGCCGTCGCGATCGGACGGACCGCCAGGAGATCGCGCAGCTTTGGACCACGCCCCAGCCAAGCCAGCACGGCCACCGGCACAGCAGCCTGGACCAGCAGGTCCAAGCGCGTGACCAGCATGCCGGTCATCCACTCATTCCCGTTGCGCAACGCCTTCCATGCGGGATTCAGCAGCGTGCCGGTGACCTTGTAGATCGCATAGACGACGCTCATCAACAGCAGCGTCTTCAGCGCGGCCATCGCCCATTGCGTCAATCGCGGCGAGCGCCGGTACCGGACCTCGACGGCAAAGGCGAGCACGAGAAGGCAGACGCACAACAGAACCAGGACGCCTGGCGCATCCCTGGGCTCCAGGAAGCTTGCGACCATGAAGGTGCCGCCACTCAGGACACCCATGACGACGCTCAGGGTCATGTGCAGGATCGTGGTGCACGCCACCGAACCCGTGCGGATGAACACGATGCCGAAGAGCACGGAGCTGGAGAAGACACCCAAACGATGGCCGGGCTGGTCGGCGGCAAGCAGGATCGCTGTGACGGCCAGGCTGATCCAATGGTTGCCCGTGATTCGCGCGAGCGTCGACTGCAGGATGGCGCGACCCCAGATCTCCTGTTGAAAGGCGCCCAGCGAGAGCGCCGCGATCGAGATCGCCCAGCTCCGAAAGTCGTCCTTCGGATTCAACGGACGGAATTCCGAATGAAGTGCCTCTGGATTGGCGAGCAGGATCGCAAGGGCGGAAAGCAGGAGTATCGCGCTCACCAGCGCGAGGGTAGTTCTGGGCACCGGTCGAAACAGCGTGGACCAAGCCGGGCAGGCCCGCAAGTAGACAAACGGAGCGAGCAGCGCCAGCCCACATAGCACCAGCTCAGTATTGAGATAGAGACGAGACTCCCCGCGATATCCGAAGTCGAACGAGTTCCATAGGTGCGGCCAATCGGGAGAATCGACCCATTTCCTGAGCGCAACAGCCAGAATCAGAAGCAATGTCCAACGAGATATTCGTGCCACCTTTCGATGGAGAGGGTCTGAATTTGCGAGACGAGCAAGATGTCCAGGCATGGATCTTCAAGGAGGCAATCGGAAAGAGCCATGCTAAGCATGAAAATGGGGTCCGGTTCTACGCAACTTTGAGCCGGTGTCTATAAGGAATATTCAGGTAGTAAACAAACGGATAACTTTCAGGCAGTGGACGACTCCACGCGCACCGAGCGATTCTCGGGAATATGAAAGTGAATATGCGAGTATTGACAAATCAAGAGCTTGATATGGTTTCCGGCGGCGACAGCTGGGCAGGCACGCCGGAAGGACGCGAGCCGGTTCCGCTGCCGTCACCTGATTTCCTGGACTGCGTGCGCCAGGAATCCAGCCTGCCAGGCGTCAGCGAAAACTCCGCATTCATCTCTTGCGGTGTCCGGAAACTCTATGAATGGGTCAGGCAGTACTGACGCATAGACCTTGGGAATCATGGGGGGCGCTTCGGCGCCCTCTTCTCATGGCGCTGGCGAGATCCCGACGCCACCTTCACCAAGCCTTCAACCATCGCGGGTAGCCTCGCTCGCCAACGCCGGGCACACCGGCGCGGAAGAAGGCGATCGTGGTCATGCAGCGCGTCGAGGGAGTGGGCTCGGGGGAGCGTCCGGCAGCGGACGACGACGGTGTTCCCCCGCCGGGATGCGGGGTGCGTCGGCGCTCGGTGGTGCTGGCGCCGCTGCTCGGGCTGGCGGCGGGCGTCAAGGCGGCGCCTGCCATGAACACGGCCACCGGCCCCTCGGTGCCGCTCGCGCTGCCGGAAGGCATCAACATCGCGCGGATCAAGCCGGTGCTGGATCTCATCGGCCGCTATGCGGAGCTATCGTGGGACTACCAGCTGGTGCCGGTGCCGCGCCTGCTGGCACTGGTGGAGAACGGCTGGACGCTGGGGTTCGGGGCCGGGAGGTCGTCGAGCCGGTCGTCGCGGCTGCTGTTCTCGGAGGACGTCTTCGTCAGCGGCGTGTGGCCGATCGCGCGCAGCGAGGTCGATCGGGCGCTGCGCGCGGTGGACGACCTCAAGGACCTGCGGGTGTGCCTGGTGCGGGGGCTGGACTACGGCCACGCGCTGGAGCAGGCGAAGGGGGCCCTCTACGCGGCGGAGTACGTGTCCGGGGATTTGCGGACGAGGATCCGGCAGCTCATGGCGGGCCGGTGCGACGTGCTGCTGGCGAATCACTTCAATGCCGATGTGCGCGTGCTGAGGCAGGGCATCGCGGACGCGGGCGGCAACCTGGAGCGGCTGAAGGTCGGGCCGTCGCCGCTGGGCACGCTGGCCGAGCGCTTCGTGTCGGCGAGGGCGAGCAGCCTGGCGGCGCTGATGCCGGTGCTGGATCAGGCGGTGAGGAGCACGCGCCGCGAGATCGGGCAGTTGCTGGCGGCGGAGGAGTGAGGGCCGGCGCGATGCGGCGATGATGGGTTGGCGGCGGTGGCCGCCCGACCAACAACCGAGGGACGCCATGCCGGTTTTCACCCCTGCGCAGTTCGTGACCGAGATCCAACCCGTCGACGGCTCTGCGGAGCCCAATCAAACCCAGTGGCTCAGCGAGGCAGGCGGCCTCACGCAGTTCGGCGCCTTCATTGAAGTGCTGCAGCCGGGGTCCCGCTCCTCCATCAAGCATTGGCACAGCGCCGAGGACGAACTGGTCTACGTGCTGGCCGGCGAGATCACCGTGATCGAGGGCGCGACCGAGACGCTGCTGCGTGCGGGGGATGCGGCGACCTTCCAGGCGGGCACGGCGGTGGGACATTGCCTCGAGAACCGGAGCAGCGCGCCCACGCGATGCCTGGTCGTCGGCACCCGGGCCGCGGTCGACCGGATCACCTATCCCGACCACGATCGCGTGTGCCTGAGAGATCGCTCGCTGCCGGATGACCTCTGGACGGACGGTGCCGGCCGGCCGGCGGACAGCCCGTATTGAGGGTCTGGCGGAAGGACCGACTCCCCTGCTCCGCCGTCGTCGCGATCACCGAGACCTCGGAGAGGCCGAAGACCTCGAGGATCGGCGAGCGATACTGGACGGACGTCTTCAGGGAGAGAGCCGACATGGCCAGAACGAAGAAGGGATCCTCGGGAGAGGGTCTGTTGGGACGGCTCGCGGCGATGGGTGCCGCTGTGATGTCGGCACTCCGGCCGAGCGCGGGAAGGCAGCAGGGTGAGGCCTCCACTTCAGACGATGGCGCCGGCGCGCTCGATGGCATGACCTGGCACCAGTTCGAGCTGCAGATCGCAGAAGCGTTCCGGCAGAAGGGCTTCACCGTGGTCGAAATCGGCGGCAGCGGCGCCGATGGCGGCGCGGACCTCGTGCTGCGCAAGTCGTCGAAGACCGGGAACGAGACCTTCCTCGTCCAGTGCAAGCACTGGAAGGCTCGCAAGGTGGGCGTGAGCGCGGCCAGGGAGCTCTACGACGTGATGGCGGCGCGTGGCGCGGCGGGTGGGTTCGTGGTGACGGCGGGGAGCTTCACCAGGGAGGCGTCGGCGTTCGCGGAGGGGCGGAACATGCGGCTCATCGATGGTATGAAGCTGACCGCGTTGCTGGCGGCCTCCTCTGCCCTGCAGCCCGAGCCACAGCGGGCAGCAGCGGACGTGACGATGGTGGTCTGCCCGGCGTGCTCGCAGCCGATGGTGCTGCGGACGCTCAAGCGCGGGCCGAGTGCCGGGCAGTCGATCTATGCGTGCTCGACCTATCCGGTGTGCAAGGGGACGAGGCCGGCCTGAGCGGCGTGGTCACTGCTGCACCGTGCAGATCCCGTAGCTCCGGATCTCCGGGCCCCCAACCGGTTCATCCCTGAGGTCGCACACCGGCGCAGGGCTCCGCCTTCGAGTTCGCCCAGCTCTTCGTAGTTGTGCTTGCGATGAAGCCATCCGCGGAGCGTATTGCTTTGATATCCAATCGCTGCCGAACTTCGAGAGCATCTAGCGCCAGTAGGCCTAGCAGGCTTCATTCTTCTGCGTTGGCAGCCCGCGGAGACGCGAGATACGTCGAAGCGCTGAGGTCACACACCTGCGCCACATCTCCCTTCAAAACATAGAAGTGCGCCTGCTCGACCTCTGCCCGGAGTCCGAACACGCGGTAGATGCAATACGACTCAGGATTCAGCGCCGAGGCCCGAACTTCGTTCGCTGAAATGAAGAACGCCGACGACCTCGAGCCTGAAGTCGTCTTGACCTCGATCAGCTTCTCCTTGCCATCCAGATCGAACGATCGGATGTCAAAACCTGCCCCCGAGTCACGTAGGGAGACTCGATCGACACGACCCGCAAGGTCAAGCTTTCCGGCCTTACGAAGCCGCGAAATCTCGTAGTCCAGAACAAGCTCCTCTCCACGCATTCCCAGAGCTCTGTTCTGCTCGTCAAGCGCAGCCCAGTCGACTGGCTCACTTACACGTTTGGCTCTTGGAACGATCGGCGTCCGCGTGGATTTCTCTGACGCTATGCGCGATGGTGGCTGTGACGGTTTCAGTACCACTGTTCGACTTGGAAGCTTTGGACTAGTCGAGCGCGCAGCTAAGGGCGGCTCAAAGGGAAGTCCCATCCGCGACAAGTCTTCCGCCGAGGTTTCCCAGCCCACGATGCGCCACAGGAACTCGCACGGCCCTTCCTTCAACGGGTCATGGCGAACGTAGTCCAGCAAGCCAAGATAGAAGTACGGCCGAGCCTTGCCAGGCGTCCGAATGAACAGGTGAATGTTGTTCCGCGTCGAATCGTGGGTGATGAAGCGTTGCACGTCCGCCCACTTGAACGTCTGTTGTGTCTGGGCGGTCTCAACTCTGAAGCGCAACACCTCTACGCAAGTAAGGTGTCGCGATGG
>CAMPJJ010000143.1 GCA_946886855.1 uncultured Roseateles sp. | reverse complement strand
CGCACGGTGCGGGTGTCGCGACCGTCGATGCGCGGCTCGCCGGCCAGGATCTGGCCGCGCACGATGCGGGCTTCGATCTCGAACAGCAGGCCGTCGACTTCGACGCCGTCGAAGTCGGTGCCTTCGGCGGTCAGCGCAGCCTTGACCTTCGAGTAGGCCGAGCGGCAGGCTTCGGTACGGGCCTGCTTCGAACGGATCTGGTAGGCGGCGCGCAGCTCTTCCTCGGCCAGGGCGGTGACCTTGGCGATGAAGGCTTCGTCCTTGGCCGGGGCGACCCAGTTCCAGGACGGCTTGCCGGCGTCGCGGACCAGGTCGTTGATGGCGGCGATGGCGACCTTGCCCTGGTCGTGACCGAAGGTCACGGCGCCCAGCATGATGTCTTCGCTCAACTGGTCGGCTTCGGACTCGACCATCAGCACGGCGGCTTCGGTGCCGGCGACGACCAGGTCCAGCTTGGAGTCGATCAGCTGGGTCTTGCCCGGGTTCAGCACGTATTCGCCGTTGACGTAGCCCACGCGGGCGGCGCCGATCGGGCCGTTGAACGGGATGCCGGAGATGGCCAGCGCGGCGCTGGTGGCGATCAGGGCGGCGATGTCGGCCTGGACTTCAGGGTTCAGCGACACCGTGTGGATCACGACCTGGACTTCATTGAAGAAGCCTTCCGGGAACAGCGGGCGGATCGGGCGGTCGATCAGGCGCGAGGTCAGGGTCTCGAGCTCGCTCGGACGGCCTTCACGTTTGAAGAAGCTGCCGGGGATCTTGCCGGCGGCGTAGGTCTTCTCGATGTAGTCGACGGTCAGCGGGAAGAAGTCCTGGCCGGCCTTCGGGGAGGACTTGGCGACGACGGTCGCCAGCACCACGGTGTCCTCGATGTTCACCAGCACGGCGCCGGAGGACTGACGGGCGATTTCGCCGGTCTCCATCACGACTTGATGTTGGCCCCATTGGAAGGTCTTCACGACCTTGTTGAACATGCTCATTCGAGTTCTCCTCAGTTCAGGGATGCGCCGCTCACGGTGCGGCACAAGGACCGGGAGTGAAACTGGGTTTGGCGGGATGCCATTCCAGAGCGGCTGCGGGTCCCGGCTGCTGCCGGCGAACGCATGGCAATCGCTTTGGAATGACACATCGGCGCCACGTCAGTTCAACTCCGTTGTGTGACCGGCCCACTGACCGGTCGGGCCGCCGGGCCGGAACACTCCGGCCGACGGCACGCAGAAGCATGCAGAAACGACAAAGAGCCTGTTGGAGTCAGACCAATCAGGCTCTTTGCTTTCATGCGCCGATTACTTGCGCAGACCCAGCTTCTGGATCAGGGCGGTGTAACGGTCGGCGTCCTTCTTCTTCAGGTAGGACAGCAGGCTCTTGCGCGCATTGACCATCTTCAGCAGACCGCGACGGCCGTGGTGGTCCTTGGCGTGCAGCTTGAAGTGGGGGGTCAGCTCGTTGATGCGCGCGGTCAGCAGGGCGACTTGGACTTCCGGCGAGCCGGTGTCGTTGGCGCTGCGCGCGTTGGCCTTGACGATCTCGGCCTTGTTTTGGTCGAAGCTGGACATGATGCGTTCCTTGTTCCGGAATGATTCGGAAGGTCCGCCGGCATGCCAGTGAAGGCGTCAAATGCGCAGACGGTTTCCGAGGTTTGACTTGCGATCACAGGTGAAACCGACCCGTGTCGTGCTGATTGCCGTCGCCAGGCAGAACCTGGCAGGACAGCCGCGGAGTATAGCCGCAAACGATGGTTTTCAGAACGGGCGCGCCATGCGGCAGCGGGCAGGCTGCTCCGCCTGCCCGGCATCGAGGTAGCGCAGCGTGCGGAAACCGTAGCCGGAGCCTTCGTTGTCGTGGGGTGTCCCCGCCTCGCCGGCACGGCGCATGACGCTGACGTACAGCGGTTGCTGGAGCTGGTGGTCCGCGGGCCGCATCCAGCCCTGGTGCGCGATGCCGAGCGGCCGGCCGTCGAGCTTGAGCCCCTCCAGCGCGAGCGCGACGGCCTTCGGATCGGTGCTCCCGGCCTTCTCCATGGCGGCGACCAGCATCTCGATCATGAGCTGCATCCGCGCATGGAGGTAGTCGTGCTCCGGCTTCGGGAAACGCTGGCGGAACGCGGCGTAAAAGCGCTCCGAGTCCGCCGCGCCGACGTTCGGGTGCCATTCGGCGACCGCCAGCACGCGGTCGACGCCCGCCTCGCCGAGCACGCCGGGCACGCCCAGCGCGTTCCCATAGAAGGTATAGAAGCGCGCATCGAGCCCGATGTCCTTCGCCGCCTTGATCAGCAGCGTCAGATCGTTGCCCCAGTTGCCGGTGAGCACCGCCTGGGCACCGCTGGCGCGGATCTTGGTCGCGTAAGGCAGGAAGTCCTTCACGCGGCCGAGCGGATGAAGCTCATCGCCGACGATGTCCAGATCGGGCCGGCGCTGGGCCAGCACCACCCTCGCCTGCTCGCGCAGGTGCTGGCCGAAGCTGTAGTCCTGCCCGCTCAGGTACAGCCGCTTGAGGCCCCGATCCTGGGCGATCACCTCGATCAACGCAGCCAGCCGCATGTCGGTGTGCGCGTCGAAACGGAAGTGCCAGAAGCTGCACTGCGCGCCGGTCAGCGCCGGATCGACGGCGGCGTAGTTGAGGAACAGCGCACGACGGTCGGGTTCGCGCGCGTTGTGCCGGTCGAGCGCGCCGATCAGCGCGCTCGCGACGGCGGAGCTGTTGCCCTGGAGGACCACCGGGATGCGCTGGTCCGTCGCCGCGCGCAGCATGGCGAGCGACTCCTCGACGGAGCCCTTGCTGTCGAAGCGGACGATCTCCAGCCAGCGCGCGCCGCCAGGCAACTTCACGCCGCCGCGGGCGTTGACGCGCTCGGTCGCCCAGAGGAGGTTGCGGAACACCGCCTCGCCGCCGTTGCCGAGCGGACCAGACAGCCCTTCGATCAATGCGAGCCGGATCGGAGGCGACGAGGCATTTCCAGCAATGCCCATCGGGGCCTGGGCCGGCGTCGCTTGAGCCCACACGGCGCCAGCCGTCAGCGCGGACATGACGACCGTCGCGGCGGTCCAGGCGACCACCGCCCTGCTCGTCCAACGCATCAGAGCTGCGCCGGGCTGGCGAGCTGCGACAGGTCCCAGCGCGGCTTGACCTCGAAGCCACCGCCGCGCGTGAGGCTCGCCATGTCACGCTGCAGGCGCAAGCCGGCCGCGAGCGCGATCATGGCGCCGTTGTCTGTGCACAGGTGCAGCTCGGGATAGTGGACGCGCACGCGGCGCCTCTCGCAGGCCGCATCCAGCTGCTCACGCAGGCGCTTGTTGGCGCCGACGCCGCCCGCCACGACCAGGCGCTTCAGGCCGGTTTCCTTCAGCGCCAGCAGCGCCTTCTTGACCAGCACCTCGACGATGGCAGCCTGCGTCGACGCCGCAAGATCGGCGCGCTGCTGTTCGGTGATGCCCTCAGGCTGCGCCTCGAGCTTGCGGACCTGCGTCAGCACCGCCGTCTTCAGACCAGCGAAGCTGAAGTCCGGCTTCCCGCTGTGCATGAGCGGGCGCGGTAGCGCGAAGGCTTCCGGATTCCCCTGCTCCGCCAGCTTGGACAGATGTGGGCCGCCGGGATACGGCAGGCCGAGCAGCTTGGCCGACTTGTCGAAGGCTTCACCCGCGGCGTCGTCGATGGTCTCGCCAAGCAGTTCGTAGCTGCCGACGTCGTCGACGCGCATCAGCTGCGTGTGGCCGCCGGACACCAGCAGCGCGACGAACGGGAATTCCGGCGGATCCGCCGAGAGGAACGGCGACAGCAGATGGCCTTCGAGGTGATGGATGCCCATCACCGGCCGATCGAGCGCCGCGCCCAGCGATGCGGCGACGCCGGCACCGACCAGCAGCGCGCCAGCAAGTCCCGGCCCCTGCGTGTAGGCGACCACATCGACATCCGCGAGCGACAGCCCAGCGCTCGTGAGTACCTCGCGGGTCAGGGGCAGCACGCGGCGGATGTGGTCACGCGAGGCCAGCTCCGGCACGACGCCGCCGTAGGCCTGGTGCATCGTGATCTGGCTGTGCAGCGCGTGCGCGAGCAGCGTCGGCACACCGTCGCCGGACGCGTCGACCAGGGCCACGCCGGTTTCGTCGCAGGAGGATTCGATGCCGAGGACGCGCATGGGATCAGTCGTTCCGCTTCGCAGGGCGAAGGCTCAGTGATTCTCTTTGGCGTGGTTGATCGAGTACTTGGGGATCTCGACCGTCACGTCCTTGTTGGAGAGGATCGCCTGGCAGGACAGGCGCGAGTTGGGCTCCAGGCCCCAGGCACGGTCCAGCATGTCCTCCTCGTTCTCTTCCATCTCGGACAACGACGCGAAGCCCTCGCGCACGATCACGTGGCAGGTCGTGCAGGCGCAGACCTGGTCGCAGGCGTGCTCGATGTCGATGTGGTTGTCCAGCAGCGCCTCGCAGATCGTCGTGCCGGAGGGGGCCTCGATCGACTTGCCCTCGGGCGCGTATTCGGGATGGGGAAGGATCTTGATGACGGGCATGGGGAGGTGTCCTTGAGGCGGGCGAGCTGAGCGTTTCCGGCTGGGCGTCGGCTTGCGATCAGACCTGATCGATGCTGCGGCCGGTGAGGGCCTGCTGGATGCCGCGGTTCATGCGCGCGGCGGCGAAGGCCTCGGTGCCCTTGGCCAGCGCCTCGACGGCGGCGTCGATCGCATCGGCGTTCGCGGCCGCGTCATCGGCCTGCGCCTTCGCGAGCAGGTCCGTCTGCAGGGCGGCGATCTCGGCGCGTTCAGCGTCGCTGAGCAGGTCGCCGTCGGCACGCAGCGCGGACTGCGTCGCGAGGATCATCCGCTCGGCCTCGACGCGCGCTTCGCGCAGCTTGCGGGCGACCATGTCGCCTTCGGCGCTGGCGAACCCCTCGCGCAGCATCGTCGCGATCTGGTCGTCGGACAGGCCGTAGCTCGGCTTGACCTGCACCGCCGCTTCGACGCCCGAGCCCAGTTCGCGCGCAGAGACGCTCAGCAGGCCGTCGGCGTCGACCTGGAAGGTCACGCGGATGCGGGCGGCGCCGGCCACCATCGGCGGAATGCCGCGCAGTTCGAAGCGCGCCAGCGAGCGGCACTCGCTCACCAGCTCGCGCTCGCCTTGAAGCACGTGCACCGCCAGCGCGGTCTGGCCGTCCTTGAAGGTGGTGAAGTCCTGCGCCTTGGCCACGGGGATGGTGGCGTTGCGCTCGATGATGCGCTCGACCAGGCCGCCCATCGTCTCCAATCCCAGCGACAGCGGGATCACGTCCAGCAGCAGGATCTCGCCGTCCGAGCTGTTGCCGGCCAGTTGATTGGCCTGGAGGGAAGCGCCGAGCGCGACCACTTCGTCGGGATTCAGATTCGTCAGGACCTCGCGACCGAACAGTTCGCCGACGATGCGGCGCACGATCGGCATGCGGGTGGAACCGCCCACCATCACCGTGCCCTGGACGTCCTCCGCGGCGACCTTGGCATCGCGCAGCACGCGGCGCACGGCCAGCAGCGTCTTGTTGACCAGCGGCTGGGCCAGCCCATCGAACTGAGCGCGGGAGACCTCGACGTTCAGCGCGCCGGCGTCGAGCGCGGCGCTCAGCGTCACGCGCTCATGATCCGTCAGCGCCTCCTTGGCCTCACGCGCGGCCACCAGCACACGGCGCTTGTCCGCCGCGCTGTCGACGCTCAAGCCGCCCTGGGCCAGCGCCCAGTCGGCCAGCAGCCGGTCGAAGTCGTCGCCGCCGAGCTGCGCATCGCCGCCGGTCGCGACCACTTCGAAGACCCCCTTGGTCAGTCGCAGCAGCGAGATGTCGAAGGTGCCGCCGCCGAGGTCATAGACGGCGTAAAGGCCCTCGCTGCCGTTGTCGAGCCCGTAGGCGATCGCGGCGGCAGTCGGCTCATTGATCAGGCGCAGCACGTTCAGGCCCGCGAGCTGCGCGGCGTCCTTGGTCGCCTGACGCTGCGCGTCGTCGAAGTACGCGGGCACCGTGATGACGGCGCCGAACAGATCGTCGTTGAAGGTGTCCTCGGCGCGCTGGCGCAGCGTGGCGAGGATCTCCGCGCTGATCTCGACCGGCGACTTCAGGCCCTCGCGCGTGACCACGCTCAGCATGCCGGGCGTGTCCTCGAAGCGGTACGGCAGCTTGCCGCGGTTGACGATGTCGTCGAGGCGGCGCCCCATGAAGCGCTTCACCGAGACGATGGTGTTCTCCGGATCCTCGGCTTGCGCGGCGAGCGCGTCGTAGCCGAACTGGCGGCGGCCTTCCGGCATCACGCGCACGGCCGACGGCAGGATGACACGTCCCTGATCGTCCGGCAGGCACTCGGCGACGCCGTGACGCACCGACGCCACCAGCGAATGCGTCGTGCCGAGGTCGATGCCCACCGCGATGCGGCGCTGATGGGGATCGGGCGACGCGCCGGGTTCGGAGATTTGCAGCAGGGCCATGGTGTGTTGTCTTGTTCTTCGGATGTCGATGTGGCGATCCTGGGCGCTCGTGGTCGTGCCCGCCTCAGGAATGCTCGAGCGTGTCGAGCCGATGGTCGATGTCCGAGCGGAAACGCGTCAGGAACATCAGCGCGCGCACCGATTCGGCGGCGCCGGCGGCGTTGTCCTCGTCGTCGAGCTGGCGGCCGGCCTGCGCCAGCAACGCACGTTCGCGGTCGGCGACCTGCTTGTCGATGGCGAGGATCGCGTCGGGCGTCTTCGCTTCGTCGAGCGACTCACGCCATTCCATCTGTTCCATCAGGAACGCCGCGGGCATCCGGGTGTTCTCGTTGGCCTGGATAGGCGCGCCGCGCAACTCGCAGAGGTAGGACGCGCGCTTGAGCGGATCGCGCAGGCGCTGGTGCGCCTCATTGACGCGCAGCGCCCATTGCATCGCCAGACGCTGCGATGCCGCGCCGTCGGCGGCGAAGCGGTCCGGATGCACCTTCGCCGCGAGCGCCTTCCAGCGCTCGGCGATCTCGGCGCCGTCCTGCGCGAAGCGCTGCGGCAGGCCGAAGAGGATGAAGTCGTCGTCGTCGAGTTTCATGAACAAAAAAGCGCGGCACCGTGGCCGCGCCCTTTCTCGCGTATCGAGCTCAGACCCGGAAGGATTCGCCGCAGCCGCAGCGGTCCTTCTCACGCGGATTGCGGAACTTGAAGCCCTCGTTCAGGCCTTCGCGGACGAAGTCCAGCTCGGTGCCGTCCAGGTAAGGCAGGCTCTTCGGGTCGATCAGCACCTTCACGCCATGGCCTTCGAAGATGACATCCTCCGGGGCCACGTCGTCCGCGTACTCCAGCTTGTAGGCCAGGCCCGAGCAGCCGGTGGTCTTCACGCCCAGGCGCACGCCCACGCCACGACCGCGCTTGGCGATGTAGCGCGTGACGTGCCTGGCGGCGGCTTCGGTCAGGGTGACGGACATCGCGGACCTCAGGCGCTGGCGGTCGCGCCGGCTTCGGCGTGCTGACCGTGCTTGGCGCGGTAGTCGTCCACCGCGGCCTTGATGGCATCCTCGGCCAGGATCGAGCAGTGGATCTTCACCGGCGGCAGGGCCAGCTCTTCCGCGATCTGGTTGTTCTTGATGGTCAGCGCCTGGTCCAGGGTCTTGCCCTTGACCCACTCGGTGACCAGCGAGCTGGACGCGATGGCCGAGCCGCAGCCGTAGGTCTTGAACTTGGCGTCCTCGATCAGGCCGGTCGCGGGATTGACCTTGATCTGGAGCTTCATCACGTCGCCGCAGGCCGGCGCGCCGACCATGCCGGTGCCGACGGACTCGTCGCCCTTGTCGAAGCCGCCCACGTTGCGGGGATTCTCGTAGTGGTCGATGACCTTGTCGCTGTATGCCATGTCTCGTTCTCCAACAACTTTGTTCGTGATGATCAGATGGCGGTCAATCCGCCGCCATCAATGAGGGGCGCTCAGTGCGCTGCCCATTGGATGGTGCTGATGTCGACGCCTTCCTTGTACATGTCCCACAGCGGGGACAGGTCGCGCAGCTTGGCGACCCGGTCCTTCAGCAGCGAGACGGCGTAGTCGATTTCCTCTTCGGTCGTGAAGCGGCCGATCGTCATGCGCAGCGAGGAATGCGCCAGCTCGTCGCTGCGGCCCAGGGCGCGCAGCACGTAGCTCGGTTCCAGGCTCGCGGACGTGCAGGCCGAGCCCGACGACACCGCGATGCCCTTGATGCCCATGATCAGCGACTCGCCTTCGACGTAGTTGAACGAGGCGTTGACGTTGTGCGGCACGCGGCGGGTCAGGTCGCCGTTGATGAAGACCTGCTCGATGTCCTTCAGGCCGTCCAGCAGACGCTGCTGCAGCGCCTTGATGCGCGGCAGCTCGGTGGCCATCTCCTCGCGGGCGATGCGGAAGGCTTCGCCCATGCCCACGATCTGGTGCGTCGGCAGCGTGCCCGACCGCAGGCCGCGCTCGTGACCGCCGCCGTGCATCTGCGCTTCCAGGCGCACGCGCGGCTTGCGACGCACGTACAGGGCGCCGATGCCCTTGGGGCCATAGGACTTGTGCGAGGCCAGGCTCATCAGGTCGACGGGCAGCGTGGCCAGGTCGATCTCGACCTTGCCGGTGGCCTGCGCGGCGTCGACGTGGAAGACGATGCCCTTCTCGCGGCACAGCGCGCCGATGGTCGGGATGTCCTGGATCACGCCGATCTCGTTGTTCACGAACATCACCGAGATCAGGATCGTGTCCGGGCGGATGGCCGCCTTCAGCACGTCCAGGTCGATCAGGCCGTCCTCCTGGACGTCGAGGTAGGTGACCTCGAAGCCCTGGCGCTCCAGCTCACGCGTCGTGTCGAGCACGGCCTTGTGCTCGGTCTTGACCGTGATCAGATGCTTGCCGCGCGACTGGTAGAAGTTGGCCGCGCCCTTGATGGCGAGGTTGTTCGACTCGGTGGCGCCGGAGGTCCAGACGATCTCGCGCGGGTCCGCGCCGATCAGCTTGGCGACTTCGACGCGCGCCTTTTCCACGGCCTCTTCCGCCTCCCAGCCCCACGCGTGACTGCGCGACGCCGGATTGCCGAAGTGCTCACGCAGCCACGGAATCATCGCGTCGACGACGCGCGGGTCCACCGGCGTGGTGGCGCCGTAGTCCATGTAGATGGGGAAGTGCGGGGTCATGTCCATGGGAACGTTCTTCTTGTCGACTACTGAATGGTTGACGTGGACCGGAGGGCCGGAATCACTTGCTCATCGCATTGCCGAGCGCGAACACGGAATTCGGCGCGGTGATGCGGATGGGCTTGACGACGGGGGTGCTCGAGATGGCGCGCTTGATCGGCGCTTCCTCGACGGTGACGCCCTTGGCCAGCTGGTCGTCGACGAGCTTGCGCAGCGTGACCGAGTCGAGGTACTCGATCATCTTGTTGTTGAGCGCCGTCCACAGGTCGTGCGTGATGCAGCGGCCGGTGTCGTCGCCCATGCAGTTTTCCTTGCCGCCGCAGCCGGTGGCGTCGATGGGCTCGTCGACGGCGACGATGATGTCGGCCACGGTGATCTCATCGGAGCGGCGGCCCAGCGAGTACCCGCCGCCGGGACCGCGGGTGGATTCGACCAACTGGTGGCGGCGCAGTTTGCCGAACAGCTGTTCGAGATACGACAGCGAGATCTGCTGGCGCTGGCTGATCGCCGCCAGCGCGACAGGCCCGCCGTTTTCGCGCAGGGCCAGATCGATCATCGCGGTGACGGCAAAACGACCTTTGGTGGTGAGACGCATCGAACTTCTCCTTGGCGCCCTTGTCGGGCTACAGGACATGGAGGCAGCGGCTCGGCTGACGCCGGGTCGACTCACGGAGCAGGGTTAACCCCGGCTAAGTCCGACCATTTTACTCAATTAAGAAGAAGCTTGCTCGGGTTACCCCGGACAGGGGTTGAGGGGGCCTATCCAGGCCAGTCGGCGGGCCGCGATCTGGGCCAGACGCCCGCGTCCGGACTTCCCCAGATCGAGCACCTGCTCGAAGCCGTCTGCACCGCCGTCATACGCATCCGGTCCCTCGATCTCCCTGGGAAGCAGGGACATCCTGTGCTGCAGCGCAGCAGGACAACGGTGGCGGAGCTTCCGCAGATGGCCGCCGTCCATGTCGACCAGCAGGACGGAGCGTTCGAAATCATCGGTGCGAACCGCGCGCGCCCGATGATCGCGGAGCTCATAGCCCCTTTTTCGGGCGGGGTTTTGGGCCATTCAGCGGAATCGCCATCGGCAAGTCATCCGCCTGGGATCAGAATTTGCTCACCAACGCTCAACCCCACCCTGGAGTGCAGCCATGAACCTCTCGCAGATCGAAACCATCCGCGCCGCCCGCCTGCAATTGATTGACCTCGGTGACGAAAAGACCGCGGCGCTGCTGGAGTGGGCCTTGAGGACGGATGTCCCCCCCTCACCGGTCTCCGACACCAAACCGGAGCGCAATGCTCCGCAGGCCAGCTGACGTCCCCCGTCGGCAATGCCGAAGCGGAGCGCGTGTATCGATCCTCGCTTTGCTTCCTTCCTCTCCCCGGTCCGGATCCGTAGTCTGCGGCGTTCCCCTGTTTCGCGCTCGACTCCGAGCCCGCCGCCATGGTTTCTCCGCGTATCCAGACCTCCCGCCGCCGCTGGCTGACCCAGGCCGCCGCCCTCGCCGGAGCGACCGCCCTGCCCGCGCTTACTGTCGGCGCCGCCGAGGCCACGACCCTGCGCATCGGCTATCAGAAGTCCAGCACGCTGACGCTCTTCCTCAAGTCGCGCGGCGTCCTGGAGAAGGCGCTGGCACCTCACCAGGTCACTGTCAGCTGGCATGAGTTCACCTCCGGCCTGCCGCTGCTGGAGGCGCTCAACATCGGCGCGCTCGACCTCAGCGCCGACGTGGCCGACGCCGTCCCGCCGTTTGCGCTCGCCGCCGGCGCCAAGCTCACCTATTACGCCATCGAGACGCCCTCGCCCACCGCGCAGGCCATCGTGGTCCGCAAGGATTCGCCGATCACCAGCGTCGCCCAGCTGAAGGGAAAGAAGATCGGCTTCGCCAAGGGCGCCGGTGCGCATTACCTGCTACTGGAGGCACTCAGCCAGGCTGGCCTCTCGATCCGGGACATCGAGCCCGCCTACCTCAATCCCGCCGACGGCCGCTCGGCTTTCGAGAACGGCGCCATCGCCGCCTGGGTCGTCTGGGATCCGTTCCTGGCCGCCGTGCAGCGCCAGTCGGGTGCGCGGATCCTGGTGGACGGCACCCGCATCGCCGCCTATCGACGCTTCTATCTGGCCGCCACCCCATTCGCGCAACAGCATCCGGAAGTGCTCCAGCGCGTCTACGACGAACTCCAGCGCGCCGGCGACTGGGTCAAGAAGAACCCCACCGCGGCGGCAGAGTGGCATGCGCCGGTGCTCGGCCTCGACGCTGCCATCGTCGCCGCCGCCAACGAACGCCGCAGCTACGCGGTCCGACCGGTCGACCCGGAATCGCTGACCGAGCAGCAGCGCATCGCCGACGCCTTCAGCGGCGCGCAGATCCTGCCGCGCCGCATCTCGATCCAGGAATCGCCCGTCTGGCGCCCGGCTTGACCACCGCCCCGACCCCCGACC
>CAMPJJ010000142.1 GCA_946886855.1 uncultured Roseateles sp. | reverse complement strand
CCCCAGAATCCGCCCCCTTGCGCCCACCGGGACACCCCCCGGGCGCGATCCGGCGCCGATCCGGCCGCCGGTCTCCTCGGCCGATGCCATCCATCCGGCCCTTCATCAATTCGCAAGTGGAAGTATGAGAAAAAACACCCAGCTCTCCCTGTCCCTGAGCGCCGCCGCGGCGCTGCTGTGCTGCGCGCAGGTCGCGCAAGCCCAGGCACAGGACACGACCCAGCTTCAGCGCGTCGAGGTGACCGGCTCCAACATCAAGCGTCTGGCGTCCGAAACCGCCTCGCCGGTGCAGGTCTACAACCGTGAAGAGATCCGCCGCACCGGCGCCAACACCGTGCGCCAGGTGCTGGACACGCTGACGTCGACCTCGAACACCGAGATCCGCGACGACGGCAACAACACCAGCTTCGCGTCGGGCGCCTCGGGCGTGTCGATGCGCGGTCTGGGCAAGGGAGCCACGCTGGTGCTGCTGAACGGCCGCCGCGTCGCCAACTTCGGTCTGGCCGACGGCGCCAAGGACACCTTCGTCAACGTCGACGCGATCCCGGCCGACGCGGTCGAGCGCGTGGAAGTGCTCAAGGACGGCGCCTCCGCCATCTACGGCTCCGACGCCATGGCCGGCGTGATCAACATCATCACGCGCCGCTCGTACAACGGCGTCGGCGCGTCCGCCAGCTACACCTTCAACGAGAACCCCAGCGTCGGCGCGCAGCGCCAGGCCAGCATCGTGGCCGGCTTCGGCGACCTGGAGAAGGACCGCTTCAACGTCTTCGCCAACATCGAGGCCTATCGCCGCGAGGGCTACACCGTGGCCGACGTCAAGGACGACTATCCGGCGTGGCACAAGGGCATCTACAACCCGGCCTTCGGCGATCCGAGCCTGAGCTCCTTCCCCGGCAACCTGCGCGTGGGCACCAACCGCGTGCCGGTGGCGGGCTGCACGACGCTGAACGCGTCGAACCAGTGCGTGACCGATGTGAACGGCCTGAACCCGGTGTCCGATCCGGCCAAGCGCATCAACTTCTTCAGCGCCGCCCGCGCCAAGGTGACCGAGGACATCCAGGCCTTCGCCGAGGTGTCCTACTCGAAGACGACCACCGAGTACCGCAACCTGCCGATGACCATCGGCGCCGGCGCCACCTCGCGCTGGTACGACGGCTTCAACAAGGTCGCGCAGTCGGTGCCGCATCCGGTGCTGTCCGCCACGAACCCGGCCAACCCGACCGGCGCGCCGGTGGGCATCGACTACCGGTTCATGGATGACCCGAGCATCTTCAACTACGACGGTACCGGCAAGCAGTACCGCGTGCTGACCGGCGTGCAGGGCACGTTCCGCGAGATGGACTGGGAAGTGTCGGTCGGCCGCAATGCCGCCGAGGCCGACAAGCTCAGCCGCTGGGGCTCGCGCGAGCTGTTCACCGCCGTCGCTTCCGGCGAATACAAGATCGGCGGCCCGAACAGCAAGGAACTGCTGGACCGCCTGTTCCCGGTCAACGGCTCCGAAGGCAAGAACCACCAGACCTGGGTGGACGCCAAGCTGAGCGGCGAGCTGTTCCAGCTGCCGGGCGGCCCGCTGGCCTTCGCGCTGGGGGCCGAGCACCGTCAGGAAGGCGTGTCGATCAAGTCGACCGACAACGTCCTGAAGGCCCAGATCGTCGGCCGCGGGTCGGTCCTGATCGACGGCTCGCGCAACCTCGACGCCGCCTTCCTGGAGCTGAACGCGCCGGTGCTGAAGGGTCTGGAACTGAACGGCGCGCTGCGCTTCGACAAGGCCACCGGCTTCGACGGCCGCGTGTCGCCCAAGCTCGGCGTCCGTTATGAAGTGATGCCGCAGCTGCTGCTGCGCGGCACGGTCGCCGGCGGCTTCCGCGCGCCCAACATCCCCGAGACGCTGGGCCAGGTCGGCGTGACCGGCTTCTTCAACTCGACGGTGGACCCGCGCCGCTGCGAGACCGCGACCAAGCTGCGCGACATCCTGAAGAACGGCAACGCCGCCGACAAGTCGGACGCCACGGCGGCCTACAACAGCGGCTGCCTGGCCTCGGTGCCGGCGATGATCTCGGCCAACCCGAACCTGAAGCCGGAGACCTCCAAGAGCATCACGCTGGGCTTCGTGTTCGAGCCGACCAAGAACGCGTCGCTCGCCGTCGACTACTTCAAGATCGAGCGCAAGAACGAGATCAACTCGCGTGATCCGGACTACGTGCTCGAGCGTGAAGGCAAGGCGGGTTACGAGGACATGATCAGCCGCGGCGCGGTCACCGCGCAGGAACAGGCCTGGGTCGACCGTGCCAACCAACTGGCGCCGGGCAGCAACCTGGCCTGGGGCGCCGGTCAGATCACGTCGCTGCTGCTGCAGTACGAGAACTTCGGCAAGACCGAGACCTCGGGCGTGGACATCGACCTGAAGGGTCGCGTGGCGGCGGGCGCGTTCGGCACGCTGAACCTCGGCCTGGCGGCGACCTACGCGCTGACCTACAAGGCCTGGGACATCGACGCGAACGGCTGGCGTCCCAACCAGGTCGGCATGTACCAGAACCCGCGCCTGAAGGCCGTGTTCTCGGCCGCCTGGAACAAGGGCGACTGGAGCACCGGTCTGCGCTTCAACTACACGTCGAAGACGGCGCTCAACCGTGACGAGACCGACCTGGCCTCGTGGAGCGAAGCCGCCTGCCAGACCCGCCTGAAGCCGGGCGCCCTGCCGTGCTTCATCGACGAGGACCTGCGCACCGACTTCAACCTGGCCTACACCGGGATCAAGAACCTGCGCCTGTCGCTGAACATCCTGAACCTGATGGGCGACGAGCGTCCGGTCAACCTGCGCGACGGCTACAGCCTGCGTCCGCGCAGCTACAAGGTGGGCGCGTCCTACGACTTCTGATCGCGTCGCGAGACGCCGGATGCCGCGGTCGGGGCTTGCCCGACCCGGTCGCCGCACCCACTCAAGCCCGGCCTCGGCCGGGCTTTTTTTCGTCCGGCGATGACTTCTTCGTGTCAATGACCCGTCATTTCCGTGTGATTTGCGCCTGCATTTGAGGGGGTTTGTGGGGATAGGGTTCCCCCTGCTTTGGTGCGTGACTTTCGGGTTTCTTCTTATAGGTCTGTCGCTCTTTTGCTGCGCGGTGAACCAAATGTTTAAGTAGGTAAACCGCAAGTAGAAGCTACTGAAAAAATCGGTCCATGCATCGCACGGGACGCATCGATCCCGTGGGCTCTGCAATCGTTCGGGAACAGCGCCAACACCGGGTGCTCCCCATCTCAGAAGAGGACCGCACATGTCTCGTCAACTTACCCACAGGGCGCTGGTGCTGACCAGCATCGCGATCGCCAGCACGCTGGCTTGCGGCATCGCCGCGGCGCAGGATTCGCAACAACTGGAGCGCGTGGAAGTCACCGGTTCCAACATCCGTCGCACGGCCGCCGAAGGCACCTCGCCGATCGACCGCATCACCTCGGCGGAAATCCGCGCCAGTGGCGCGAAGACGGCACTGGAATTGATGAAGATGGTGCCCGCGATGGGCACCGACGGTTTCAGCGACACGCCGGGACAGAACAGCTTCTCGCGCGGTGTCGCCACCGCCTCGCTGCGCGGCCTGGGTTCGACCTCCACCCTGATCCTGCTGAACGGCCGCCGCCTGACGCCGGCCGCCTATGCGAACCCGAACAACGGCACGTCCACGCTGTACGACCTGAACTCGATTCCGGTCTCCGCGCTGGAACGCGTTGAAATCTTCAAGGACGGCGCCTCCGCCGTGTACGGCTCCGACGCGGTCGGCGGCGTCATCAACTTCATCACCAAGAACGACTATCAGGGCATCCAGATGGGCGCCACGGTGGGCGCCAACGACGACGGCGAATTCAGCCGCCAGACCGTCAACGGCGCGTTCGGCTTCGGCGATTTCGCCAAGGACGGGTTCAACGTCCTGGTGAGCGCGGACATCACGCATCGCGGCCGCACCATGACCCGCGACGTCAAGGACATCCACGCCGACGACTACGCCAAGATCAACCTGCGCCTGAACCCCTATGGGTCGTTCGTGTCGGCGTCGCCGTTCTTCACCCGTGAAGCGACGCCCGGCCAGTTGAACTTCACGCAGACAGCCACCAGCGTCATCAACCAACGCAATTGCGATCCCTCGCAGCAGATTACCGGCGGCGCCCAGTACGGCAATACCGGCCAGCCGACGCTGGGCCGTACCTTCTGCAACTTCAACCTCGACAACTTCAACGAGGCGCAGAACAAGGGCACCGACGGCAGCCTGATCTCCCGCGCGAGCTTCCGCGTCACCAATGAGATCACCGCCTTCGCCGAAGCTGGCTACGCGCGCACCGAGCGCGACTACCTCGGCGCCCCGCGCACCATCAGCGGCCTGAGCCCGAGCAGCAACTTCCTGCTGGGCAACGTGGCGCCGTCGTTCCAGGCGATCCTGGACATCGGTCATCCGGACAACCCGTTCACGAACGCCCGCTCCGCGGTGCAGATGCGTTTCGAGAACATCCGCGGCGGCAGCGAGCTGACCAACCAGCAGTACCGCGCGCTGGGTGGCGTCAAGGGCACGACGGGCAACTTCGACTGGGAAAGCGCGGTCCTGTGGAACAAGGCCAAGCGTGAGGAAACCAGCTTCGGCTTCCTGAACCTGGACGTGCTGCGCACCATGCTCGGCCCGAACGGCCGCACGCTGGCGCAGATCGCCGCCGATCCCAACCTGTCGCGTCCGCTGACCAACAACGCCGATGCCTCGATCTGGCAATGGGACGCCAAGGTCGCCACCGAGTTCGGCTCGCTGCCGGGCGGCGCCATCGGCGCGGCCGCCGGTGTCGAGATCCGTCGCGAGACGCTGGAGATCACGCCCGATCCGCTGAACGCCACCGGCAAGATCCTGGGCCTGGCGAACACGCAGATCGACGGCGGTCGTACCGTGAAGTCGGCATTCGTCGAGTTCCGCACGCCCTTCCTGAAGACCTTCGAAATGGACTTCGCGGGCCGTGCCGACAAGTACCCCGGCATCAAGACCAACTTCGTGCCCAAGGTCGGCGCCAAGTGGACGGTGCTGCCGCAACTGTCGTTCCGCGGCACCTACTCGGAAGGCTTCCGGGCCCCGGCCGTGTCGCAGATCGCTCCGGGCGGCGCGCAGTACTTCGTGAACGGCGTCATCGATCCGCTGCGTTGCCAGGAAGACGGCGTCACGCCCAAGCCCGGCGCGGCCGCGGCGGACTGCGCGAAGAGCGTGGCCGGCGTGGGGACGTCCAACCCCGAGCTGAAGCCTGAGAAGTCCAAGAGCCATTCGTTCGGCGTGATCTTCTCGCCCAGCAAGAACGTGGACATCCTGGTCGACTACTTCAACATCATCAAGAAGGGTGAAGTGGCGCTGCTGGACGTGCAGAGCGTGGTGGACCACCCCGAGCGTTATCCCACGCTCATCCTGCGCGACACCAATCCGGCGCTGCAGCTGCCGGGCGTGGCGAACTCCGGTCCGCTGCTGTTCGTGCAGACCCCGTGGGTCAACCAGGGCAGCACCGAGGTGTCGGGCATCGACTTCGAGCTCAAGACCAACATGATCCCGAAGGAAGGGCTGCGCTGGACCAACCAGCTGCGCGGCACCTACATGACCCGCTACAGCCGCGAGGAGCACGTCGGCGACGCGCGCAACAACCTGGTCGGCACCAACGGCGGTCTGGCCGACTGGGCGACCTCCGCGGGCGACACGCCGCGCCTGAAGTTCCGCGCGACCTCGACGCTGGAAGTCGACGGCCGTCACTCGATCATGGGCGCCATGAACTGGGTGAGCGGTGTCTCGTTCATCCGCCGCATGGACGGTTCGGTGCCGGAGTACTACTCGGGCAACACCTGCCACTGGGGCGGTGCCAACCCGGACGGCCTGACCGGCCGCACGGTGCTGGGCGTGGCGCCGACGGCGACCAACGGCCGCGACCTGTACATCAACCGCTACCCCAACTGCGCGGTCGGCAAGTGGATGACCTTCGACGTGGGCTACACGTACACGGGCTTCAAGGACCTGTCGCTGTCGCTCAACATCCAGAACGTGACGGACGAGAAGGCGCCTTACTACCCGGGCACCAACACGGGAGCCGGCACGATCCTGGGCTGGAACTCGGGCATGCACAACGGTTACGGCCGCTACTGGACGCTGACCGCCAACTACACGTTCAAGTGATGGCCGCCGGCTCCGGCCGGCTCGAGCCTCCCACCGAACGCCACACCGAGAGGGACCGCAAGGTCCCTTTTTTTCGTCCGCGCGTTGCATTGATGAATCAGCGGCGCTTCTTCCTGGCAGGCGAGGGCGAGGGCGAGGGCGAGGGCGCACGCACGCGGGCCTGATCCTTGGAATGCGCGAAGCGCGCGGCCAGCGCGTCGATGAACAGCCGCGTGCGGGCCGGCAGCAGGCGGCGCGAGGGGAACACGAGCTGCAGCGGGCCGAGCTCGCCGGCCCATTCGGGCAGGACCTCGACGAGGCGGCCGTCGTCGAGTTCGTCGACCACGTCCCACACCGCGCGCCGCACCAGGCCGAGACCGGCCAGGGCCCAGTCGTGCGCCTGCTCGCCGTTGTCGGTGACGAGCCGGCCCTGCACGGTGACCGTGCGCGGCGAGGGCGACACCGACGCGTCCGCGGGCATGAACCGCCAGTCCGACTGGCGCGTGGCGATGCGCTCCTGGAGGATGCAGTCGTGGCCGGCGAGGTCCTCGAGCGCGCGCGGCGTGCCGCGGCGGCGCAGGTAGTCCGGCGTTGCGCAGAGCACGCGCCGGTTGGGCCCGAGCCGGCGCGCGACCAGCCGCGAGTCCGCCGGTCCGCCGATGCGCACGGCGCAGTCGAAGCCTTCCTCGATCAGGTCGACCAGCGCGTCGGACAGCGAGACCTGGACGGTGACGTCGGGGTGCTCGCGCATGAACTCCGCCGCGAGCGGGCCGACGCAGCGGCGGCCCAGCGCGACGGTCGAGGTGACGCGCAGCAGCCCGCGCGCCTGCTGCCGGCCTTGCGTGAGTTCGGCCTCGGCGTCATCGATGTCGGCGAGGATGGTCTGGCAGCGCTCGAGGTAGATCGCGCCCTCGTCGGTCAGCGTGAGGCGACGCGAGCTGCGCTGCAGCAGCCGCACGCCGAGCCGCGCCTCCAGCCGCGCCAGCCGTTTGCTGCCGACGGCCGGCGAGACGCCGAGCTCGCGTCCCGCGGCGGACAGGCTGCCCGCCGCGACGGCGCGCACGAACAGGCGCATGTCATCGAGTTCATTCATTCCGGATCTCCGTCGGCGATCGCTCCATGCGGGCGCCATCTATTCCATTCTGGAACAGATGCTTATCCCTTCTGATGGATTCCCATCCGGGGAGCGACAGATCACAGTGCGGACCATTGAATCAACGCTGGAGTCTTCCGTGACCTCCCTCTCTTCCACCCTGGACGAAGCCGGCGCCCAACGGCCTGGCGCGCGCGCCTTCCCCTTGCCGATCCTGGCCCTGGCGCTGGCGGCCTTTGCCATCGGCACGACCGAGTTCGTGATCATGGGTCTGCTGCCGGCGATGGCGCAGGACCTGGCGGTGAGCCTGCCACGCGCGGGTCTGCTGGTGACGGGTTATGCACTCGGCGTGGCGCTGGGTGCGCCGCCGCTGGCGGCGCTCAGCGCGGGCTGGCCGCGCAAGCGGGCGCTGCTGGTGCTGATCGCGCTGTTCATCGCGGGCAACCTGCTGTCTGCGATCGGCGGCGGCTATTGGACGGTGATGGCAGGCCGCATCGTCGCGGCCCTGGCGCACGGATCCTTCTTCGGCATCGGCGCCGTGCTGGCGAGCGAGCTGGTCGCGCCCGACCGCAAGGCCGGCGCCATCGCGCTGATGTTCACCGGCCTCACGCTGGCCAACGTGCTGGGCGTGCCTTTGGGCAACCTGATCGGTCAGGCATGGGGCTGGCGCGCGAGCTTCGGCGCGGTGGCCGGCCTGGGCATCGTCGCGGCGATCGCGCTGGTCGCGCTGCTGCCGAAGACGAGGGATGCCGACACCGCCGCGCAGGCGGGCAACGACTGGTCGGTGCTCAAGCGCCCGCAGGTGCTGATCGCGCTGGCGCTGACGGCGGTCGGCTTCGGCGGCATCTTCACCGCGTTCACCTTCATCGCGCCGATGCTGGCGGAAGTCACCGGCCTGTCGACGGGCTGGATCACGGGCGTGCTGTTCCTGTTCGGCCTGGGCCTGACGATCGGCAACACGGTGGGCGGCAAGCTCGCGGACTGGCAGCTGATGCCGTCGCTGATGGGCGTGCTGGTCGCGCTGGCGATCGTGCAGGCGCTGCTGGCGGTGGTGCTCGACTGGCAATGGCCGACGATCGTGACCGTCTTCGTCTGGGGCATGGCCGCCTTCGCGACGGTGCCCGGACTGCAGATGCGGATGATGCAGCAGGCGCCCGACGCGCCGGCGCTGGTGTCGACGCTCAACATCGCGGCGTTCAACCTGGGCAACGCGGGCGGCGCGTGGCTGGGCGGGTGGATGCTGACGCACGGGGCGTCGCTGCGCACGCTGCCGGTGGCGGGGGCAGGGCTTGCCGTGGTCGGGCTCGGCCTTGCTGTGCTCAGCGTCGTCATCGAACGGCGGGCTCGCTGACTTCAGCGACGGCCCCAATGAGAAAGGGCGACCGCATGCGGTCGCCCTTTCGCTGGGAATCAGCTTGCCAGTGCAGAGGCTGAGGGGTCCGGCCAGTTCTGTCGCGTATGGACGATATCCAGCACCTCGATCGCTTCGGAGGTGACTCGATACGGCACGAAGTAGTTGGGCGTCACCACGATCTCTCGTGTACCGCTCACACGAGAGGAGGCTCGGTACAGCATCGGGAACCGCGAGGCCAGGCCAATCTTCTTGGTGACCAGCCGAGCAAAGTCGTCTGCGGCCATTGCGTTGTGCTGACCGATCCCGTCGATCAGGAGGTCGAAGCGAAGCAGGGCTCGGGGGCGCCATTCAAGCGTTGCAGGATTGAGCATGGCGGCTCCTTATCGATTGAAGCTTGCGTTCCATCCAGTCGAGGACGTCTTCATGAGGGATGCTGGGTCGCGGGTCCTCGATCGACAGGCGAATCTGCTCCCGGTACCACTCGTCCCAGGCGTCCTGATCAAAGTTGTCCTCGCTGATGCGCGGCGCGTATTGGCCGGGGGCGGAGGGTGGAGGGATCTGCATCGGCGCATGGCCGGTGCCCAGCAGCTCTTGAGCTGTGGGATCGATGTCGTGGTTCACGTTGTCGGTCTCCAGGGAATGACTCGAAAGTCGGAGCCGTCATCGTTCCCGAACAGGGGTCGTCGAGCCATGACCTCAACTGCTGATCTTTTGACCTTCCCAGGTCTTGCGCGCCGTAGCGCGATGCGCTGAGGGTCAGGACTTGCCGTCAGCGGCGTCCATGCCGTCGCCGTCCAGCGCTTCCGCCACGCGCGCCTTCAATCGGCGCAGCGCCTTGAGCTCCTGGTCCGGCGCCTGCAGCGCCGGCCACAGCAGCGCGACCAGATCGCGCGCCGCCGCGTCCACCTGGATCTGCCGGCCGGCGATGATCACCTCCCACAGCATGTGCTCCATCGGCCCGAACACCAGCGAGCGCAGCAGCCGCAACGGGATGTCCTGCCGGACCTCGCCCTGCGCCTGGCCGCGCGCCAGCAGGTCCATCAGCGGCGCGGTGTAGCGGCGCTGCAGATCGACGAAGGCGGCACCGAAGTCCTGGCCCTCGCCCCGCGCCACCGGCGCGTCGCGCTTGCGGCCTTCCGACAGCACCAGCTCGCACAGCCCCGTGCCCTGGATCAGGAACAGCCGCAGGTGGGTGTGGACGACGAACTCCAGCTGGTCCCGGATCGGCCGCCCGCGCGGCAGGCCCGATTCGATCGCCTCGATGATCTCGTCGTACCAGTCGCCGATCACCCGCATGCAGAGCTCGCGCTTGCCGCGGAAGTAGGTGAAGACCGTCGCCTCGGAGATCCCCAGCCGCTGCGCGATCTCGGTCGTCGTCGCGCGCTCGTAGCCGCGCTCGGCGAACACCGCCCGGCTCGCCCGCAGGATGTCCTTCACCCGCTGCTCGGCCTTCGCGCCCACCGGCGAGCGGCGCTGCGCGGGCAGGGCGGCCGCGGACGGCGGATCGAGGCGGGTGTCCTCCCGGGACATCGGTGCGGGGCTCATGAGGAACGCATTCTGCGGGTTTATTGAGCCGGGCTCAAGTCGGGGCATTGGCGGCAATGGTCCGGCTTGGAATCGTTCGCCATCTGGCTTATGCTTCGCGCCTTGCGCCTCTCCGGCGATCCCGGAATCGCGCCTTCAGCCAGCGCTTCCGCACCGAATTGAGCGCGGCTCATAAGACGGACGACGACCGTCCCCCGACCGGAGACCCAGACCCATGCCCCAGCTGTCCACCAAGCTCAACGCCCGCTCGGCCGACTTCAAGGCCAACGCGGACGCCATGCGCGGCCTGATCGACGACCTCAACGCCCGGCTGGCGAAGATCGCCGAGGGCGGCGGCGAGGCCGCGCGCGCCAAGCACGTCGGGCGCGGCAAGCTGCTGCCGCGGGACCGCGTGGAGATGCTGCTGGACCCGGGCACGCCCTTCCTGGAGCTGGCCCCGCTGGCGGGCCTGGACATGTATGACAACGCCGCCCCGGGCGGCGGCGTGATCGCGGGCATCGGCCGGGTGTCCGGCATCGAGTGCGTGATCGTCTGCAACGACGCGACCGTCAAGGGCGGCACCTACTACCCGATCACCGTCAAGAAGCACCTGCGCGCGCAGGAGATCGCCGACCAGAACCGCCTGCCCTGCATCTACCTCGTGGACAGCGGCGGCGCCAACCTGCCCAACCAGGACGAGGTCTTCCCGGACCGCGACCATTTCGGCCGCATCTTCTTCAACCAGGCCAACCTCTCCGCCAAGGGCATCCCGCAGATCGCCGTGGTGATGGGCTCCTGCACGGCCGGCGGCGCCTACGTGCCGGCGATGAGCGACGAGACCGTCATCGTCAAGAACCAGGGCACGATCTTCCTGGGCGGTCCGCCCCTGGTGAAGGCCGCCACCGGCGAGGTCGTCAGCGCCGAGGACCTGGGCGGCGGCGACGTGCACACGCGCCTGTCCGGCGTGGCCGACCACCTGGCCGAGAACGACACCCACGCGCTGGCGATCGCGCGGCAGTCCGTCGCGCGGCTGAACTGGCGCAAGCGGGGCGAGCTGCTGACGCAGGCGCCCCAGCCGCCCGCCTACGATCCCGCCGAGCTGCATGGCGTGATCCCCACCGACACGCGCAAGCCCTTCGACGTGCGCGAGGTCATCGCCCGCATCGTCGACGCCAGCGCCTTCGATGAATTCAAGGCCCGCTACGGCAACACGCTGGTCTGCGGCTTCGCGCACATCGAAGGCATGCCGGTGGGCATCGTCGCCAACAACGGCATCCTCTTCGCCGAGAGCGCCAACAAGGGCGCCCACTTCATCGAGCTGTGCTGCCAGCGCAAGATCCCGCTGGTGTTCCTGCAGAACATCACCGGCTTCATGGTCGGCCGCAAGTACGAGAACGAAGGCATCGCCCGCGCCGGCGCCAAGATGGTGACGGCCGTTGCCTGCGCGCAGGTGCCCAAGTTCACCGTGATCATCGGCGGCAGCTTCGGCGCCGGGAACTACGGCATGTGCGGCCGCGCCTACTCGCCGCGCTTCCTGTGGATGTGGCCGA
>CAMPJJ010000141.1 GCA_946886855.1 uncultured Roseateles sp. | reverse complement strand
GCCGCCCGCGCGGATCCCGACATGCCCACCCCCCACGTTCATGGTCCCCCGACCGCGTTGCGCCGTCCCCTGATCCGGGTGGCCCGCCGCTCCCCTTCGCGAAGGCGCCGGTCTACATTGGCCGGCAGGCAACAAGAACAGGGAGCCCCCCATGAATTCGGTGCAGCCATGGATGGTGGCCGTCGGGACGCTGGCCGGATTGGCCGTCGGTGGCGCCGCCGTGAGCGGCTGGTGGTGGCCCAAGCTCAAGCGCGCGCGTCGGCTGATCGACCGGATCGAGTCGTCGCGCCTGCTGCTCAATGAGCAGACCACGCAGGCGCGTCGCCAGATCGAGCGCCAGCAGATGGAGCTGGGCGAAATGCGCCTGACCGTCGAGCGGCTGCGTCGCAAGGCCGCGATCGCCGCCGCGCCGCAGGAAGCGGTCGACGGGGCCGATTCCCTCCTGCCGCTGGACTCCGTCTCGCCCGTGAGCGCGCCCACGCCGCTGCCGGCCTTCCGCCCGATCGAGAAGCCGCGGAGCGTGCCCGCGCCGGCGCCTTCCGTCGCCAGCGTCGAGGCGGCGCTGGAGCGCCAGGACCGCGCCCGCGAGCGCCGCGCCGAGGGCGGCTTCGCCCGCACCGAGATCCAGGAAGAGGCCGGCGACGGCCCCAACTCGCGCGGCTTCATGCCGACGCAGCTGGACAAGCCGTTCTGAGTCAGTCCGCACTGGCCCCGTCGACCGTGGGCTCGGGCAGTGGCCCACGGACCTGCGCCGCAAGCTTGTCAGTCCAAGGGGCCAGCAGCTCGACGCGGCGCTGCGCCAACGCCTGTTCCTTGCCTGCATGCAACTCGATGCGGGCTTGAACTCGGCTTCAGCCTGCGCCGCTTGCCGTGCCGCGTCCCGTGCCGCGTCGCGGAACCGGCGGTGTGGGGCGGCCGCCAGGGCTTGCGCACCTGCCCACTTGCTGAGGTCCAGGTCGGGCTTCAGGCGGCGTGCGGTCAATCCGGCGGCGCGCAGCGCATCGTGCGGAGGAAGCTCCAGCGCGGTTGCCATGTCCAGCTCCACGGGGGCGTCTCCATCCGCCGATCGCATGGCCTGCCGGAGGAGATCGACGCACTGGCCGCGGTCGTACGTCTGCAGCCAGTCGTCGTCACAGCGGGATAGCCAATCGTTCAGCAGCGCCTCGCGGAGCTCGCCGGCGTGCGCGCGATCAGGACCGCCATGGGTGAGGGAATCCGCAGTGGGCGTCAAGGACGAGGACGTTGACGTCGACATGGACGTGGACGTGGAGGACGAAGAGGACGACGAGGACGGGGAGGACTGAGCGCGCATGGACGAGGCTCCTGACGCGGTGTTCACGGTGCAGTGGCGCCGGGGCGTCTCTGGTTTTCATCCGACCACTGCAAGAACACGCCTCGCGCCCACCGTCTTGCGCAGATCGGGGTGAGCGGCCTCAGGGCTTGTCCGCATCGCAGGCCGAACTGCTTGTCACAGCAGAGACAAGCGCCGCGCCTCGGCGCTGCCTAGAATCGAACGATCGTTCTTTTCGCCGGCGGTCTTCGGGGAACACGCGGCCGCGGCGAGGCGACTCTTCAGCATCGGAAGGAACAAGCATGGGTGCCAGCTACGAAGTCCGCGGTCAGGTCGCGGTGATCACGCTCAACAATCCGCCGGTCAACGGCCTGGGCCACGCCACGCGGCTGGCCGTCGCCGAGGGCATCGAGCAGGCGGAGAACGATCCCGCCATCAAGGCCGTCGTCATCACCGGCGCCGGCAAGGCCTTCTCCGGCGGCGCCGACATCCGCGAGTTCGGCTCGCCCAAGGCCCTGGCCGAACCCAACCTGGGCTCGCTGATCAACCGCGTCGAGTCCTGCACCAAGCCGGTCGTCGCCGCGATCCACAGCGTCGCCATGGGCGGCGGCCTGGAACTGGCCCTGGGCTGCCACTACCGCGTCACCGCGCCGGGCGCCAAGATCGCGCTGCCGGAAGTGAAGCTGGGCCTGCTGCCCGGCGCCGGCGGCACGCAGCGCCTGCCGCGCGCGCTGGGCGTGGAGCCCGCGCTCAACATGATCGTCAGCGGCGAGCCGGTCGCCAGCGAACTGCTCGCGCAGGTCCCGGGCCAGGTGCTGTTCCAGAAGCTCATCGACGGCGACCTGATCGACGGCGCCGTCCAGTTCGCGATGAGCATCGCCGACAAGCGCCCGCTGCCGCGCGTGCGCGACATCAAGGCCCAGCATCCCGAAGCCCAGGCCTACTTCCAGTTCGCGCGCAACACCGTCGGCGCGATGTCCAAGAACTTCCCCGCGCCGCTGCAGTGCGTGGAGACGGTCGCGAACTCGGTGGCCATGAAATTCGAGGACGGCATGCGCGCCGAGCGCGACGCCTTCCAGCAGCTGATGCTGACGCCCGAGTCCAAGGCGCTGCGACACGCCTTCTTCGCCGAGCGCGCCGCCTCCAAGATCCCCGATGTCCCCGAGGACACGCCGCTGCGCAAGGTCGAGCAGGTCGCCATCATCGGCGCCGGCACGATGGGCGGCGGGATCGCGATGAACTTCCTCAACGCCGGCATCCCGGTGACGATCCTCGAGATGAAGCAGGAGGCGCTGGACCGCGGCGTCGCCACCATCCGCAAGAACTACGAGGCGCAGGTCAGGAAGGGCAAGCTCAAGGAAGACCGCTACGCCCAGCGCATGAGCCTGCTGGGCACCACGCTGAGCTACGCCGAGATCGGCCAGGCGGACCTGGTCATCGAGGCCGTGTTCGAGGACATCGGCGTCAAGGAGCAGGTCTTCAAGCAGCTCGACGCGGTGATGAAGCCCGGCGCGATCCTGGCCAGCAACACCTCGACGCTGGACGTCGACAAGATCGCGGCCTTCACCAAGCGTCCGCAGGACGTCATCGGCACCCACTTCTTCAGCCCGGCCAACGTGATGAAGCTGCTGGAGGTGGTGCGCGGCGCGGCCACCGCCAAGGACGTGCTGGCCACCGTGATGGCGCTGGGCAAGAAGATCCGCAAGACCTGCGTCGTCTCCGGCGTGTGCGACGGCTTCATCGGCAACCGCATGATCGAGCAGTACAGCCGCCAGGCCGGCTTCCTGCTCGAGGAGGGCTGCACGCCGCAGCAGGTGGACAAGGCGGTCGAGCGCTTCGGCTTCGCGATGGGCCCGTTCCGCATGGGCGACCTGGCCGGCAACGACGTGGGCTGGTACATCCGCAAGCGCCGCTACCTGGAGAAGCCGGACCTGCGCTACTCCAAGACCGCCGACCTGCTGTGCGAGATGGGCCGCTTCGGCCAGAAGACCGGCGCCGGCTGGTACGACTACCTGCCCGGCAAGCGCGACGCGATCCCGTCCAAGACCGTGCTGGAGATGATCGACATGCACCGCTCGGCGCTGGGCATCACGCCGCGCAAGATCAGCGACGAGGAGATCGTGCAGCGCCTGGTCTTCGCCCTGGTCAACGAGGGCGCCAGGATCCTGGAGGAGGGCATCGCCCTGCGCGCCTCCGACATCGACATGGTCTACCTGACCGGCTACGGCTTCCCGCTGCACCGCGGCGGCCCGATGTGCTACGCCGACACGGTCGGCCTCTACAACGTGGTGCAGGCGATGAAGCGCTTCGCCAAGAACCCGCTGGACGACGGGAAGTTCTGGGAGCCCGCGCCGCTGCTGAAGCGCCTGGCCGACCAGGGCAAGGGCTTCAACGACTGACCCCCGCGGACCGCATCAGGAGAAAAGAATGAGCAAGGCATTGATCGTTTCCACGGCCCGCACCCCGCTCGCCAAGAGCTGGAAGGGTTCGTTCAACATGACCCACGGCGCCACGCTGGGCGGCCACGTGGTGCGCGCGGCGCTGGAGCGCGCCGGCATCGAGGGCGGCGAGGTCGAGGACGTCCTCATGGGCTGCGCCACGCCCGAGGGCGCGACCGGCAGCAACATCGCGCGCCAGATCGCGCTGCGCGCCGGGCTGCCGGTGAGCGTCGCCGGACAGACCGTCAACCGGTTCTGCTCCAGCGGCCTGCAGACCATCGCGACGGCCGCGCAGCGCATCATCGCCGGCGAGGCGGACGTGTTCGTCGCGGGCGGCGTGGAGAGCATCTCCTGCGTGCAGAACGAGGCCAACCGCCACATGATCCACGAGAGCTGGCTGTCGGCGCACAAGCCCGAGATCTACTGGTCCATGCTGCAGACGGCCGAGAACGTCGCCCAGCGCTACAAGATCCCGAAGGAGCGCATGGACCGCTACGGCGCGGCCAGCCAGCAGCGCGCCTGCGCCGCGCAGGCCGAAGGCCTGTTCAACGCCGAGATCGTGCCCATCACCGTGATGGCCGGCGTCGCCGACAAGGTGCGCGGCATGACGACGAAGGAAGTCACTGTCGGCGTCGACGAAGGCCTGCGCGTGGGCACGACCTACGAGAGCATCAAGGACATCCGCACGGCGGTCCCCGGCGGCGTGGTCACCGCGGGCAACGCCAGCCAGTTCAGCGACGGCGCCGGCGCCTGCGCGATCGTCAGCGAGGCCTATGCCGAGAGGAAGGGCCTGAAGCCGCTGGGCCGTTTCCTCGGTTTCGCCGTGGCCGGCTGCGAGCCCGACGAGATGGGCATCGGCCCGGTCTTCGCCGTGCCCAAGGTGCTCAAGCGCCTGGGCCTGAAGGTCTCGGACATCGACCTGTGGGAACTCAACGAGGCCTTCGCGGTGCAGGTGCTGTACTGCGCGGACAAGCTGGGCATCCCGATGGACAAGTTGAACGTCAACGGCGGCGCGATCGCGATCGGCCATCCCTACGGCGTGTCGGGCCAGCGCCTGACCGGCCACGCGCTGATCGAGGGCAAGCGCCGCGGCGCCAAGCGTGTCTGCGTGACCATGTGCATCGGCGGCGGCATGGGCGCCGCCGGCGTGTTCGAGGTCCTGTGAGTCGGCGGATGTCGAAGGACGCCGCGCCTGGCACGGCGCTTGACGCATGGACGACGTTCGCGACGTCCAAGGCATCCAGGCCGTCCCGGGTGTCGGCGGCCGCTGTCGTGACGGGCGCCTTGCTCGCGCTGGTCGCGGCGTCCGCCGGTGCCGCGGGTCGCAAGGAGCCGCCGAGCAAGGTCGAGGAGCAGGCGGTCGCCGGCATCCACGACGCGCTGCGCGCCAGTGATTGCGCGCTGGTGGCCAGCCGGCTCAACGACGGGCTCAAGCGCAAGTACCCGTCGGTCTACCTGCTGGCCGGCACGCTGTACGAGCAGGGCGTCTGCCTGAAGCCCGACTGGGAGCGCGCCGCGCGCCTGTACCAGCAGGCGAACCTTGCCGGCGAGCCGCAAGGCTTGCAGCGGATGATCGCGGGCCTGGCCGAGGGCGGCCGCGACCGCGCGGCGGCCATGTACTGGGCGCTCGAGGATCCGGCGGGACTGCCCGACGACTGCCTGGCCGGGCGCGAACTGCGCAACGAGCCCGAGGCCTATGTGGCGCAGCTGCGCCGTTGGCCCGCGGGCCGCCTCGAGGCCTGCGTGTACCTGGTCGCCGTCGCATCCGCGATCGCCGGCGAGATCGAATACCCCAGCGTGGGCAGCGCCTACGCGGTCTACGGCCGCTACCGGATGGACTTCCAGCCGGCGGCGGCCACGGTCGAGTGGGAGGAGCTTGAGCTGCGCCTGGGCGACATGGGCGGCGCGGTCAGCGGCGACGACGTGCGCGACCGCGACAGCGCCCGCGTCAAGCAGACGCTGCGCAGCGCGCTCCAGGAGACCAGCCACCGCGCGCTGCGGCGCTTCACCCGGCCGGCCGGCGTGCCGGCGGCGTGGCGCGTCCAGCGCGAGTTCGCGTTCAACATCCACGGCTGAGCGCGCCACGCGCGCGGCCTTGACGCCAACCAGGAGGGCGCGATGCGCCAGACCCTCGACTTCCTGCTCTACGACTGGCTGAAGGTGCAGGACCTCGGCCGGCGCGAGCGCTTTTCGGAGCACGCGCGGGAGACCTTCGACGCGGTGCTCGACACCTGCGAGAAGATCGCCCGCGAGAAGTTCGCGCCGTTCAACCGCCTGGCCGACACCGAGGAGCCGCGCTTCGACGGCGAGCGCGTCCATCTGCCGAAGGCCACGCACGAGGCGCTCGCTGCCTACGTCGGCTCCGGCATGCTGGCCGCCGCGCAGGACTACGAACACGGCGGCATGCAGCTGCCCTGCGTCGTGGAGATGGCCGCCAACTGCTTCTTCAGCAAGGCCAGCGTGTCCCTGGGCGGCTACGCGATGCTGACCAACGGCAACGCCAACCTGCTGATGGCGCACGGCACGGACACGCAGCGCGAGGTCTTCGCGATGAACGAGCTGTCCGGGCGCTGGTTCGGCACGATGTGCCTGTCCGAGCCGCAGGCCGGATCGTCGCTGTCCGACGTGGCCACGCGCGCCGACGCCGACGGCGCCGACTTCGAGGCCGATCCGCTCGGCCCGCGCTACCGGCTCACCGGCAACAAGATGTGGATCTCCGGCGGCGAGCACGAGATCACCGAGAACATCGTCCACCTGGTGCTGGCCAAGATCCCCGGTCCCGACGGCAAGCCGCTGCCGGGCACGAAGGGCATCTCGCTGTTCATCGTGCCCAAGCACCTGGTCGGCACGGACGGACAGCTCACCGGCGAGCGCAACGACGTGGCGCTGGCGGGCCTGAACCACAAGCTCGGCTATCGCGGCACGACCAACTGCCTGCTCAACTTCGGCGAAGGACGTCAGACGCCGCGCGGGAAGAAGGGCGCGATCGGCTACCTCGTCGGCAAGCCCGGCGACGGCCTGCGGCAGATGTTCCACATGATGAACGAGGCCCGCATCGGTGTCGGCCTCGGCGCGGTGATGCTCGGGTACGCGGGCTATGAGGCGAGCCTCGCGTACGCACGCCAGCGGCCGCAAGGCCGACCGGTGACGACGGCGGGCATCAAGGACGCGGCGCGTCCGCAGGCGCTGATCATCGAGCACGCCGACGTCAAGCGCATGCTGCTGGCGCAGAAGAGCTTCGTCGAAGGCGGTCTGGCGCTCGAGCTGTTCTGCGCGCGGCTCGTCGACGAGCAGCACACGGGCTCGGAGGACGAGGCCGCCGCCGCGAAGCGGCTGCTCGAGGTCCTGATCCCGATCGCGAAAAGCTGGCCCAGCGAGTGGTGCCTGGAGGCGAACTCGCTGGCGATCCAGGTGCTGGGCGGCTACGGCTACACGCGCGATTTCCCGGTCGAGCAGCACTGGCGCGACAACCGCCTGAACATGATCCACGAGGGCACGCACGGCATCCAGGCGCTGGACCTGCTGGGCCGCAAGGTCGTGATGGACGGCGGGCAGGCGCTGATGGCGCTGGCCGCGCGCATCAGCGACACCGCGCAGCGCGCCGGCCAGGTGCCGGGTCTTGCCGAAGCGGCCAATGAACTCGGCGCGGCGCTGGCCGCCGTCGGCGGCGCGACCAAGAAGGCCTGGTCCACCGGCGAGCCGGAAGCGGCGCTCGCCAACGCGACGCCCTATCTGCAGGCCTTCGGGCACACGGTGCTGGCGTGGATCTGGCTGGACGTCGCGCTCGCGCTCGAGGGCCGGGACGATGACTTCGCCCGCGGCAAGCGCGCCGCGCAGCGCTACTTCTTCGCCTACGAGCTGCCCAAGATCCCCGCCTGGCTGGGCGTGGTGGCGCGGCGCGAGGCGCTCACCCGCGAGATGCGCGACGAGTGGTTCTGAACAACATCAAGGAGACGACGATGAGCAGCAAGGTGCAAGACCTCTTCGACCTGACCGGCCAGGTGGCGCTGGTGACGGGCGGATCCCGCGGCCTCGGGCTGCAGATCGCGGAGGCGCTCGGCGAGGCCGGCGCGACGCTGATGCTGAGTTCGCGCAAGGCGGCCGACCTGGAGGAGGCCGTGGCGCATCTGAAGGCGCGCGGCATCGCGGCGCACTTCATTGCCGCCGACGCCTCCGACGAGGCGCAGGCGCGCGGCATCGTCGAGCAGACGCTCGCGAAGCTCGGCCAGATCGACATCCTCGTCAACAACGCCGGCGCGACCTGGGGCGCGCCCGCCGAGGACCACCCGGTCGAGGCCTGGGACAAGGTGATGGACCTGAACATCCGCAGCCTGTTCGTGATGAGCCAGGAGGTCGCGAAGCGCAGCATGATCCCGCGCAAGTCGGGCCGCATCATCAACGTGGCTTCGATCGCCGGCCTGGGCGGCAACAGCGGCATGATGAAGACCATCGCCTACAACACCAGCAAGGGCGCGGCGGTGAACTTCACCCGCGCGCTGGCCGGCGAATGGGGCGTGCACGGCATCACCGTCAACGCGCTGGCGCCGGGCTTCTTCCCCAGCAAGATGACCAAGGGCCTGATGGCCGCGATTGGCGAGGACAAGCTCGCCGAGCACGCCCCGCTCAAGCGCATCGGCGATGATGAGGACCTCAAGGGCGCCGCCCTGCTGTTCGCGAGCCGCGCCGGGAAACACATCACCGGGCAGATCCTCGCGGTCGACGGCGGCGTCTCCGCCGTCCACGGCAGCTGATCGCCTCACCGTCCCCGTCCGCCGTCCCCGTCCGCCTTCCTCGTCACATGCCCGAGCCGTTGAAGTTCCCCGTCCACATCCCCTTCGTCCAGCAGCTGGGTTTCGAGCTGGTCCGCATCGACGAGGGCGAGGCCGAGCTGCGGGTCGACATCCGCGAGCTGCACCTGAACTCGTGGGAGGTGGCGCACGGCGGCGTGCTGATGACGCTGCTGGACGTGGCGATGGCGCATGCGGCGCGCAGCGTGCACCGCGACCAGCCGGGCTTCGGGCCCGGCGTGGTCACGGTGGAGATGAAGACCAGTTTCATGCGCCCCGGCGAGGGCGCCTTGCGCGCGGTCGGCCGGCTGCTGCACCGCTCGACGACGATGGCCTTCTGCGACGGCGCGGTCTACGGCGAGGACGGCAAGCTCTGCGCCCACGCCACCGGCACCTTCAAGTACCTGAAGGCGCTGCCCGGCAAGGGCCGCAGCCTCAAGGCGCTGCAGCGCAGCGAGGACTGAGCTCACGCCCCATGGCCGCGCGAGCGGCCTGGCAGCGCAGGCGCCTCGCCGCCCACATCGGCCACCAGCATCCGCACGGCATCCAGGGCGCGTTCCAGATGGCCGACCGTCTCCGGCGTGACGTGCAAGCCCGCGCGCGGTGGACGTGTGGCCAGCGCGGCCGTGGCGGCCATCCACGAGCTCCTTTCGTGGGCCTTCAGCTGGGCCGCCGACACCTGCCGCAGGACCCGGGCGAGGGCCTCCGCGTCCCCGGCGGACATGGCGCATCGCGGGTGCTGGCCTTCATTGCCGGCATGGGCCCTGGACCAGGCGGTGAGCGTGCGCAGCGCGCGCAGCGCCGTGTCGATGTCCTCGGCGCTCACGCGCACGGACGGGAGCATCGGCATGCCGTCGATCAGCGCGCGCTGGCGAAGGGCCGTCCGCGCGGGCGCCGGCTGGTTGAGATACACCGGCTTCTTCGGGCCATCGGGGGCGGGCAAACGGTCGGGCAGGACGTAGTCGCTGCCGGTCTCGTCCGGCCTTCCGGACGCAACGCCGGTGCGATGCGCGGCGTCGCGCCGGCCGACGAAGAGCGGGGCGGGCGTCTCGTAGCCTCCGGCGGTCGAAGCAGGGGGCTGGTCCCGCGCCGCGTCTCGGCGCCGGGGCGGGACGTCGTAGATCGCTTCACGCCGACGCGGCGGGACGTCGTCGATCGCTTCATGGCGGCGCGGCGGCGTGTCGTAGACGGCGTCGTCGCGGCGAGGCGGTGTGTCGTAGACGGCTTCGTCGCGGCGCGCCGGCATGTGGTGATCGGTTGAAGCGGCGCTGGTCCGATCCGGCGTGGCTGGGCTCGACGGCCTCTCCAGCCGCGGCTGGAGCAACTTCGCGACGGGCTTCGGCGACATGGCCTGCTCGACCGCCTTCATCAGCGACGTCGGCAGGAGCTCACCCGCGCCGACCTCGTGCATCAAGCGCAGCGCGACGGCCGGGGCGCATTCCTGCGGCAGCACCAAGGTCTGCGTGGGCCCTCGCAGGCGCAGCAACACCCTGACCGGCAACTGTTCCAGGAGCCGCTGCGGCGCCGAGGAGAGGTCCAGGGTCTCCGGCTTGCGGGCCAGGGCCTTCTCGAGGATCCGGGCCACCGGTGCGGCCTCCTTCCGCGCCGAGCCCACCTCCTTCATCCACGCGCGCACGCCAGGATCGTGGGCCGCGTGCGCCGGCGCGGCATCGCCGACCAGCCAGGAGGGGAGATTCGAACGACGGAAGATCTGCGACATGGTGACGGGACGAGGGACGGGAATGAGGAGGTCAGTCGACACCCGACGCCAGCGGTTCTTGACATGAAGATGCAGGTCGACGGCTGGAAAAGCACGCTCGTTCTTTTCTGTCACCCGAGGGACGTGGAGGGGGAGTCGGGCGTGGTTCAATCGTCGGCATTCCGTCACGGATCGTGGCCGGGTGGCCGCCCGCGATGCCCTTTCATGAGCCATGCAATGGCATGGATCAACAACGACCGAGGAGCCCTCGATGAGCCAAGTGAACCGCCAGATCCTGCTGGCCTCCCGCCCCACCGGTGAAGCCGGCACTGACAACTTCAAGCTGGTCGAGCAGCCGATCCCTGAACTCGCGGACGGCCAGGTGCTGGTCCGCAACCACTACCTGAGCCTCGATCCCTACATGCGCGGCCGCATGAACGAGAGCAAGAGCTACGCCGCGCCGCAGCCGCTCGACGCCGTCATGATCGGCGGCACCGTGGGCGAGGTGGTCGCGTCCAGGAACGCGCACTTCGCCGTCGGCGACAAGGTCGTGGGCATGGGCGGCTGGCAGGAATACCAGCTGGTCGACGCCAACCAGCGCGGGGTGCTGCAGAAGGTCGACACGACGCACGTGCCGCTGTCGGCCTACCTCGGCGCGGTCGGCATGCCCGGCGTGACGGCCTGGTACGGCCTGGTCAAGATCATCGATCCCAAGCCCGGACAGACCGTGGTCGTCAGCGCCGCCAGCGGCGCGGTGGGGGGCGCCGTCGGCCAGCTGGCCAAGGTGCGCGGCGCGCGCGCGGTGGGCATCGCCGGCGGCGCGGACAAGTGCCGCTACGTGGTGGAGGAACTCGGTTTCGACGCCTGCGTCGACTACAAGCAGCACACCGACCTGAAGTCGCTGTCGGCCGCCCTGAAGGCCGCCTGCCCGGACGGCATCGACGGCCACTTCGAGAACGTCGGCGGCATGATCCTCGACGCCGTGCTGCTGCGCGCCAACGCGTTCAGCCGCGTGGCCATGTGCGGCATGATCGCCGGCTACAACGGCGAGCCGATCCCGCTGACCTTCCCGCAGCTGATCCTCACGAACCGGATGAAGGTCGAGGGCTTCATCGTCTCCGAGCACATGGACGTGTGGCCCGAGGCGCTGAAGGAGCTGGGCACGCTGGTCGCTACGGCCAAGCTGAAGTTCCGCGAGAGCGTCGCGCAGGGCCTGGAGAACGCGCCGGAAGCCTTCCTGGGACTGCTCAAGGGCCGCAACTTCGGCAAGCAGCTGGTGAAGCTGGTCTGATGGCCGGCCCGCGCTGGATCAACCAGCCTTTCGACGACCTGGGCGTGCGCGGCCTGTACCGCGCGCTGCGGCTGCGCGCCGAGGTCTTCGTCATCGAGCAGCGCTGCCTCTACCTCGATCCGGACGGGCTCGACGAGCACGCGTGGCATCTGCAGGGGTTGGGGCAGGGGC
>CAMPJJ010000140.1 GCA_946886855.1 uncultured Roseateles sp. | reverse complement strand
GGGGCGGGGGTGGGGTGGGGGGGTCGCGAGCGGGGGGGGGCGCCTGCTGGGGTGTGACCCCGCGCGCGCGATTGCGCGGCCGGGGGCGCGCCGGGGGCGCCCCCCGCGGCCAGATCCTGCGCTACTTCCAGACCGAGAACCTGCTGCTGTCCACGGCCGGCATCGTGCTGGGCATGATCGGCGCCTACGGCATCAGCCTGCTGCTGATGCGCAGCTACGAGCTGCCGCGACTGCCCCTGGTCTACCTGCCGATCGGGGCGCTGGTGCTGTGGGCGCTGGGCCAGATCGCGGTGTTCGCGCCGGCGCGCCGGGCCGCGGCGCTGCCGCCGGTGGCCGCGCTGCGCGGCGGTTGAACGTCCGCGCGACACGCCCCGCCGCCCTCGCTCCGACGAGGTCGGCTCTCCGGCGCGAGGGGCCCTCGCGCCGGTTCCCGTCTGCTGCCCGACGAGATCCCCTTGATATGCTGCGCGTCCAATGAGAACCGTCCTGATCATCGATGACCATGCCGGTGTCGGCGAGGCGCTGTCGCTGCTGCTCTCGCTGCACGACATCGAGCCGCTCTACGCGGCCTCGCCGGACGAGGGTCTGGCGCTGCTGGCGCAGCGCCGCGTCGACCTGGTGATCCAGGACATGAACTTCAGCGCCGACACGACCTCGGGCGAGGAAGGCCGCGATCTCTTCCAGCAGCTGCGCGGACGCCATCCCGACCTGCCCATCATCCTGCTGACCGCATGGACGCAGCTGGAACAGGCGGTGGCGCTGGTGAAGGCCGGCGCGGCGGACTACCTCGCCAAGCCCTGGGACGACACCAAGCTGCTGGCGACCGTAGAGAACCTGCTGGAGCTGGCCGAGAACGGCCGCGCGCTGCGCGAGAGCCGGCACGAGCAGCGCCAGCGCCGCGACGCGCTGCGCGAGCGCTTCCGGCTCGACGGGCTGGTGGTCGAATCGCCGGCGCTGCTGCGCTGCCTGGAGCTCGCGTGCCAGGTGGCGCGCTCGGCCGCGCCGGTGCTGGTCACCGGCCCGAACGGCAGCGGCAAGGAACGGGTCGCGGCGATCGTCCACGCCAACTCGGCGGTGGCCGACGGCCCCTTCGTCGCGGTCAACTGCGGCGCGCTGCCGGGCGACCTGATCGAGGCCGAACTCTTCGGTGCCGAGAGCGGCGCCTTCACCGGCGCGGCGCGCGCCCGCGAGGGCCGTTTCGAGACCGCCGACGGCGGCACCCTGTTCCTCGACGAGATCGGCAACCTGCCGCTGGCCGGCCAGGTCAAGCTGCTGCGCGTGCTGGAGACGGGGCGCTTCGAGCGCCTGGGCTCGAGCCGCTCACGGCAGACGACGGTGCGCGTGATCTCGGCCACCAACGCCGACCTGCGCGCGATGGTGCGTGCCGGGACCTTCCGCGAGGATCTGTACTACCGGCTCAACGTGATCGAGGTCGCCCTGCCGGGGCTGGCCGAACGCGTGCCCGACATCCTGCCGCTGGCGGAGCATTTCCTCGCCGGCCGCGCGACCCTGAGCGACGGCGCGCGCGAGGCGCTGATGGCGCATCCCTGGCCGGGCAACGTCCGCGAGCTGAAGAACGCCATCGAGCGCGCCGCGCTGCTGGCGCCGGACCGCGTGATCGGCGAGCAGGACCTGGCGCTGCCAGCCGCCTCGCCGCTGACTTCGCTGCTCGCTTCGCGCAACCTCGACGAGCCCAGCCGCGAGGCCGTGGTCGCCGCGCTGGCGTCCGCCTCCGGCGTGGTCAGCCGGGCGGCGCAGTCGCTCGGCTTGTCGCGCCAGGCCTTGTACCGGCGCATGGAGCGCTACGGGCTGGACGCGGGATGAAGGAGGCGCCGTCGCGCCCAAAAGAGCGCCCAGGAGAACGCCCCGACGTGCGCCTTGACGTGCGCCCTGACGGGCGTCCCGAGCGGCACGCGCGCTGGCATCGCTCGCTCCACATGCGGCTGGCGCTGTGCCTGATCGCCGCGGCGGTGGCGGCGGTGTCCATCCACCTGACGCTGACCCTGTGGCCGGTGCCGCAGCTGCTGCAATCGATGGGGCACGAGGCGCCCGGCACCTGGAGCGCGAGCGCGGTGGGGCTCACCTTCGTGCTGATGCTGCCCATCGTCTGGGGCCTGGCCAGCCTGCTGCTGATGCCGCTGACGCGGCTGCTGCGGGCGCTGGAAAGCACGGTGCTCAGCTACCGTGACGGCGAGTTCGGCAGCGGCATCGCCGCGGATCCGCCCGGCGGCCTGTCGGAGCTGTCGACCCTCACGCGACTGCACAGCGAGCTGGGCGTGGCCCTGCGCGAGCAGCGCCGCCACCTCGCGCAGCGCGAGCTGCTGCTGGACACGGTGGTGCAGAACACGCCGGTGGCGCTGCTGCTGACCGACGCGAACGAGCGCATCGCCTACGCCAACATCGCCGCGCGGCAGTTGATGGACCAGGGCCGCAGCCTGGCCGGCCGCGGGCTGGAGGAGCTGCTGGCCGACGCGCCGGAGGATCTTCGCCTGGCCTTCGCGGGCGCCCAGGACGGCCTGTTCAGCGTCATGCAGGACGGGCAGGAGGAGCGCTACCACCTGTCGATGCGCGACTTCCGCCTGCAGGGTCAGCCGCACCGGCTGCGGCTGCTGCGGCGCATGACCAGGGAGTTGTCGCGGCAGGAGGTGGCGAGCTGGAAGCGGGTGATCCGCGTCATCAGCCATGAGCTGAACAACTCGCTGGCGCCGATCTCGTCGCTGGCGCACAGCGGCGCGGAGCTGTCGCGGCGCGGCATGCACGAGCGCGTGCCGGGCGTCTTCGCCAGCATCGGCGACCGTGCGAAACACCTGCACCAGTTCCTGGCCGGCTACGCCAGCTTCGCCAAGCTGCCCGCGCCGGTGCTGGCGCCGGTCGAATGGCGGTCCTTCGTCGACTCGCTGGGGGCGCACTACCCCTTCGCGCTGACGGGCGAGCTGCCCGCGGCGCCGGGCCGCTTCGACGCGGCCCAGATGGAGCAGGCGCTGATCAACCTCCTGAAGAACGCGCATGAATCCGGCAGCGCGCCGGAGGGCGTGAGCCTGCGCGTCGATATCGGCGGTGTGGCGCGCGAGGACTGGCGCATCGAGGTCGGCGACCGCGGCCCCGGGATGACCGAGGCGCAGCTGTCGCAGGCGCTGATGCCGTTCTACTCGACCAAGCGCGGCGGCAGCGGACTGGGCCTGGCGCTGGCGCGCGAGATCGCCGAGGCGCACGGCGGCCGCATCGCCATGGGCCACCGCGAGGGCGGCGGCCTGTGGGTGGCGATCAGCTGGCCGAGAAGCTGAGCGTCACTTGTAGAACGCTTCGACCTTGCCCTTGAGCTTGATCATCATCGGCTGGCCCTTGCGGTCCACGGTCTTGCCGGCGGGGACGCGGATCCAGCCTTCGGAGACGCAGTACTCCTCGACGTCCTTGCGTTCCTTGCCGTTGAAGAGGATGCCGATGTCGTGCTCGAACACGGCGGCGACGTGATGCGGGCTGCGCGGATCGATGGACAGGTGGTCGGGCAGTTCGGGGCGGGTGGTGTCGCTCATGACAGGATCGTGCGTGGGGAATCGGAAAACGCGTGATTGTCCCGCAGACCGCGTCCTAATATCGGCGGCATGACTGCCATCGCCCCGCCCTCCTCCTCGAGCGCCTCGCCGGGCGCCGCCTTCGCCGCCTCCGGCTCCGCCATCGACGCGGTCACGCTGCACGCGTTGGCGGCCTTCCCCGCGCAACTCGCGGCGCACTTCGCGCTGTTCCCCGTCGAAGCGCGGCATTGGGCGCCGTCGTCCTGGGACGGCGTGCCCAGCGAGCCGCTGACCGCGATCGAGCAGGTCTGCCATGTGCGGGACATCGAGATCGAGGGCTACCAGCAGCGCATCCGCCGCACGCTGGGCGAAGACGATCCGTTGCTGCCGTCACTGGACACCGAGGCACTGGCGCGCGAGCGCCGGTACGGCGAGGACGATGCGGCGGCCGCGCTGGCCGCCTTCGCCGCGGCCCGCGAGGAGACGCTGGCAGTGCTGGCGACGATCACGCCGGAGCAGTTGCAGCGCCGGGCGCGTTTCGAGGGCTACGGTCCGCTGACCTTCAAATCGCTGATCCACTACCTGTGCAGCCACGACCAGCAACACCTGGCGGGTTTGCAGTGGGTGCTGGGGCAGTACGACGCGGCGCAACTCGCGGCGCGTTGAGCGCCTGCTCCGCCGGGCCCGCCGAACGCACCGACGCCGGTCAAGGACTCAGTCGTCGCAGCGCTGGACCACCGGGGTCGCGTACTCGTGGCCGACGACGGCGCGGGCGAAGAGGTAGTTCTCGCGGGCCTGCTCGCTGAGCTGGTCGAGCGAGACCTGGCCGCGTTCGTCGCAGGGGAAGGACAGGCCGCGACCGGAGTGGAACAGCGACTCGAAGCGCAGCAGGAAGCGGCCTTGGCCGTGACCATGACTGTGACCGTGATTGCTGCGAGAGCCTGTGTCGCGCTGGAGCGCACCGAACTGGGAAGGACTCATGGACGGTCTCCGCGGCCCCCGGGGAGGTGGGGCCGGACGAGGCAACCTTAGGACGTCGCCCAGGTGACCGCACGTGCAAACGTCGCAACTCGCGTCACTGTCTGCAACCGGACCCCTCACTCGCGTGACGGTATTCGCCCGCGGGCGGCCGGGTGGGGCTGCGGCATCATGGACACCATGGATGCCACGGACCCTCGTACCGACGACTTCTACCGGCGTTACGCCAAACGCCTCGCCGCGCAGCCGGAGTCGCCGCGCAGCGCCATGCTGCCTGTCGTCGAGGGGACATTGCCGCGCGGTAGTCGCGTGCTCGATGTGGGCGCGGGCGCCGGTCGGGATGTCGCCGGGATGCTGGCGGCGGGACTGGATGCCTACGGCGTCGAGCCGAGCGCGGAAATGCGCGGGCGAGCGCTGACACAGTTCCCGGAGCTGGCAGATCGTCTCCGCGACGGCACCCTGCCCGGCTTGGGCCGGCCCTTCGCGGACGTGGCGCCGGACGGATTCGACGGTGTCGTGTGCAGCGCGGTGCTGATGCATGTGGGCGAGGACGATCTCCCGCGCGCCCTGTCCGCGTTGGCGGCCACGCTGCGACGTTCAGCCGATGGCCGCCGTGCCGCGCCCGGCACGGTGATGCTGCTGTCGCTGCCGGAACAGATCGACGGCTCGCTGGCCGAGGGCCGCGACGTCGACGGCCGGCGCTTCGCGAATCACACGCCGGAGCGAGTGGCGGGGTTGCTGGCGACCACGGGTTTCTCGCTCGCCGCGCACACGGTGAGCGACGCGGTGCTGAACGCGACAGGGACGCGCTGGCACATGGTCACGCTGCAAATGTGAGCGTCCGGATATGTCGTCTTTCGCTCATATTTCCTGCCGAGGAAATATGGCCTGAACACGAAATATGGAGGCCTCAGCCCCCCGCCTTCTTCGGCGCGAATCCCGCCGTCGTCAGCCAGGCCATCACCTTGTCCAGGTGATCGCCCTGGATCTCGATCGTGCCGTCCTTGACGGTGCCGCCGCTGCCGCAGGCGGCCTTGAGCTTCTTGGCCGTCTCGGTCAGCTCGGCCGCCGTCATCGGCAGCCCGAGCACCACCGTCACGCCCTTGCCCTTGCGGCCCGCCGTCTCGCGGCGCACCCGCACCTTGCCGTCGCCCAGCACGGCATTGGCCGCCTGCGCCTTGCAGCGGCAGTCGGCCTGCGCCTGCCGGCAATCCGGACACACGCGCCCGCCGTTCGTCGAATACACCAGCGCCATCGCTTCGCTCCAGTCTCTTGAGGCCGGCGCTCAGCGCGCCAACGTCTTCGCGAAGAAGGCGTCGATCGTGCGGTACAGGTGCAGCTTGGCGCTGCGCCCCGCGATGCCGTGCGCCTTGCCCGGGTAGATCATCAGCTCGAAGGGCCGCGCCTCGTTCTGCAGCGCCTCGGTCAGGCGCAGCGTGTGCTCGAACAGCACGTTGTCGTCGGCCGTGCCGTGCACGATCAGCAGCGGCTTGGTCAGCAGCTTCGCGCGCAAGACCAGGTTGGCTTGGCGGTAGGCGTCCGTCTGCCCGCCCTTGCCGTCTTGCGGCATGCCCAGGTAGCGCTCGGTGTAGGCCGTGTCGTAGAGCGTCCAGTCCGTCGGCGGCGCGACCGCGACGGCGGAGGCCAGCGGCGTGTCCGCGTCCAGCATCGCGCGCTCGGCCAGGAAGCCGCCGTAGGACCAGCCGAAGAAGCCGATGCGCTTCGGATCCACGCCCGCCACCTGCTTCGGCAGCTGGCGCACCGCGGCGAACAGGTCGTTCACGTCGACCGCGCCGAAGGCCAGGCGATGGGCGCGCGTGAACGCGCGGTCGCGGTTCTGCATGCCGCGCGTGTCCAGCGTGAACACGCCGTAGCCCTGCCGCTGCCAGTAGGCGATCAGCGCGGTGTCGCGGCTCCAGTTCCAGTTGGTGGTCGAGGTGCCGGGCCCGCCGTAGGCCATCGTGATCACCGGGTGCGCACCGGCCTTGCCGTCCAGCGGCGCGAAGTACAGCGCGTTCAGCGGCGTGCGACCGTCGGCGGCGGTGATGTCCACCACCTCCGGCTTGGGCACGATGCGCGCGAGCAGCGCGTCCGGCGCGTCGCCCGGCAGCGCCACCGGCCTGGCATCGCCGGTGGCCGCATTCACCGCCTGCAGCGACAGCGCCGGCGGTTCGCCCCACGCGCCGCGCGTGACCAGGAGGCGCGCGCAATCGCCGTCGCCGCGGGCGTCGCGCCATTGGCGCGGCTGCGCGCCGTCGAGCGGCCGGCTCCTGCCGTCCAGGTCGATCGCGAACAGCTCGCGCGAGCGGCCGCGATCACGCGCCGCCGCGTAGACCACGGTCCGGCCTTCGCTGCACACGCGGTGCGCGACCGGCTCGGGCTCGTTCGTCAGCGGACGGCGCTCGCCGGTGCGGCGGTCCACCAGCACCAGTTGGCGGCGGCCCGAGGACTCACTGGACCACAACAGCGCCGGCTGTCCCGACAGCGTCAGGCCGTCGATCTCCTGCAGGTCGTCATGCACCTCGACCCACGCCGGATCGCGCTCGTCGATCACAGTGCGGCCCGGGCCGGCGCCGTGCGCGTATTCGGTCAGCACGAGCTTGTGCTGGTCGCGCGTCAGCGTCTGCAGCCACGGCGTGCCGTCGCCGAACCAGCCGGCGCGGGCGACGTATTCCGCGTCCGAAGGCAGCGGCAGCGGCGTCATGCGGCCGTCCGCCACCTGCAGCGTCCACGCGGTGACGCGGGCGTTGTTCTCGCCGGCGCCCGGATAACGTTGCTGCGTCATCGTCGTGCGGTCGGAAAAGATCTGCGCGCGCGTCTTCACCGGCACGTCGCGCTCGTCGACGTGAAGCGCCAGCAACTGCTTGCCGTCCGGCGACCACCAGTAGCCGCGCTGGCGGCTCAACTCCTCGGCCGCGATGAATTCGGCCAAGCCCCAGAAGCGGGTCTCCGTCGCGCCCTGGGTCAGCGCGCGCGCGGCGCCGTCGCCGTCAAGGGCCTGCACCCACAGCTCGCCGCCCTTCACGTAGGCGATGCGGCTGCCGTCGGGCGAGCAGCTCGGATCCTGTTCCGGCACCTGCTCGTCGTTGGTGAGCCGTTGCGCTTTCGGGCCCTGCTCGCCCAGCCGCACCAGGTACAGGTCGCCGGACAGCGGGAACAGCAGCGCCTTGCCCGACGGACCACACCACTGGTAGCCGGTGATGCCGCCCTGCGAGATCCGCTTGCGCTCCAGCGCCATGCGTTCCGCCTCGGTCAGCTGCTGGCTGCGGCCGCCCAGCACGTCGGCCGCCGACACCAGCTTGCGCGGCGCGCCGCCGGCCGCGGGCTGCGCCCACAGCTCGAGCTGTTCGCTGTCGGTTTCCGACGGGCGCAGGTAGCTGACCCACGCGCCGTCCGGCGAGATCTCGGCCTGGCGCACCAAGCGGCCCTGCAGCGGCGGATCGCCGAAGACGCGTTCCAGCGTGAGCGGGACGACGTCCCTGGCGGTCGTCGCAATCGGCGCACTGGCCGCGGCCGGTGCAGCGTCAGCGAACACCGGCGCCAATGCGGCGGCGAGCGCCAGCAGGCGCGAAGTCAGACGGTAAGCGGTCATGCGGCGATCAGCGAGTCGCTGTCTTGTTGTTGATCGGGATCGGAGGAGGCGCCTTCGGCGGTTTCGTCGGCCTCGCAGGCGCTGAAGGCGTCGACGATGTCGTCATCCTCCATGTCCGGCGGCGGCGCTATCGGATCGAGCGGGCGGCCGAACAGCGTCATGGCCAGGACGTCCGGTGCGTTGATCGTGCGCACGCGCTGGTAGGTCTCTTCCGCCTCGGGATAGCGGCGGCGCAGGTAGTGCAGCCACTGCTTGAGCCGGCCCGCCTGGTGGCGCGTCGCCACGTTGCGGCGCACCTGGGCGAAGAAGCCCTCCATCAGCGGGATCACGTCCGACCACGGCAGCGCCGCAGCGCCCTGCGAGTGCCCCAGTGCGGCGCGCACCGCGAGCGCCAGTCCCGGATCGGCCACCATGCCGCGCCCCAGCATCAGCGAGCTGCAGCCGGACTCTTCCAGACAGCGCAGCGCGTCCTCGACGGTCCACACCTCGCCGTTGGCGACGACGTGGATGCCGACCGCCTCGCGCAGCACGCCGATCTGGTCCCAGTAGGCCGGCGGCTTGTAGCCGTCGCGCTTGGTGCGGCCATGCACGACGAGTTCGGAAGCGCCCGCCGCCTCGATCGCACGGGCGCAATCGAGCATGCGACCGCGGTCCTCGTTGCCCAGCCGCATCTTGGCCGACACCGGCAGATGGGCCGGCACCGCGCGCCGCACGGCGGCGACGATCTCGCCGACCAGTTCCGGCTCGTCGAGCAGCACCGCGCCGCCGCGATGGCGATTCACCGTCTTGGCCGGGCAGCCGAAGTTGAGGTCGATGCCTTCGGGGTCGAGCTCGGCGAGCCGCGCGGCGTTTTCCGCCAGACATTGCGGGTCGGAGCCGAGCAGCTGCGCCCGCACCGGCACGCCGGCGCGCGTGTGGCCGCCGTGGAGCAGCTCCGGCACGATGCGCGTGAACACGCGGCGCGGCAGCAGCCGGTCAGTGATGCGGATGAACTCGGAGACACAGCGGTCCACGCCGCCGACACGGGTCAGCGTGTCGCGCAGCATGTGGTCCAGCAGGCCCTCCATGGGCGCCAGCAGAATCATTGGAGGCAGGGAGCCCGCCGCGCTCGTGGCGCCGCGGGTCGGCGGTCGGGAAAGACCGGGAGCATAGCGGAAGCGCCTATTCCTGGACCTTCCCGGCCTTCGCCAGCTTCTCCTCGCGGTCACGCACGCTCAGCCACAGGCGCACGTCGAACTCCAGCTGCGCGTAGTCCGGCGCCATGTGGTGGCACAGCGCATAGAACGCCTTGTCGTGCTCCAGCTCCTTGAGATGCGCGAGCTCATGGACGACGATCATCTTCAGGAACTCCGCCGGCGCCTCGCGGAACAGCGTCGCGACGCGGATCTCGCGCCGCGTCTTGAGCCGGTTGCCGTGCACCACCGCCTGCCGCGTGTGCGTGCCCAGCGCATGCTGGATGACCTTGAGCTTGGCGTCGTAGGCCACCAGCGCCAGCGGCCCCGCGTTGCGCATGAAGCGCTGCTTGAAGTCCTGGGTGTAGTCGAACAGCGCCTTGTCGCTGCGGACCTCGTGCGGCTCCGGATACTTGCGCGCCAGCAGCGGGCCGAGTTCGCCCGCCTCCAGCAACTGCTGCGCCTGCGCGACCAGCGCCGGCGCGTAACCCTGCAGGTACTTCACGACGCGCTCAGTGCGCGGTCGCCGAGGCTGTCGGCGACGCCGGCGCGCCGTAGTGCGCGCTGATCCAGTGCTCGAAGCGGTCGAACATCGCCTGCTCCGCCGCCGCGCCGCCGTCGCCGTTGTCGGCCAGCAGCTCCGCGCCGTGGACCACGCGGACATGGGCGTCCAGCGGCGGGCCGTCGTCGGCGCGTTCGCCGCGGCGCTCGGACGCCTCCAGCAGGTCCTGCGCCTTCGCCCAGGCCTGCTCGACCGTCTCGTCGCAGGCTTCGGCCAGGTAACGCGCCGAGAAGCCCTCGCCGGTCAGCCGGCGCAGCGTCGCGTCGTGCGACAGGCTGTTGCCCGGCGCCCAGTAGGCCTGCGCGAGCGCCGGCCCGATCGCCGGGTTGTCCGTGAGGTAGCCGTCGCGGCGCAGGAAGAACGCCCGCGTCTGGTAGACCGCCATGTGGGCCAGCAGGTAGCCCTGGTACGAGGCCGCCGACTCCTGGTTCAGCAGATGCGGGATCGCCAGGATCGGCCGCGGCGCGCGGTCCACGCCCTGGATGCGCCGTTCCATCGTCCGGGCCAGCGCGAGCACGGACTCGGGCGTGCGTTCCTCGTCGGCCATCGCGTACAGCGCCGCCTCGAAATACGGCACCACGGCGATCGCCCGCTCGTCGAAGGCGCGCATCGGCTGCGCCGAGGCAATGCGGTCGCGGATCAGCGCGTCGGGGATCGCCTGCCCGTCGACGGTGCGCGCGTAGCGCTTGAGCCAGTCCGCGTCGCCCAGCAGGCTGTCGCAGAACATCGACTGCGTCTCCGCATAGGCCATCGAGGTCGGCGCGAACTCCTGCGAGAAACACGGCGAGTTCTGCGTCACGTTGGCGAAGTGGGCCGCATGGCCGCCCTCGTGGAAGAGCGTCATCATCGCGCGCGCGCCGCTGCCGACCTGGTCGGGCTTGGCCTCCGCGGTGAAGTTGATCTCGCCGGCATGCCAGCGGCCCTGCTCGTCGAACCAGGTCGGCAGCGGGCCGTGGCAGAAACCGTTCTGGTACTTGCCCGGGCGCTGCAGCAGGTCCAGGCGCATCGTCGCGCCGCGGTACTGGATGCCCAGCCGGCGGAAGCTCCGCACCCAGCGCCGCAGCGCGGGGCCGAAGGGCATGTAGGGATCCATCCGGCGCGTCACGTCGCCGGCGCTGTGGAAGCGCAGGTTCCAGGGCGCCAGGGCATCGGCGCCGTGCTTCGCGGCGAGCGCGTCGTGCGCGCGCTGCTGCGCCGCCTCGGTGCGGGCGACGAAGTCGTCGAGCACGCCGAAGAGCTCCGCCTTCGTCATGCGCTCGTTCTTGCGCAGCTTCATCTCGAAGTAGTCGGGGAAGCCCAGGGCCCGCGCGAGCCGGTTGCGCAGCGCGACGATCTCCAGGAAGCCGTTCTCCAGCACCCAGCGCTCGAGGCCGTGCAGCGCCTCGTAGGAACTGCGGCGTCGCGCCTCGTCCGGGTTGGTGGCGAGGTTGGTCGACAGCATCGTCAGCGTGGCGGCTTCGGTCTCGCCGCGGTCGTTGAGGTGCGTCGGCGCGAAGTCCTTCCGCTTGGCGAAGAGGACACGCTCCGCCTCGATCAGCTCGGCCATCAGGCGGCGGCCTTCGTCGTTGTCGACGATGTTGGCCTCGAACACGCCCAGCCAGCCGCGCAGGCCGTGGGCCAGCGCCTGGCGCGCCTCACCGCCGGTGTCGGTGCCCGAGCCCGAGCCCGAGCCGGCCGGCGCACTCTCCACCGCGGACTCGACCGCCGCCAGGTGCGCGCGCGTCGCGCGCAGCGTCTCGGGATCGGAGATGAAGGCCTTGTAGTCGGTCTCCGCGCGGCCGAAGCCCTCGTGGTCCTCGCTGGTGGCCATGTAGGTGGCCCAGAAGAGGTCTTCCTTGCGCTTGTGGACCGAGACGTAATCGCGGTTGAGCTGGTCGAAGAAGGCCTGGGCGGCCTGGACGGTGGAAGCGCCTGGCGCGGCGGACGCGCCGTTGCCCGAGCTGGCGGTGGTGACGTGAGGCATCGGGGAAGCTTAGCGCACGGCATGATGGCGACCATGGATCACGCCCATGACGCCGCCGAGGACTCCGGCGCGCCCTCGTCCCCCGCGACGCCCGCGACGCCCGCCGCCGC
>CAMPJJ010000139.1 GCA_946886855.1 uncultured Roseateles sp. | reverse complement strand
CGCGCTCGGCGGCCCCGCCTTCGCCGCCGCGGCGATCACGCTGGGCACGCTGCTGACCTTGCGCCACGGGCCGCGCGCGGCCTGATCGCCACCGGCCGCGTGCGGCCTGATCGCCACCCGCCGCGCGCGGCCTGATCATCTCCCGGCCCCGCGGCGTGCCCGCGCCTGGCCACCCGCGGTTGAGCATGGTTGCGCACGGTTGAGCGCGGTCGAGCGCGGTCGAGCGCCGTCGAGCGCCCTCAGCCGAGCCGCTGCCGCACCGGGAGCGCCGCGTTGTTGGTCGAGGGGTCGACCTCGGCGCCGCCGTCCCGCCAGGCGGCCGGCGTCATCCCGATCTCGCGCTTGAACGCGCGTTGGAACGCTGCTTCGGACGCGTACCCGACGGCGTCGCCGATGGCGGCCACGGACTCGCGGCCGGCGCGCAGGCGACGGGCGGCTTCGGTCATCCGCACCTGGTTCAGGAACTCGGCCGGCGAGACGCCCGCCGCGGACTGGAAGGCGCGGATCAGCGATGAACGCGACAAGGCCGCGTGTGCGGCCATGCCGTCGAGGGTCCAGTCGCGGGCCAGGTTCCCGAGCATGTCGACGACGAGCGCCGCCAGCCGCGGATGCGCGCCGAGCGCCAGGACGCCGGGCGCTTCCACGGTGGCCGGGAGGCCGTCGCCCATCGCCGCGCGCAGCGCGACGGCGAAGAGCGCGCCTGAGAGGTGGCGGAGCAAGGCCGCGCCGCCCTCGCCGGGCGCGTCGGCCTCTTCGCGCATCAGGGCCAGCAGGCGGGTCAGGCGCGAGCCGGGTCCGGGCGACCGCACCATCATCGCGGGCGGCAGCAGCGCGCGGATCAGCTTCGCCGAGGCGGCCGGGACGATGAAGCGTCCGCACAGCAGCGTGCCCTCGGCCGGCCGGCGCAGGCTGGCCGGATCGCGGTCGCGCAACTGGTGCGCGCCGCCGCCGGGCAGCATCAGCACGTCGCCCGCCCGCATCGGCGCTTCCCGCAGACCGTCCGCATCGACGACGGCATCGCCGTCGAGCAGCACATGGAAGGGGATGTGATGACCCGCCAGGGCAGCCTGAGCGGCCTGGGCAGTCTGGGCGGCCTGGGCCAACGTCCACCCCGCGCCGAGGTCACAGCGGACGTCGAGCCGTCCGTCGACGTCGACCAACGCCAGCAGCCGGTCCAGCAGTCCCGCGCCGTCTTTCCCGTCTTTCCCGTCTTTCCCGTCCATCCCGTCCTTGCCATCGGCCATCGGTCCTGCCCCCTCATCGACCGTCGACGCGGCCAGTCTGGAACGAACGGGCATTAGACAGGCTCGCGCGGGCATGGGCGTCCGGAGCGGAGATTCCTACAGTGAAGTCACTGCAGCAACGCAGCGCCGACCTCCTCGGGAACGTCCCGAAAACGGCGACCTCCCCCCTCGAAAGGAAACGCCATGTCCCGCCTCACCGCTCCCGCCATCGCCGACGCCCCTGCCGCCGCCCAACCGCTGTTCGACGCCATCCGCAAGGGCGCCGGCAAGGTGCCCAACGCCTATGCGCTGATCGGCGCGCTCAGCCCCGCCGCGCTGAAGTTGGCCATGGAAGGCGACGCCGTCCTCTCCCGCGGCACCTTGTCCAAGGTCGACATCGAGGCCATCCGCGTCGCGGTCAGCGCGCGGAACGGCTGTGACTACTGCGTGGCCGCGCATTCGGCGATCGGCAAGCTGGTCGGATTGAAAGCGGACGAGCTGCGTCAGCTGCGTGGCGGCGACAGCGTCGAGGATGCGAAGCGCCAGGCGCTGGTCGACTTCGCCCGGCATGTGACGTCGACGACCGGGACGGTCGCGGCCGAGCGCGTGCAGGCGGTGCTCGCCGCCGGCTGGACGACGGCGCAAGTGGTCGAGGCCCTGTTGACGGTCTCGCTGATCGGATTCACGAACCTCGTGAACCGCGTCAACGACACGGACGTCGACTTCCCGATCCCGGTCTGAGCCCTGCGTCGGCCGCTGGCCCTCACCCCTGCCCTCTCCTGCAAGCGGGAGAGGGAGCAAGAGGAGCGCTCCCGCTCAGCCGAGCCGGAACTTCGCGACCGACTGCACCAGCGCTTGCGCCTGCTGGCGCAGGCTTTCCGCGGCGGCGGCGGATTCCTCGACCAGCGCGGCGTTCTGCTGCGTCACCTGGTCCATCTGGTTGACCGCCTCGCCGACCTGGTTCACCCCTTGCGACTGCTCGCGCGTCGCGCTGCTGATCTCGCCGACGACATCGGTCACCCGGCCGATGGCCGCGACGATCTCCGCCATCGTCACGCCGGCCTGCTCGACCTGCCCCGTGCCCTGCTCGACACGCTCGACGCTGTCCGCGATCAGCGACTTGATCTCCCTGGCCGCCTCCGCGCTGCGTCCCGCCAGCGCGCGGACCTCCGACGCCACCACCGCGAAGCCCTTGCCGTGCTCGCCGGCGCGCGCCGCCTCCACCGCGGCGTTCAGCGCCAGGATGTTGGTCTGGAAGGCGATGCCGTCGATGGTCCCGATGATGTCGCCGATGCGGCGGCTGCTCTCGTCGATGCCCCGCATGGTCTCGACGAACTGCGACACCACCGCGCCGCCGCGCTGCGCCACCTCGCTGGCGGATCGCGCCAGGCGGTCGGCCTGCTGCGCGTTCTCGGAGGTCTGGAGCACCGTTTCGCCGAGCTCGGTCATCGTCGCCGCCGTCTCTTCCAGCGCACTGGCCTGCTCCTCGGTGCGCTGGCTCAGGTCGTGGTTGCCGATCGCGATCTGTCCGCTGGCGCTGGCCACCGACTCGCTGCCCTCGCGCACGACGCCCACCACCTGCCGCAGGCCGGTCTGCATCGCCTTGAGCGCCGCGATCAGGCTGCGGTCGTCGCCGGGCCGCACGCGGATCTCCCCGCTGAGGTCGCCCTCGGCCACCTGCCGCACCAGCCGCGCCGCCTCGGCCGGATCGCCGCCGAGCTGGCGCCGCACATGCCCCAGCAGCAGCAGCGCGAGCCCGACCGCCACCGCCACCGACACCACCGTCAGCGACAGGCTCCAGCCGTGCCCGGCGGCATAACTCTCCTGCGCCTCCCGCCGCGACTGCTCACTGCCGGCGGCGTTGTAGTCGGCGCTGCGCTCGATCGCCTTGACCCAGGCGTTGAAGCTGCTGCGGGAATCGGCGCGGAAGAAGGCCTTCGCTTCCGCGTCGGTGGCATCGTTGCGCGACAGGTGCAGCAGCCGCTCCTGCGCCGCGAAGTAGGCGTCGCGCGCGGCGACGACCTCGCCGTAGAGCCGGCGCTCCTCCTCGTTGGTGATGTAGGGCAGGTAGGCCTTCTCCGCGTCCGTGAGCTCCTTGCGGGCGCGCGCGATGTTGCGCTCGATCTGCGCCCGCTCCTGCTGGTCGTCGGACAGCAGGTGATCCGGCTCCATGCGCCGGATCTGGTTGGCCTTCACGCGGATCGCCGCCATGCTCTGGATGCTGGGCAGCCAGTCCTCGGCGATCGCGGTCGTGCTGTCATGCACGCGGTTCAATTGCAGCAGACCCATGCCGCCGACCAGCGCGCACAGCGCCACCAGCATCATGAAGGACACGGTCAACTGCGTGGACAGACGCCAGGTGCCGATGTTCATTGGAGTTCCCCCTTTTTAGCCAAAGGAATCGCCATGATGAGGCTTGGCGCCGAGGCTTTCCAGCCGGGCGTCCCACCGCTCAGGCGGAGTCAGGCCGCCACGGCCCATTCGGACTGCACGTGATCGGCGATCTGGATCTGGCCCTTGCCGGTGCGCTTGACCGCGTACATCGCCTCGTCGGCGGCGTGCAGCAGCTCGCGGCAGGCGTCGTCGCCGCCGCCGATCACCGCGCCGATGCTGGCGCCGACCGAGACCTTCTCGCCGCTGTCCAGCGTGATGCGGCGCTGGATCGAGAACAGGCAGCGCTGCAGCGTCTGCTCGACATCTTCCGGCCGGCTGACGCCGGAGAGCAGGATCGCGAACTCGTCGCCGCCCAGGCGCGCGACGACGTCGTTGCCGCGCACCAGCGCCTGCAGGCGCCGCGAGATCTCGGACAGGACCTCGTCGCCGGCCTCGTGGCCGTGCTGGTCGTTGATGGCCTTGAAGCCGTCCAGGTCCAGGTAGCAGACCGAGAAGCCGCGGCCGGTGCGTCGCGCGGCGTTGATCGCGTCGCCGACCTTCTCCTCGAACAGGCGGCGGTTCGGCAGGCCGGTCAGCACGTCGCGCAGCGCCAGGTGCTGCGCCTGCTCCTCGCTGCGCTTGAGGCCGTCGATGTCGACGAGCATCCACATCGATTCGTGCTCCGACAGCACCGTGCCGTGCAGGTCGACCCAGAACTCCGCGCCGTCCACGCGGCGCATGCGCAGCTGGGTGTGGAAGCGGCCGCCCGAACGCATCGTCGCCAGGCTGGCCTCCCGGATGCGGGCGTGTTCCTGGGGACTGAGGAAGAGCATCTGCGCCGGTTGACCGACCATCCCGCCGGGCGGGTGGCCGAACATGCGCTCCATCGCCGGGTTGCCCCAGAGCGCATGGCCGTCGCGGATGCGGACCATGCCGATCAGGTCGTTGCGCAGCATCGCGTCCTGCTCCCGCGCCAGCAGCTGCAGCGCGTCCTTGGCGCGGCGTTCGCGGCGATGGATGCGGTGGATCAGCGCCGACGCGGCGGCCACCGCCAACGCGACCAGCGCCGCCAGCAGCGTCTGCTGAACGACCTGCCCGCGCCAGCCGGCCAGGAAGTAGTTGCTGCTCATGCCGGTGAACAGCGTCATCGCATAACCCGGCACCTTGCGATAGGCCGTGATGCGCTCGACGCGGTCGAGCGCCGTGGGGGTGAGGTAGACGCCGCGCTCGCGGTTCTGCGCCAGCGACTGCAGCGCGTGCTCGGACAGCGACTTCGTGCCGAAGCCCTTGGTCGAGCTCGGCTCGCTGGCGGAGTAGCGCGCCACCAGGTTCAAGCCGTCGGAGCGCAGCGAGACCGCGCCCGAGGGCCCGAGCGCCACGCCGCTGAAGCGGTCGACGAAGTGCTGGGCGGTCACCACGGCATAGACGATGCCGCCGAAGTTGCCCTCGTGGTCGATCAGGCGGCGGGCCAGGATGATGCACCAGTGGTTCTGCGCGCGGCTGTTCAGCGGCTCGGAGATGACCATCGTGTCCGTCTGCCGCGCCTGGGCGAAGTAGGCGCGGTCGCCGACGTTGAAGGGCCGCTCGCCGGGCACCAGGCCGGTGGTCACGGTGCCGTGGAGGTCGGTGACGCGCAGCGCGACGACCTGCGGCAGCAGGCCGCGCTGCTCGTCGAGCAGGCGCGCGACCATCGCCGCCTGGTCCGCGGACTGGCGCGTGCTGCGGTAGCGCAGCGCGATCGTGGCCAGCGCGTTGTCGGTGTTGCGCAGCTCGGCGCCGACCTCGACGGCGATGTTCTGCGCGAGGTTCTCGACCACGTCGCGGGCGCGATCGGTCTCGGTCTCGCGGTGGTTCCAGAGGCTGAGCGCCGTCATCGCGGCCAGCGCCACGATCATCAGCAGGTTGCCGACCAGCAGCCAGGAGGCCATGGGGCCGCGTGACGCCCAGGACAGCGTCGGCAGCGGGAACGGCAGCCGGGGCAGTGTCATCGAGCGCTTCATGGCGGGGTCCTCCCAGGACGGTGGATGCGGATGGTCCGGTCTGCGGGTGCCGGTTGGTGGATCGGGAACTCAGCCGTTGGCGACGGCGCGGGGGCCGGCGGACCACGGCACGTTGGCGGCGCCGCGCTGGCACAGCTCGTGCAGATCGGCGAGCAGCTGCTCGAAATCGAAGGCCTTGTCGTAGAAGCCGTCCGCGCCGCTGCGGCGGCACGGTGCGGCGTGGGTGCCGGCGTCTTCCGCGCTGAGCACGAAGACCCGGCCGGCGTAGTCCTGGCCGCGCAGGCGGGACAGCACCGACAGGCCGGTGCCCTGCGACAGGTTGAGGTCGAGCAGCACGACGTCGGGCGCGGTGGCCATGACGGCGTCCACGGCCTCGTCCTCGCCCGAGGCCTGCGCGACGACCGTGATGCCGCCCAGCCTCTCGGCGCGACGGACCAGGAGTTGGCGGACGGGAACGTTGTCTTCGATGACGGCGATGTTCATGCTGTCATCCTCGTCCGGCAAGGCCGTCACCGCCAGCAAGCGGCTGCCACTCGCGATGAGCGTCGCCTCCCGCAGCGGCTGTAGGGACTTGACCTACAGCAGCGTCGGGAGGGCAAAACCCGACACCGGGCGGCCGTCCGGGCGTGACATCCTGCGCGCCGCCGGGCGTGACGACCGCATCGTGCGGCCTCCCTCCATGATCCGGAATCGGACGGCGTCGGGTCCGATGCGGCGCGGGCGGAGGCAAGCCGCATACCCATCCGCCTCCTGATTTCCCCGGTGCCGCACGCGCGGCGGGGCGGCATAGTCGCCCGGGCAGTCCTGCAAGATCCACATCGAGTCGCCGCAGCGACCACCCGACCCTCGGGACCTGGAGACAAGACATGACCCTGGCCTTTCCGGTGCCGCTTGGCGCTGTCCTTCCCCCGCACGCGCGCCGTCGCTCCCGCTTCGGCGCCCGCTGCCGCGAACTGCTGGTGGCGCTGGCCGCTGGCGCGACGCTCGCCGCCGTCGCGCAGACGACGACCCTGGGCACGCGCGGCACGCTCGCCGCGCCCAATCCCGCCGTCGTCGCCAATGCGGGTGCGGCCTGGCCCGCCGCGGCCTACATGCGCGGCCCCGACCACGCCCGCGCGGTCACGCTGCCGCTGCAGTTCATCCGGCTCTCGTCCGGCAAGCAGCTGGCGGTGCTGGTCTCGATGCCGGCGGACTTCCTGGGCTTCCCCAAGTCCGGCCGGTACCCCGTGGTGCTGACGCAGACGGCCTACCGGATCGACGTCGGGCAGTTCCTCGGCGTGTTCACGCCGGCCGGCGGCAACACGCTGCTGATCGGCGGCCTGGACCAGTTCATGGTGCGGCGCGGCTACGTCACCGTCGCGATCGACGCCCACGGCACCGGCATGAGCGGCGGCGTGACGCAATTGATCGGGCCGGACGAGCAGCAGGCCTACCGCGAGGCCGTCGAGTGGGTGACGCGGCAGCCGTTCTTCAACGGCAGCATCGGCGTGGCGGGCACGTCCTACCTCGGCATCAGCGCGCTGCTGACGGCGGGGCAGCAGCATCCGGCGATCAAGGCCGCGTTCGCGACAGTCCCGATGGGGGACGCCTACCGCGGCGTCGCGGCGACGGGCGGCCTGTTCAACGCGCAGTTCCTCAGCACCTGGCTGCCGCTGACGCAGTCGCTGAGCGTGGCCAACGCGCCGGAGCTGCTGCTCAATCCCTGGTACGCGAGCCAGATCAACGCCGCGACCGGCGACCACGTCGCGGCGATCGACACCTGGTATGCGCCGACCTTCGACGGCTTCGTCGGCAACGCGAGCGGCATCGCGACCGACGACGGCTCGTTCTGGGCGGGCCGCTCGCCGGTGGAGAGCGCCGGGCGGATCCGCGTGCCGACCTTCATCGTCGGCGCGTCGCTGGACATCTTCCAGCGCGACCAGCCGCTGCTGTACGAGCAGATCAAGCGCAACGCGACGGCCAAGCTGGCGATCCTCCCGGGCTCGCACCTGCAGTCGGTGCAGGGGGGCATCAGCGGCTTCGGCGGCGCGCCGTCGTACGGACCGCCGAGCACGACCTCGCTGCTGCTGCAGTGGTTCGACCAGTATCTGCAAGGACGCCCGGCCCGGGCCGACGCGCTGCCCACGGTGACCCAGTTCGTCGACGGCTACGGCAGCGGCGGCACGCCGCGGTTCGCGACGGCGAGCGACTGGCCGCATCCGAAGATGGCGCCGCAGCGCTGGTACCTGCAGCCGGACGGCAGCCTGGCGTCGGGCCTCCCGACGGTCGCGGCCGGGCGGACGGTCTCCGAGCCGCCCGCGCCGACGGCCACGCGCGGCACGGTGCTGGGCACGATCTTCACCGCGAGCGTGCAGGTCCGCGATCACAGCGACTGCTCGGCGAGTCAGGTGCAATGGACGCTGGGCCTGGCGGGGCTGCTGCCCAAGCCGTGCTACTCGGACAGCGCGCGTGTCGAGTCGCTGCAGGGCGCGGCCGTCTACGAGACCGCGCCGCTCGCCCAGGACCTCTACCTGAACGGACCGATCCAGGCGGACCTGTGGATCTCGGCCTCGCGGTCGCAGGCGGCGCTGTCGGTGCGCATCGACGATGTGGATCCCGCGACGGGGACCGTGAAGCCGCTGACGCACGGCCTGATGTCGGCGGCGCACCGCGCGGTGGACACGGGCCGGTCGCGCTTCGTCAACGGCACGATGATCCAGCCGTGGCATCCCTTCACGGCGGGCGCGGCGCTGCCGGTGGTGCCCAACGAGCCGATGCTGGTGCCGGTGGAGGTCTTCCCGGTCGCGGCGCTGGTCCGCGCGGGGCACCGGCTGCGCATCGCGGTCAGCGCGAGCAACCAGGCGCAGGGCATCTGGCCGACGCCGCTGCAGCAGCAGGCCAACGGCAACGTGACGACGATCCTCGCCGGACCGCTGCGGCCGTCGAGCATCGTGCTGCCGGTGGTGCCGGCGGGGGAACTGAACTGAGCTCCCCCTTGCGTGGGGAGTCGTGAGCCCCGCGGGGTGGGCAAGACCTGACCCCGCCAACTGCGATCCCTACAATCTGCGTTCATCGGGGGACTGACCTCCTCACAGGTGTGTCCCCCGACGAAGCGCTCTTCCGAGGGAGTGATGTCCTTGCATCGTCTGCCGACACTGCTGGCATTCGCGATGACTTCGCAGTTGGAAAGGATGAGCGGGATGAGTGCAGTGTTGAAGGAGGTGATGACCACCACCCCCGCGGCTGAAGGTGCATTGCCCGAAGTCCCACCGGGTCGCTGGGCCGCCAGACGGACCAGACCCTGCTGGAGCGGCAGCTGGAAGATGTGCGGCACCTCTTCGACAAATGCGCGGATCCAGAATCATGACGAAGGCGTGCGCAACATCCCCTATGCTTGCGCCGCCCTGCGCCGCTCCGCGGCCGGACTGACCAGCCCATGGACGGTTTTATGCGCCACAGCCCTTCCCGCCTCTCCTTCGTTTCCACCGCCGCGGCGACCATCGCTGTCCTCGCCGGCCTCGCTGCATTGCCGGCGCGGGCCGAGAGCATCGCCACCTCGGCCTCGAGCGCCGGCTCGGTGTCCTCGCGCCAGCTGTCCGACTCGATCGGCCAGTCCAGCGACAGCTCCAGCAAGGACCGCAAGGTCGCCGAGGGCGAGTACAAGGTGCTCGCCGTCGAAGACGCCGCCGGCCGCGCCGACACGCAGCGCCTGCGCCTGCAGCCGGTCCGCGCCGAGGGCGGCACCGAGTTCTTCCTCTACGTGCCCAAGCAGGCCATCGCCGGCCAGCCGCTGCGCGTCGGCGATCACGTGCTCGCGCACAAGCGCGACTACGGCTACGAATTCGCCCGCGCCGAGAACAAGCAGGCCTTCCTGCTCGCGCTGCACGACGACTGGCACCGCGAACTCGAATCGCATCCGGTGACGCTGTGATCCCGAGCGGGCCCCGCACGCGGGCCCGAGCGGCGCGGCACGCGCCGGCGATCGTCGCGATGGCGGCGCTCGCTGCCGCATCGACCGCCCCAGCCGCCACCTTCTGCGATCGCGGCAACGAAGTCAGCGCCACCGAGCAGGACCGCCAGCTCCAGGTCGTCGCGCTCGCGCGGCGGGCGCTGGCGTCGAGCGGCGCCTCCGCCGCGCTGGTCTCGCGCTCCGGCACGGACCTGAGCCGCTTCCACCTGCAGTACTCCCACAGCGGCATCGCGCTGAAGGACAGCCGCAACAGCCCGTGGTCGGTGCGGCAGCTCTACTACGCCTGCGACGAGTCCCAGGCGAAGCTCTACGACCAGGGCCTCGCCGGCTTCCTGCTCAGCGCCGGACGCACCGAGCCGATCCGGCTGTCCATCGTGACGCTGCCCGAGCGCGAAGGCGCCCGGCTCGCCGCCGCCGCGCTCGACAACCGGCGTGCGCTCGCGCTGCTGTCGGCGCGCTACAGCGCCAGCGCCTACGCCTTCAGCACGCGTTATCAGAACTGCAATCAGTGGGTGGCGGAGCTCATGGGCTTCGCCTGGGCGCCACGCGATGGCCACCCGACGGCTGTCGCTGCCGCTGCCGCTGAGACGGCCGCGACGCCCGCCGGCAGCGCGCTGCCGCCGGCAGGCGATCCCCCGACCCGCCAGCAGGCGCAGCGCTGGTTGAAGGATTTGGGTTACGACCCCTCGCCGGTCGCCGTGCCTTCGCACGCCGTCATGTTCGCCGCTCAGTTCGTCCCGCTGATCCACAGCGACGATCACCCCATCGACGACCTGTACGCGATGCGTCTGAAGGTCTCCACGCCGGCGGCGCTCGAAGCCTTCGCGCACCGCCTCGTGCCCGACGCGCAGCGGGTCGAGTTCTGCGCCACCGGCACCACGGTCGTCGTGCGCCGGGGTTGGGAACCGCTCCCGGCCGATTGCCGCGCCGCCGACGGCGACGAGGTGCTGCCGCTGGGCGGCGGCATGTAAGACCTGTTTCAGGGGACCTGCGCCCCTCAGGGTCATCATCAAACCTTCATCCGCCTGGCCCTACCCTTCGGACGCCACATGGCCTCACGTTTTTCCAACGTGATCGTCACTCCGCTTCAACACGCGGCAACGATGACGTTCTGAACGTCGATTCACCCGAAGGAGACCTCCGATGAAGCTGCTCCGCATTGCTGTCCTCTCGACCCTCACCGCCGCCTCGCTGGTGACCGCCGCCTGCGCCCATGGCGGCCAGCCCCCGCCGCGCAACAAGGCACCGCTGCTGATCGCGCACCGCGGCGCGAGCGGCTACGTGCCCGAGCACACGCTCGCCGCCTACTGGCTGGCGATCGAACAAGGCGCCGACTATGTCGAGCCCGACCTGGTGCTGACGAAGGACGGCGTGCTGGTCGCTCGCCACGAGAACGCCATCGCGATCCTGAACGCCGACGGCTCGGTGCGCGAGGCGACGACCGACGTCGCCGAGCGACCGGAGTTCGCGTCCCGCAAGGCAACGAAGTCCATCGACGGCGTCGCGATCACCGGCTGGTTCACCGAGGACTTCACACTGGCCGAGCTCAAGACCTTGCGCGCCCGTGAACGCATTCCGCAGATCCGCCCGGGCAACACGCGCTTCAACGACATGTTCGAGGTGCCCACCTTCGAGGAGGTGTTGCAACTGGTCCAGCAGGCCAACGAGCGTCGCAAGGAAGAGGCAGCAAAGGACGGCAAGGACGGCCGCGGCCACGGTCATCACGGCCAGAAGCGCCAGCCGATCGGCGTCTATCCGGAGACCAAGCACCCGACCTATTTCGCCGGCATCGGCAAGCCGCTGGAGGAACCGCTGGTGCGCATGCTCAACAAGTACGGCTACCGCGGCCCGGACGCGGCGGTCTTCATCCAGTCCTTCGAGGTCGGCAACCTGCGCAAGCTCAGGCGCATGACGCGTGTGCCGCTGGTGCAGCTGATCAACGGCTCGGGCCAGCCTTACGACTTCACCGCGAGCGGCGACACGCGCACCTATGCGGACCTCGTCAAGCCGGCCGGCCTGGCCGAGATCTCCAGCTACGCGCAGGGCATAGGCGCGAACACCAGCCTGATGATCCCGCTGGTCGCGGGCCGCCTGGGCACGCCCACCACGCTGGTGAAGGACGCGCATGCCGCGGGCCTGATCGTGCACGGCTGGACCTTCCGCGCGGAGAACGTCTTCCTGCCGGACGACTTCGACAGCAGCGCCGACCCGACGGCGATCGGCAACCTGGCCGGCCAGATCGAGGCCTTCCTCCAGCTGGGCATGGACGGCCTGTTCAGCGACCAGTCATTCCTGGCCCGCAAGGCGATCGACGCCTCCCTGAAAAAGTAAGGAGGACGTCGGACGCCTGGGCCGCAGGGGCGACCCCGGCGGGGCGACGTCGGGGAGGGGTCATGGCACTTCGCTAGACTCCCCTATCCACCGGAGTGTCCCCCCATGTC
>CAMPJJ010000138.1 GCA_946886855.1 uncultured Roseateles sp. | reverse complement strand
CGCCGAGCGCCTGCGGCTTGAGCCGGTCACCCTGCGGCACGACCACGCCCATCTCCTGGAAGCGCTTCACGACGTTCGGATCCGCCAGCGCATGGCGCAGTGCCGTGTTCAGGCGCGTCACCACCGCGGCGGGCGTGCCCTTCGGCGCGTACACGCCATGCCACACGGCGAGCTCGAAGCCCGGCAGGCCGCCTTCGGCGAAGGTGGGGACGTTGGGCAGCTGCGAAACGCGGGCCTTGGTCGCCATCGCGTACGCCTTGAGCGCCCCCGACGCCACGTGCGGCCCCGTCGCCACCGGCTGGTCGCAGATCAGGTCGACGTTGCCGGCGATCACGTCCTGCAGCGCCGGGCCGGTGCCGCGGTACGGCACCATCGTCACGGTCGTGTTCGTGGTCTGGCTGAACAGCATCGCGCAGAGGTGAGAGGTCGCGCCGACGCCCGCATGCGCGAAGCGCACTTCGCCCGGCTTGGCCTTCATCTGCTTGATGACCTCGGCGACCGTCGCCGGCGCGAAGTCCTTGTTGCCCACCAGGATCATCGGCACGTCGCCGGCCAGGCTGATCGGGGTCAGGTCTTTCGTCGCGTCGAAGCTCAGCTTCGGATACAGCGCCGGCGCCGTCGCGATGCCCATGTTGTGCAGCAGCACCGTGTAGCCGTCAGCCGGCGCGCGCACCACCTTGGCCGTGCCGATCGTGCCGCCGGCGCCGCCCGCGTTCTCCACGATCACCTGCTGGCCCAGGTCGCGCGTCATCGCTTCCGCGATCAGCCGGCCGATCACGTCGGTCGAGCCGCCCGTCGCGTACGGGATCACCATCGTGACCGGCTTGTCCGGATAGGCGGCGGAGGCCGCCGTCGCCACCGCCATCGATGCCGCCGTCACCGTGACGGCCAGGACCTTCTTCGCAATCTTTCGCATGTCTCGCTCCAAGGGGTAAGGAAGTGCGCCACCGGTCCATCGCCGGCCGCTGCGTGTCTGTCGATGCAGGAAGTAGGTGCGTCCGCCGCGCCCCGTCAGGCCGCGCCGATGCCGCCGAAGCTCATCAGCTTCAGTTCGGTGTATTCGTCCAGGCCGTGGCGGGCGCCTTCGCGCCCCAGCCCGGATTGCTTGATGCCGCCGAAGGGCACGGTCTCGCTCGAGATCGCGCCGGTGTTGATGCCGACCATCCCCGACTCGATCGCCTCCGCCACGCGGAAGCAGCGCGCCACGTCGCGCGAGTAGAAGTAGCTCGCCAGGCCGAACTCGCTCGCGTTGGCCCAGGCGATCGCCTCGGCTTCGGTGTCGAAGGCCACCAGCGGCGCGACGGGGCCGAAGGTCTCCTCGTCCAGGCAGCGCATGCCGGCCTTCACGTCCAGCAGCACGGTCGGCTGCATGAACCACCCCGGACCGTCGACCGCCTCGCCGCCGATGCCCAGACGGGCGCCGCGATCCAGCGCATCGCGCACGTGCGACAGCGCCTTGCGCCGCGCCGCCGCATTGATCAACGGGCCTTGCGTCACGCCCTCGTCCAGGCCGTTGCCGGTCCGCAGCGCGCGGACGCGCGCGATCAGCCGCGCCGCGAAGTCGTCATACACGCCGCGTTGCACGAAGAGCCGGTTGGCGCAGACGCAGGTCTGGCCCGCATTGCGGAACTTGGAGGCGATCGCCCCCTCCACGGCCGCGTCGAGGTCCGCATCGTCGAAGACGATGAACGGCGCGTTGCCGCCCAGCTCCAGGCCAAGCTTCTTCACCGTGGGTGCGCATTGCGCCATCAACAGACGACCCACCGGCGTGGAGCCGGTGAAGCTGAGCATCCGCACCGTCGGTGAGGACGTGAGGACCGCGCCGATCTCGGCCGCGTCGCCGACGACCACGTTCAACACGCCGACCGGCAGGCCCGCCTCCAGCGCGAGCGCCGCCAGTCGAAGCGCGGTCAACGGCGTCAGCTCCGACGGCTTGAGCACGATCGTGCAGCCGGCCGCCAACGCCGGCGCGACCTTGCGCGTGACCATCGCCGCGGGGAAGTTCCACGGCGTGATCGCGGCGCAGACGCCCACGGGCTCGCGCACCACCAGCTGCCGCCGATCCGGCGACGCGGCGGGGATCGTCTCGCCGTGCAGCCGCCGCGCCTCTTCGGCGTAGAAGCGGATGTAGCTCGCGGCGTAGACGATCTCGGCGCGCGCTTCGGCCAGCGGCTTGCCCTGCTCCGAGACCATGAGGCGCGCCAGTTCGTCGGTGTGGGCGACGACGAGCTCGAACCAGCGCTGCAGCGTGTCGGCACGCGCATGACCGCCGCGTCGACGCCACTCGACCTGCGCGATGCGCGCCACCTCGATGGCCGCCTGCGCGTCCTGCGCCGAGTCCTTGCGGACCTGCGCGACGCGTTCGCCGGTCGCTGGATTGACGACGTCGAAGGCGGCGCTCATCGCGTCAGGTCCTGCCCACGAAACGGTAGAGCTCGGTGTGGTCCGCACCGGCGCCGAGCGATTCGGAGGCCTCGGCGGTCATCGCGTACACGTCCTGCGCGAGCGACATCGGCAGACCCATCGCGCGCCCCAGCGACGCGGCGATGCCGACGTCCTTCGCCTGCAGCGCGAGCGAGAAGCCCGAGTTGAACGCGCCGTTCAGCATGAACTGGTGGGCCTTGTTCTCGGTCGTGTTGTTGCGTCCGGTCGAGGCCTGGATCACGTCGACGATGGTGGCCGGATCGATCCCGAAGGCCTCGCCCACGTGGATCGCTTCCGCGGTGGCGATCAGCGCCGCGGCGGACACGTAGTTGTTCAGCGCCTTCAGCGCATGCCCGGCGCCGACCGGCCCGACATGCGTGATGGCCTTGCCCAACGTCTCCAGCACCGGGCGGACGCGGTCGAAGGCCGGGACGTCGCCGCCCACCATGATCGCCAGCGTGCCGGCGACCGCCTTCTTCACGCCGCCAGAGACCGGCGCGTCGATCAGTGTGATGCCGGCCTCGGCCAGACGCTCGGCGAGCGCGCGGGTGCGGTTGGGGTCGGCGGAGCTCATCTCGACCACGACCGCGCCGCGCGGAAGCTGCGCGGCCAGCGGCGCCAGGACGGCGTCGACGATGTCCGAGTTCGGCAGCATGGTGATGAGGACCTCGCAGCCTGCGAAGTCCGACGCGCCGCCGGCGATGCGCGCGCCGGCGTGGGCATCCGCGAAGGCCCGGGCGGCCTCCGGCCGGGCATCCTGCACGACCAGTTCATGGCCGGCGGCATGCAGCAGGTGGGCCATGGGCGTGCCCATCATGCCCAGGCCGATGAATCCGATGCGGGTCATGGCGGCGGCTCCTCAGGCGTCCATCTCTTTGAACACCTCGGCGGCGACCCGGAACGAGTCGATCGCCGCCGGCACGCCGCAATAGATCGCCGTCTGCAGGAAGACTTCCTTGATCTCGTCGCGCGTCAGGCCGTTGTTGATGGCGCCGCGCACGTGCAGCTTCAGCTCGTGCGGGCGGTTCAGCGCGGTGATCATGGCCAGGTTCAGGAAGGAACGCGTGCGGCGGTCCAGGCCCGGCCGGTTCCAGACGTCGCCCCAGCAGTACTGCGTGACCAGTTCCTGCATGTCGATGTTGAAGTCCGTGGCGTTCTTGATCGAGTTGTCGACGTACTCGGCGCCGAGCACCTCGCGCCGGGTCGAGAGACCTTGATCGAACAGGGCCTGGTTCTTCGGGGCGTACGCACGGGTCATCGGAAACTCCTGGTCAGGGGGTGGTGAGGGGTGGAGAGCGGGTGGAGAAGGGACGAGCCGCCTGCGGTCCGTCGATGGATGCAATGTAGTCGGATTGTCTGACAATCCGACATTGGGAAAATATGGATGGCCATCCACGCCGACGTGTTGTAGGACAATCTGTCTGTATGAATATCGGGGGATCCGGCCGTCCGGCCATCGCCCGCCCACAGGTAGGATCCGGCCGATGAGCCTCGTGAAAGTAGCCCGGGAAGAGACGTCCTTGCGCCAGCGCGCCACGCAGGCGCTGCGCACCGCCATCCTGGACGGCGTGCTCGCGCCGGGCCAGAAGCTGTCCGAGCGGGAACTCTGCGAGAGCCTGGACGTCAGCCGCTCCTGCGTGCGGGAATCGCTCCAGCATCTGCAGGCGGAGGGGCTGATCACGATCATTCCGCACCGCGGTCCGGAGGTGACCAGCATCTCCCGCGAGGAGGTGCGCGAGATCTACGAGGTCCGGGCCAGTCTGGAGAGCCTGGCCGGGCGAGGCTTCGCGAGCAACGCGTCGGATGCTCAGCGGACGGCGTTGCGCGGCAAGCTGAGCCAGCTCGCGCAGGCGCATGCCGCCGGCGACCGGGCCCAGATCCTCACGATCAAGAACCAGTTCTACGACATCCTGGTCGAGGGCTGCGGCAACACGGTGGCCGGACAGATGCTGAAGCAGCTGAACAACCGCGTGACCGTGCTGCGCCGCATCTCGATGGCGCAGCCGGGACGGCTGCCCGAGACGCTGCGGGAGCTCGACGCGATCGTCACCGCGATCGAGCAGCGCGATGGCGAGCTCGCCGCGCGGCTGTGCGGCGAGCATGTGAAGCAGGCGGCGGAGAACGTGCTCCGCAGCATGGGCTGATCAATCGGCGTCAGGCCGCCGTGCCGCCGTGCTGCCCTCGCCCGCGGCCGCCGCCGTCCAGAACGTTTCCGCCGCCGCGCCCATGGTCCCGCGGTCGCGGTGCAGGCGGATGTCGAGGTCCAGGTGCCAGTCCTTGCCCCCGGCGACCACCAGGCGCCCGGCGGCGAGGTCCTCGGCGATGAGGATCTTCGGCAGCCAGGCCACGCCGCGGCCGTCCAGCGCCATCGTGCGCAGCACCGACGCCAGGTGCGCCGTGAACACCGGCTGCACGTGGAGCCGATCCAGCGCGGCACCCTTGACCCCGCGCAGGATGCGTCCCAACCCCGATTCCGAGCTGTACGCGAGCAGCGGCACCGGGGCGGCCTTCGATCCCTGGCCGGATTCCAGCGGATGCGCCGGCCCGCCGGCGGCATCGGGTGCGCAGACCGGCAGCAGATGATCCTGGCCGACGACGACCGAGGCGATCGCCGCCGTGTCCAGCGGCCCCTGCACCTGCCGGTGCCCATGCGCGAGCACGAACTGCACCTGGCGCTGCAGCAGCAGCGCCTCGCACTTCAGCTGGGTGTCGGAGACGAGGTTCACCGGACCGACGCTGGTGCGGGCTTCCAGCGCGCGCAGCCAGCGCGGCATGAACGAGAACGACAGCGCATGCGTCGCCGCGAAGCGCAGCGTCTGCGCGCTGGCTTCCGCGATGGCGCGCGCCTCGCCGGGCACGCGGGCGACGTGCGCCTGCAGCTCCTGCGCCGACTTGCGGAACCACAGGCCGGCCTCCGTCAATCGCGCGGGCTGCGAGCTGCGGTCGAAGAGGTCCGTGCCCAGCCACTCCTCCAACGCGCGGATGCGCCGGCTGAAGGCCGGCTGCGTCATGTGGCGCTCTTCCGCGGCGCGCGAGAAGTTGCCGCTGGCGGCCAGCACCATGAAGTCATCGATCCAGCTCAGGTTCAGCGTCATGGCGAGGGCGCGGCGGTCGTGGTGGCCGCCGTCGCGGCGGAAGTGGCGGAAGTGGCGGTTCGCGCGCGGCGGTGCCCGCAAAGCATCAAAAGCTAAGAAAACTGAATTGGCCTCACGAGGGGGCCGGGCGGGATCATCCGACCCGTTCGAAGCCAATCCGAAGTGGAGTTCCCCGTGAAGATCGTCGAGATCCGAGAAAAGACGCTGCCGATCAGCAGCCCCATCCGCAACGCCTACATCGACTTTAGCAAGATGACCCTGAGCCTCGTGGCGGTCATCACGGACGTGATCCGCGACGGCAAGCCGGTGGTGGGCTACGGCTTCAACTCCAACGGCCGCTACGGCCAGGGCACGTTGATGCGCGAGCGCTTCATCCCGCGCATCCTCGAGGCGGATCCGGATTCGCTGCTCGACAGCCGCGGCATCCTCGACGCGCACAAGGTCTGGGACGCGATGTTCACCAACGAGAAGCCGGGCGGCCACGGCGAGCGTTCCGTCGCCATCGGCACCATCGACATGGCGGTGTGGGACGCGGTCGCCAAGATCGAGGGCAAGCCGCTGTTCCAACTGCTGGCCGAGCGCTACGGCACCGGCACGCCGAACCGCAAGGTCTTCGTGTACGCCGCGGGCGGTTACTACTACCCGGGCCAGGACCACGGCAAGCTCAAGGACGAGATGCGCAGCTACATCGACCGCGGCTATTCGGTGGTGAAGAAGAAGATCGGCGGCGCGTCGCTGGACGAGGACCTGCGCCGCATCGACTCGATCCTGAGCGTGCTGGGCGACGGGCAGAAGCTGTGCGTCGACGCCAACGGGCGCTTCGACCTGGACACGGCGATCGCGTATGCGAAGGCGCTGTCGAGGTACGACCTGTTCTGGTACGAGGAAGCCGGCGACCCGCTGGACTTCGAGCTGCAGGCGACGCTGCGCAACTACTACGCCAACCCGATGGCGACGGGGGAGAACCTGTTCTCCATGCAGGACGCGCGCAACCTGATCCGCTACGGCGGCATGCGGCCGGACCGCGACTGGCTGCAGTTCGACTGCGCGCTGAGCTACGGCCTGGTCGAGTACCTGCGCACGCTGGACATGCTCAAGGAACACGGCTGGTCCGCGAGCCGCTGCGTGCCGCACGGCGGGCACCAGATGTCGCTGAACATCGCGGCGGGGCTGGGCCTGGGCGGCAACGAGTCCTACCCGGACCTGTTCCAGCCCTTCGGCGGCTTCCCGGACGGGGTGAAGGTGGAGAACTCCTACGTCACGCTGCCGGACCTGCCGGGGATCGGCTTCGAGGGGAAGGCGGATTTGTATGCGGTGATGAAGAACTTGTCCGCCTAGGTCGCGAATGCGGCGGGGTGGTCCCACCCCGCCCGCCAGGGTGGAATGCGCCCAGAGCAGAACTGCGCTGATGAGTCATTGGTTGGCCAGGCGCGCCAACCCAGAATGCTGCTCCGCGAAGGAGCACGCAATGATTCAAAAGCGACTACGACGCGCTCGTGCCATGAAGGGGCTGAGCCTCAACCAATTCGCGCGAGCAGTGGACAACATCAGTCGACGCACGCTAAGCAGATTCGAACGTGGGAGCGTCGTTCCCAATTCGGCCCAGGTGCTTCAACTCTCTGAGGCCTTGGGAGTGCATCCCGAGTACTTCTTTCGCGGGGAGTCGGTGACGTTTGCTTGGCTCAGGTACCACGACGCGGATCCCTACGAGGGTGACTTCGGGTCGGTCAGTCGAAAGTCCGATGTGCCGTCGCCCCACGACGACCCTCCCGCACCCTCAGGAATTGCTGAACCTGATCCCTTTTGGCCCGACTGGGTCTCCACATTGAGCGAAACGATCCTCGATCTGATGGAGGAGCGCCACTGGTCTCGTCGAGACTTCGCGGACGCGATGGAGCGGTCTATGGAGGAAGTCGATCTTCTGCTCGATGGCAAAGGACCGATCTCCACGGAGGACGCCATCCGACTGCACGCGGTTTTCAGGGCCCCTGTCGACTTCTGGATGGCTCGCGACAAAAGCGCCCGAGCAAGGTTGCCTTCCGCTCGCGCGCTGGCGGACGGGCTGACGTTGATCGGGAGGGACTAGCGCCCCAGCATCACCTCCTGATGCCCCTTCCCCGCCGGGATCATCGGGAAGCAGTTCTCCGCCGGCGCGACAGCGACGTCGAGGAAGTACGGCCCGTCGCTCGCCAGGCACTCCGCCAGCGCTGCGTCGAGGTCCTCCCGCCGTTCGACGCATCGTGCCTCCCACCCGAACCCCTTCGCCACCGCGACGAAGTCCGGCATGCACGCGTTGTAGCTGTGGCTGTAGCGCTCGCCGTGGTGGAGCTCCTGCCACTGCCGCACCATGCCCATGTGTCCGTTGTTGCAGAGCACGACCTTCACGCCCGCCCGGTGCTGGCGCGCCGTCGCCATCTCCTGCAGGTTCATCAGGATGGACGCATCCCCGCTGACGCAGACGACCAGCCGGTCGGGATGCGCCACCTGCGCGCCGATCGCCGCCGGCAGGCCGTAGCCCATCGTGCCCGCGCCGCCCGAGGTCAGCCAACGCCGCGGCCGCTCGAACGCGAGGTGCTGCGCCGCCCACATCTGATGCTGGCCGACGTCCGTCGACACGATCGCGTCGCGCCCGGCGAGCTGCGCCTGCAGCCGACACATCAGCGCCTGCGGCGCGATCACATCGGGGGTGTCCTCGAAGTCGAGCGAGCGTTGCGCCCGCCACGCGTCGATGCGCGCCCACCAGTCGGCGAGGCGCTCCGGCGGCATCGCGCGGCGTTCCATCGCGTGGCGCAGCCTCGGCAGCAGCACGCGCGCATCGCCGCACAACGCGAGATCCGCGCGGCGGACCTTGTCGATCGACGCCGGATCGACGTCCAGATGGATCACCCGCGCGCCGGGCGCGAAGCTGTCGAGCCGCCCCGTCACCCGATCGTCGAATCGCGCGCCCGCGCACACGATCAGGTCGGCGTGATGCATCGCGAGGTTGGCCTCCAGCGTGCCGTGCATGCCGAGCATGCCCAACCACTGCGGCGATGACGCAGGCAGCGCTCCGAGCCCCATCAAGGTCAGCGTGCAGGGCGCGCCGCTCAACGCGACCGAGGCCGCAAACGCCGCGCAGGCCACGTCCCCTGCGTTGATCAGACCCCCGCCGCCGTAGAACACCGGCCGCTGCGCACTCGCGATCCAGTCCGCGGCCAGTTCGACTGCGCGCACGTCCACCGCCGGCATCTCCCTGAGCGTCCGGATCGGCGCGCTCGTGGTCTGACGCGCCGGCGCCAGCTGCACGTCCTTGGGCACATCCAGCAGCACGGGACCCGGACGCCCGCCCCGCGCGATGTCCACGGCCTGCCGCACGCGCGCCGCCACGTCGTCGCCGGGCCGCAGCTGCGCATTCCACTTCGTGACCGGGCGCGAGATGCCCAGCGCGTCGCACTCCTGGAAGGCATCCGTCCCGATCACCGCGCTGTTCACCTGGCCGCTGATGCAGAGCACCGGAATCGAATCGCACAGCGCATCCAGCAGCCCCGTCGTCGTGTTGCTCATCCCCGGTCCCGAGGTCACCAGCACCACGCCCAGCCGCCCAGTGCTGCGCGCGTAGCCTTCGGCCGCGTGCACCGCCGCCTGTTCATGACGGACCAGGATGTGCCGCAGCCGCGGCTCGCCATGCAGCGCGTCGTACAGCGGCAGCACGGCGCCACCGGGATAACCGAAGACGGTGTCGACACCGCAGGCCACCAACGTGTCGAGCAGCGTCTGCGCGCCGTTGCGCGAGAGGGTCCCAGGGGCGCGCAGCACGGCGCCATCGATCAGTGCGTTCATGCGGACCAGTATCCCGGCGCTCCCCCGGGAAGCGTTGCCGTTCTTGCCTCCTAGAATCACCCAAGCAGCAAACTTTCCTCTGGAAGCGCCATGGATCAGGAAATCAAGCTCGACAAGTTCGACCGCGCCATCCTGCGGGCCCTGCAGCGCAATGCGCGCGCGAGCCTGCAGGAGGTCAGCGAGGAGGTCGGCCTGACCACTTCCCCCTGCTGGACCCGCATCAAGCGGCTTGAGGAGTCCGGCGTCATCGAGGGGTACACCGTCAAGGTCAATGCGGAGAAGGTCGGCCGGCCCGAACAGTTGATCGTCCAGCTCACGCTGAACAAGCACACCGACGCCGCAATGGCGGAGTTCGCCCGTCACCTCGAGGCGATCCCCGAAGTGATCGACGCCTACCTGGTGTCCGGCGACTACGACTACGTCCTGCGCCTGTCCGTCCGCGACACGCGCGACTATGAGCGGCTGCTCCGGGAGAAGCTCTACAAGATCCCCGGGGTGCGGCACAGCAAGTCGAGCTTCGTGCTGCGCTGCCTGAAGGCGAGTTCGCTGCCGCTCTGAGGACCCCTCCGGCGTGGATCGGCGCGGACCGGCCTCACTTCGTCACCGGCAGCTCCGGCACCTTCAGCAGCCTCATCATGTAAGTGCGCAACGCCGCCACGTGCCGGCGCACGGCCTCGACGGCAATGACGGGATCGGCGTGCGTGAGCGCCTGCAGCATCGCGCCGCCCTGCACCGCCAGGATCTCCAGCTCTGGCGCCCAGAGCGCCATCCGCGCGCGCCGGAACGCCTCCAGCAGCCGTCCGCGCGAGGCCTGCATGCCCAGCGCCTGGTCGTTGCCGCCCAGGCGCGCCAGGTGCTGCTGCAGGGCATCGTCCGCCGTCAGCAACTCCCCCACGCGACCCAGGCGCGTGGCCTCTTCCAACGGCTTCAGCAAGGCCGTCACGCCGGCCAGCGTCCGCGCCGTGCCGGCCGAGGGGCCCCGGCAGGCGCGCGCCAGCAGCATCGCCTGCAGCGCCTCGCGGACGTCGAAGTACTCGTCGATGAAACGCGCGTCGACCGCCAGCACCACCGCGCCCTTGTTCATCCGCATGTCCACCATGCCGTCGCCCTGCAGCTGCAGCAGGGCCTCCCGCACGGGCACGTTGCTGACGCTGTAATGCGCGCTCAGCTCATGCAGCGTCAGGTGCTGCCCCAGCCGCCAGCAGCCGTCCTCGATGTCGGCCCGGATCTGGTCGCGCAGCCGCAGATAGGTCGGCGTATTGATCGGATGTGTGGAACGAACCATCGCGGCACTCCGTCCGGTGAAGAGGGGTGAATGACGATGCACTCTACGGAGGGGCCGACGTCCCCGGCACGGTCCGGACACCTCTGCAGCGGCGTTCTTGCCGAAGCGCAATGAATGCGCAATCGGGCGGCGATTCGACTGCTCCATCCACGCATTTGTCGCGCCGCCCCCTACTGGAATCAGTGGAATCGATGCCGCATCGAAGGAAGGCACTGTGTCGTTTCCGCATCGCTGGCCACCAAGCGCTACAGTCGCGGCCGGGAGGTCTGCGACGCAGAGGCGAATGCCCGATGTCAAACACCCGAATGGAGCCCGTTGAATGGCCAAGTCGTTGAAGCAAGTCCTGTCCCAGATCGAGAAGCTGCAGAAGGAAGCCGCGTCGCTGCGCGCGAAGGAGATCTCCGGCGTCGTCGAGCGCATCCGTGAGGCCATCGACCATTACGGGCTCACCCCCGAGGAACTGTTCGGCACCGGCGCCACGAAGCCGGCCGGCCGGGGCAGAGCGGCGAAGGTCGCCAAGGCCGGCAAGGCCGCCGCGGGTCCGCGCAAGGCCAAGGCGCCGCGCAGCGCCGGTGCCCCGAAGTACCACGACGGCGCCGGCCGCACCTGGACCGGCGTGGGCAAGCGGCCCAACTGGTTCAAGGATGCGCTGGCCGCCGGGAAGACGGCCGAGGAGCTGCTGATCAGCTGATCAGCCGACGCGCTGAACGCCCGCGCCGCGCGACGCGGTCTTCCCGTCGACAAAGTCCTTCATCGTCTGGAGGACCGCGCCGCGCGCGTTCGAGGACGGCACCGAGGACTTGTGGGGCTCCGAGGCCGCGACCACGGTGTCCACGGCCGAGAGGTCGCGCAGATGGCGCGTCAGGACCTTCACCTGACCCGGCGTCAGCTGCTGGATCGCCTGAAGGGTCGCCGCCGAGGCGGCTTTTCCAGTCAGCTGATCGCGTTCCGTGTGCCGGTAGTGCCCTTCAACAGTCCCCAAGGCGCTGAAATAGTCATCCGCGCACTTGGCGAAGGCCTCGCCATTCAAGCGGCTCGCCAGCGCTTGGGCCGCTGCGCCCGCGCCGTAGGTCTCCTTCGACGCGACCAGCTTGTTGAACACGCCCGCCTTTCTCGAGGTGGCGAATTCCTGGACGAGCGTCCGCACTTCCTTCTCGAATTGCTGTCTGGCGTCGAACAGTCCGGGTGATCGCTGACGCTCGGCGGTCGAGAGGGGGTCCACCGTCGCATAGATCGTCCCGGACTTTTCCGGCGTGACCGTGCCAGGGTTGACGCCGCGAGGGCGTCGGGCGCCGGGCTTCGACAGGAACTCGATCTGGCTGTAGTTCAGGCTCGGCGCGTCGTCGCGATAGGGCGCCCGTGAGAGGTCTTGCGAGGACGGGGATGGACACGCCGAAGTCCCGGCGCTCGACGTCAGGTTGGCGTAGAC
>CAMPJJ010000137.1 GCA_946886855.1 uncultured Roseateles sp. | reverse complement strand
ACCTGGTGCTCGGCCATCGCCCGCATGATCTCCTCGCGACGGCCGGAGACCGGCTCCGGCAAGACCACGCAACTGCCCAAGATTGCCCTGGCCATGGGTCGTGGCCGAGGCAACGGCGGCGGCCTGATCGGCCACACGCAGCCGCGCCGCATCGCCGCGTCCAGCGTCGCCAAGCGCATCGCCCAGGAGCTCAAGAGTCCGCTCGGCGAAGCCGTGGGCTACAAGGTGCGCTTCAACGACAAGCTGTCGGAAGCGAGTTACATCAAGCTCATGACCGACGGCATCCTGCTGGCCGAAACGCAGGGCGACCGCTTCCTCGAAGCCTACGACACCATCATCATCGACGAGGCGCACGAACGCAGCCTCAACATCGATTTCCTGCTCGGCTACCTGCGCGAGATCCTGCCGCGCCGGCCCGACCTGAAGGTCGTCGTGACCTCCGCGACCATCGACGCGGACCGCTTCGCGCAGCATTTCGCCTCGGCGAAGGGCCCCGCGCCGGTGCTGATGGTCTCGGGGCGCCTGTTCCCGGTCGAACAGCTCTACCGTCCCTTCGAGGAATCGCGCGAGTACGACGTCAACGACGCCATCTGCGACGCCGTCGACGAACTCTGGCGCCAGGGGCGCGGCGACGTCCTGGTCTTCCTGCCCGGCGAGCGCGAGATCCGCGAGGCCGCCGAGGCGCTGCGCAAGCACCACCCGCCCGGCGTCGAGGTGCTGCCGCTGTTCGCGCGCCTGTCCGAGCAGGAGCAGAACCGCGTCTTCCAGCCGCACGGCCAGCCGCGCATCGTGCTGGCGACCAACGTCGCCGAGACCTCGTTGACGGTGCCGGGCATCCGCTACGTGATCGACCCCGGCCTGGCGCGCGTCAAGCGCTACAGCTACCGCAACAAGGTCGAGCAGCTGCAGGTCGAGAACATCAGCCAGGCCGCGGCCAACCAGCGCGCCGGCCGTTGCGGCCGCGTCAGCAACGGCACCTGCATCCGGCTGTACGACGAGAAGGACTACCTCTCGCGACCGCGCTTCACGGATCCCGAGATCCTGCGCAGCTCGCTCGCCGGCGTGATCCTGCGGATGAAGGCGCTGCACCTGGGGCAGGTCGAGGATTTCCCCTTCATCGAGCCGCCGCCGCGCAAGGCGGTGGCCGACGGCTACCAGCTGCTCAACGAGCTGGGCGCCGTCGACGAGCGCAACGAGCTCACGCCCATGGGCCACGAGCTGTCCAAGCTGCCGCTGGACCCGCGCGTCGGCCGCATGATCCTGGAGGCCCGCCAGCGCGACGCGCTCAGCGAGGTGCTGGTCATCGCCAGCGCGCTGTCCGGGCAGGACGTGCGCGACCGGCCGATGGAGCAGCAACAGCAGGCCGACGAGAAGCACAAGAAGTTCGACGACGAGAAGTCGGAGTTCATGGGCTACCTGAAGCTGTGGAAGTGGCTCGGTGAAAGCCGCGGCGGAGAGGGCGAGCACAAGCTCTCCAACCGCAAGCAGGAACAGCTGCTGCGCGACAACTTCGTCAACCCGCGCCGGGTGCGCGAATGGCGCGACATCTACGCGCAGCTGCACACGGTGATCGCCGAACACGGCTGGCGCCTGAACGGCGCGCCGGCGACCTACGAGCAGGTCCACCTGTCGATGCTGGCCGGCCTGCTGGGCAACATCGGCGTCAAGGCCGATGACGACGACTGGTACCTGGGCGCGCGCGGCATCAAGTTCTGGCGCCATCCGGGCGCGCACCTGAGCAAGAAGCCGGGGCGCTGGATCGTGGCGGCGGAGCTGGTCGACACGACGCGGCTGTTCGGCCGCGGCATCGCGGCGATCGAGCCGCAGTGGCTGCCCGGCATCGCCGGCCACCTGATCAAGACCCAGCTGCTGGAACCGCACTGGGAGAAGAAGGCCGCCGAGGTCGTCGCGCTGGAACGCGCGACGCTCTACGGCATCGTGCTCTACAACAACAAGCGGGTGAACTTCGGCCGTGTCGACGCCGTCGCCGCACGCGAGATCTTCATCCGCGAGGCGCTGGTCAACGGCGACTGGGAGACGCGGCTGCCCTTCCTGGCGCACAACCAGAAGCAGATCGCCAAGGTCGAGGAGCTCGAGCACAAGTCGCGCCGGCAGGACGTGCTGGTCGACGACGAGCTGATCTACGCCTTCTACGACCAGCAGCTGCCGGCGGACGTGTACTCCGGCGTGACGCTGGAGAAGTGGTTCCGGGAAGCGAGCAAGGCCAACCCGAAGCTGCTGCAGCTCAGCCGCGACGAGCTGATGCGGCACGAGGCGGCCGGCGTCACGAGCAACGCCTTCCCGAAGACGATCCGTCTGGGCGGCGTCGACTGCACGGCGACCTACCTGCATCAACCCGGCGACGCGCGCGACGGGCTGACGGTGACCGTGCCGATCTACGCGCTGAACCAGGTCAACGACGAGCGCGTCGACTGGCTCGTCCCCGGGATGCTCGAGGCCAAGGTCACGGCGCTGCTCAAGAGCCTGCACCAGAAGCCGCGCGCGCGGCTGACGCCGCTGCCCGAGTTCGTCGCCGAGTTCGTCGAGCTCCATCCGTTCGCGCAGGGCGGCCTGGTCGACGTGCTGCTCAAGGCGGTGAAGGAGCGCTCGCAGGTCGCCGTGCAGCGCAACGACTTCAAGCTGGAGCAGTTGCCCGCCCACCTGTTCATGAACATCCGCGTCGTCGACGAGCACGGCCGGCAACTGGGCCAGGGCCGCAACCTCGCAACGCTCAAAGCCGAACTCGGCACGCAAGCGCGTTCCGCGTTCCAGGCGCTCGCCGCGCTGAAGCTGCAGGGTCAGGACGACTCGCTCTCCGGCGAGCGAGGCGATGCCCTGAAGCGGCAGGGCTCGGATTCCTCCCTCGCAGAGCAGCACTCCCACGACACCCGCTCGCGGGAGAGGGCAGGGGTGAGGGCTGCGGTCGACGGAGGACGGCCGACGTCCAGCGACGGCACGCCCTCCCGCGGCATCAAGGCGACGGTCATCCCGCCGCCCAAGCCTGCGGTCGAAGCCACGAAGACCTACACGGCCTGGACCTTCGGCGAGCTCCCCGAGCTCATGGAGATCAAGCGCGGCCCGCAGACCCTGATCGGTTTCCCCGCGCTGATCGACAGGGGCCAGCACGTCGAGATCGAGGTCTTCGACGAGCCCGAGCTCGCCGCCTCCAAGCACCGCGCCGGCCTGCGCCGGCTGGTCGCGCTCCAGCTGAAGGAGCCGCTGAAGTACCTCGAGAAGAACATCCCCGACCTGACCCAGATGTCGGTCGCCTACATGAGCCTGGGGACTGCCGAGGAGCTGCGCGACCAGATCATCGCCGTCGCGCTGGAGCGCGCCTTCCTGGCCGATCCGCTGCCGGTGGACGAATTCAGCTTCAAGGCCCGGCTCGAGGAAGGCCGCGCCCGCCTCAACCTGATCGCGCAGGAGGTGGCCCGCCTGGCCTTCAACGTGCTGATCGAATACCAGGCCGCCCTGCGCAAGCTCAAGGACGCCCGCACGGCGCCCAAGGAAGTCGTCGACGACCTGCAGGCCCAACTGCAGCGGCTGATGCCCAAGCGCTTCGTGCTGCTGACCCCGTGGAGCCAGCTGCAGCACTACCCCCGCTACCTGAAGGCGATCACGCTGCGGCTGGACAAACTGCGCGCGGACGCGCCGCGCGACGCCAAGCTGATGTCGGAACTCCGGCCGCTGGAGCAGCGCTGGTCGCGCCGCGTGGCCGACCTCAAGGGCACGACCGATGCGCGGGTCGATGATTTCCGCTGGCAGCTCGAGGAGCTGCGGGTGAGCCTTTTCGCACAGGAACTGAGAACGCCCCAGCCGGTCAGCGTCAAGCGCCTGGAAAAGGTCTGGGCGCAGTTACAGAACTGAGCGGAGAATCCCCCCCAGTTCTTCAGGCGAGGACCTCGGGGTTCCGGTCCAATCCAAGCTACAAAAGGTCCGTGGCCCCGCACTGGCGGGAGTCGCTCATCGCTCGTGTCTGACAACACCACAACATCTTCCGCCGCCCCGATGCGGCGTTTTGGCCGCTTCGAGTTGCGCGCGCTCCTGCACAAGAGCCTGCGCTCGATGCTGTGGGTCGTCTTCGACCCGCAGAGCGGCCAGGAGATGTACCTGATGATGCCGCGCGAGAAGCCCAACAGCGAGGCGGCGATGCTGCACTGGCTGAAGACGGTCGACGGCGCGTCGCGCATCCATCATCCCCACCTGGCCCACGTCATCGAGACCGGCCGCGTCGATCCCTGGCCCTACGTCGCCTACGACCGCGCGCTGGGGGAGACGCTGGAGGAACGACTGTCCCGCGGCGCGCCGCCGCTCCCGCTGGACGCCGCCGGCTGGGCCGCGCAGGCGCTCGAAGGCCTGGCCTTCGCGCACGAGGCCGGCCACGCCCACCGCGACATCCAGCTCGCCCACATCGTCGTCGACGGCGCGAATCACGTGCGCGTGCTGGGGCTCGAGGTCGCCCAGGAGGTCGTGCCGCCGAATGCCGACTTCAACACCGCCACGCGCCGGGCCGCGCGCGAGGCGGCCGAGGAGGACGTCGTCTGCGTCGGTCTGCTGCTGCATCGCCTGCTCAGCGGCCGGCCGGTGCTGGACGAGTCCGACCTGCAGGTCGTGCTGCAGCGCATGCAGCCGCAGGGGCACGACCTGGTGCGCCTGGGCTGGGAGACGCCCTATGCGATCCCCGAGCCGCTGCGCGCCATCGTCAACCGCGCCAGCGACCGGCAGACGCGCCAGCGCTACCACCTGGCGCGCAGCTTCTGGCGCGCGCTGGACGGCTGGCGGCTGTCGGCCGAGCAGGACGACGGCGGCCCGATCGCGCTGCTGAAGGACAAGATGCAGCGCTTCGGCCATCTGCCGAGCACCTCGACCCGCCTGGTCACCACGGTGTCCTCGTCGGCGATGGCCGGGCAGCACGGCAGCCAGCTGGCCTCGATGGCGCTCAAGGACATGGCGCTGGCGCTGGAGCTGATCCGGCGCGTCAACAACGCGCTGCGCCAGCAGGGCCCCACGAGCGGCGGCACGGTGCTCAACCTGCAGCGCGCGATCGCGATGCTGGGCCTGAACGGGCTGGAGGACGCGGCGCGGGCGCTCAAGCCCTGGCCCGGTCCGATGAACGAAGGCCAGGCGCAGTTCATGCAGAGCGTGATGCGCCGCGTGAACCGCGCCGGCCAGGTGGCGCAGGCGTTGCGGCCGGCGGGTTACGACGGCGAGGTGGTCTACCTGATCTCGCTGATGCAGAACCTGGGGCGGCTGCTGGTGCAGTACCACTTCCCGGACGACGCGCAGCAGATCCGCCAGCTGCAGGTCGCGCCCGAGGCGACCGAGGACAACCCCAATCCGCGCGGCATGAACGAGCAGTCCGCCGCCTACGCGGTGCTGGGCTGCGACCTGGAGAGCCTGGGCCTGGCGGTCGCGAAGTACTGGGGCCTGGGCGACGAGCTGCAGCACATGATGCGCCGCCAGCCGCAGGAGGCGCCGGTGCGCCACGCCGACGGCGACACCGAGATGCTGCGGCTCACCTGCAGCCTGGCCAATGAACTGGTGGACGCGCTGGCCTCGCCGGAGCGCAAGCGGCAGGCGGCGATCGAGCTGGCGACGCGTCGCTACGCGCGCGCGCTCGGCCTCGGCCTGCGCGAGATCTACGACGCCCTGGGCAACAGCGGCGCGATCGCCGACGCGGGCGAAAGCGGCCTGGGCGCGATGAGCGACCCAGCCATCGGCGCGGCCGCGACCGCGGCACCGCGCTCCCGTCTGCGCGAGCGCGCCGAGTCCGGCGCGCCGGCTCCTGCCGCCGCCACGAACACGTCTGCAAACACGTCCGCAAACACGTCCACGAACCACACGAACAGCACCGCCCAGCCAGGATCGCCGACGGGCAGCCGCCCGCCCGGCAGCGCCCAGCCCGGCAAGGACCGACCATGACCGCCATGCCGCCCGCCGTCGGGCGATTCAAGCCGCTGCGCAGTCTCGGGCAGGGCGCCCAGGCGGTGGTGTGGCTCGCGCACGATCCGCGGCTGGACCGCGAGGTCGCGCTGAAAGTGCTCACGCAGGCGGTCGACCGCGCGAGCGTGGACGCCTGGCTGCACGAGGCGCGCGCGGTCAGCCGGCTGACGCATCCCAACCTCGTGCCGGTCTTCGAGGCCGACATCGAGGCCGGCCAGGCCTACATGGTCTTCGAGTACGTGCCCGGCGGCACGCTCACCGAGCGGCTGCGCCAACGCGGCCGGCTGCCGGCGCGCGAAGCGGTCGCGCTGATGCTGGGCATCCTCGACGGGCTGCACGCGGCGCATCAGGCGGGCGTCGTGCACCGCGACCTGAAGCCGTCCAACATCCTGATCGACTCGGCGGGTCGGCCCAAGGTGATGGACTTCGGCATCGCGGGCCGCATCCAGCAGGGAGCGGCCGGCGCCGCCAGCGCGGCGGCCCGACCCAACCGCATCGTCGGCACGCCGGGCTACATCTCGCCGGAGGCCGCCAGGGGCGACGCCGCCTCGCCGGTGATGGACGTCTTCGCCGCCGCAGTGATGCTCAGCGAGATGCTGTCCGGCCAACGGCTCAACTACGACGCCGATCCGTGGCGCGCGGTGCGTCGCGCGATGGAGCAGACCCTCGATCCGCCGGCCGACCTCGGGCCCGACAGCGACGACGCGCTGCGCGCCGTGCTGCTGCGCGGCCTGTCGCGCGAGTCGTCGCAGCGCTGGGCCGATGCCAAGGCCTTCCACGACGCGCTGGCCGCGTGGCTGCATCCGGCCGCGAGCGAGACCACCGAAGTCGGCGAGGGCGGCAACGCGACGCTCGAATTCCTGCTGCGCCGCATGCGGCATCGCAGCGACTTCCCCGCGATGGCCGACTCGGTGACGCGCATCCAGCGGATGACGCAGTCCGACAACGAGAGCCTGACCTCGCTCTCCAACGAGATCCTCAAGGACGTCGCGCTCACCAACAAGCTGCTGCGGCTGGTCAACACGGTGCAGTTCAGCCATGCGGGCGGCGGGCACATCAGCACGGTGTCGCGCGCGGTGGCGCTGGTGGGCTTCGGCGGCATCCGCAACCTGGCCTTGTCGCTGGTGCTGCTGGAGCGCATGGAGAACAAGGGCCACGCGCAGCGCCTGAAGGAGGAGTTCCTGCGCGCGCTGATGGCGGGCTCGCTGGCGCGCGAGCTGTGCCTGGTGCCGCGCGAGAACGAGGAGTCCTTCCTCGCCACGATGTTCCAGGGGCTGGGCCGGCTGCTGGCCGAGTTCTACCTGCCCGAGGAGGCGCAGCAGGTGCGCCGCGTCGTGCGACCCGAGCGCGGCATGGGCGAGCAGGCCGCGCCGCCGCTGAGCGAGGCCGCGGCCTCCGCGCAGGTGCTGGGGCTGAGCTACGAGAGCCTGGGCCTGGGCGTTGCGCGGCAATGGGGCTTCCCGGACAGCCTGCAGCGCAGCATGCAGCGGCCCGACGGCGACGCGCCGGCGCGGCTGGTGGAGCATTCGACCGATCGCATGCGCTGGCTGGGCCGCGCGAGCAACGACGTCGCGGACGTCATCCTGAACAGCGATCCGGCCGAGGCGCATGCCAAGGTGCGCGCGATGGCGCAGCGCTACGCGCGCGCGCTGGGCGTCGAGGCCAAGGCCTTCGAGGCGGCGGCCGACCAGGCGCGGCAACGTCTGACGCAGCTGGCGCAGGCGATGGACATCAAGCTCACGAAGAACTCGCCAGCGCAGCGCCTGCTGGCGCCGCTGACGCCGTCGACGGAGGACACGCTGTCGCCGCACCAGCTGCAGGCGACGATGGTGGACGGGCAGGCGCCAGCCGGCGTGATCCCGCCCGAACAGGCCGCCGCCACGCTGGCCGCGGGCATCCAGGACATCACCAACGCGATGGTCGAGAGCTTCAAGCTCAACGAGATCCTGCGGATGATCCTGGAGACCATGTTCCGCGGGCTGGGCTTCCGGCGGGTGATCTTCTGCCTGCGCGATCCCAAGACCGAGACGCTCACGGGACGCTTCGGCCTGGGCGACGGGGTGGAGGCGGTGGTGCCGCTGTTCCGCGTGCCGCTGCGGGTGATGCCGGGCATGCCGGCGGACCTCTTCACGGCGATCTGCAGCAAGGGCGTGGACACGCTGATCGCCGACGCTTCGCAGCCCAAGATCGCCGAGCGGCTGCCGCCGTGGTTCCTCAGCGGGGCCAAGGCGCACAGCTTCCTGATCCTGCCGATGGCGCTGCGCGGCGCACCCTTCGCGATGATCTACGCGGACAAGGCGCAGCCGGGCAGTGTGGTGCTCGACGAGAAGCAGCTCTCGCTGCTGCGCACGCTGCGCAACCAGGCCGTGATGGCCTTCAAGCAGGCGAGTTGAGCGGCGCTGGCGCCGTCAAGTCCTCCACCCGGGAGGGCGAGAACAAGAGGCCACACCGCGCCACCAGCATTCGGCCGGATGGGCGTTGATCGCCCATTTCGGGTGATGGCACCCTGGATTGTCAAAAAGTGCCGCTCGCCACGTCGGGGAGGCCCTCAGACTCCGCCCCCGCCGAACAGCAACATTCGGCAACAGAAGTTTGCAATCCAGGGAACAGAGATGAAGTTTGAAGTTTTCAAAGGCGTGTGGGCGCTCCCGTTGGTCGCGGCGCTGACCGCTTGCGGCGGCGGCGGCAGTGACGACGCCACGGTCAACACCAACCAGGGCAACAACGCGGGGGGAGGCGCCACGACCACCACCACGCCGCCGGCAGCGTTCGTGAAGGGCGCGCGTCCTCGCGCGTTCGTGATGGCCGCCGGCCTGCAGTTCAACGGCGTGGTGGACGCGGTGTCGCAGCAGGCCGCGGGCGGCATGGTCACCGTCGGCAGCTACGCGATGACCGGCAGCAATCCGGTCGACGTGGCCGGCGATGCCAGCTTCGCGATGGGCCGTTGGGTGCGAGGCACGGTCACCACGCCGACCCGCACCGACACGCTGTCGGACGGCAATGCGTACCACTACGTCGTGTACAACCAGCTGGCGAGCTTCGGCGCGAACGGCACCTACGCCTGCGAGGCGGGCGTCTTCACGACGCCGACCAAGATCAACAGCACCGCGGTGATCGCTTTCGGTCGCACCATCGGCACGGCGACGCTCAACGTGTCCAGCCTGGGCGCCTCGGTCGCGGCGGAGATCCAGACGGATGCCGGCATCGACTCGGTCAAGCAGTCGCTGAGCGGCCTCGTGACCACGCCGGCCACCATCCTGGTGAGCAACCGCTACCTCAACAACGAGACCGGCGCGCAGATCACCGTGGTTGATGGCGGCGCGTCGAACAAGCTGCGCATCGTCCTCGGTCATCAGACCAAGGTGAACGGCACCGACTACCGCGGCGTGGGCACCTTCCTCTGCACGATGCATTGATCGCTCGGCAGCGGGATCGGAACGCCTTCTGGGGCGCCCGGTCCCACGTGCAGCGCAGGACGCCGGCCTCGAGCCGGCGTCGTCGTTTCCGGACTCAGCGCCGCGGGCCGTAGTGGCCCGGGATCCAGCGGCGACCGCCGCCGCGGTTGTCCCAGTAGCCGTCGATCCAGATGGTGCCGGTGACGACCGGGCCGCCATCGGAATAGCCGGCGCCGTAGCCGCCACCGTCGCCATAGCCGCGGTCATAGCCGTGATAACGGTGGGCAGGCACCACGACGCAGCCGGTCAATGTCGCGACCAGCGGAGCCGCGACGAGCGCGAGCAGCAGGGGACGAAGCGTTCGCATGTGGGACCTCCATGAAGGGGACAACATGCGTCTGACAACGCGGTCGCGGAGGTTGCCGATGACCGGTCGCGCCGGGCATTACCCGGCGGACAAGGAGTAACGGGCGGTGAGCCGCGCCAGCGCGTCCCGGCGGGCCCGACCTCCCGGTCGAGCCTATGCCCGATCAATACGGGCTCAGTGCGGGCTCAGTGCGGGCTCAGTACGGGCCGTTCGACAGCCAGTATTCGAGTTGCGGCAGCCGGTCGTTGCCCCAGAAGCGTTCGCCTTCGACGATGAAGAAGGGCGAGCCGAACACGCCGCGGGCTTCGGCGAGGTCGATCTCGGCCTTCAGCCGGGCGCGCGCGGCCGTGTCGTTGGCGATGGCCTGGAGCTGGTCGGGCGAGACGTGCTGCGTGGCGCAGAGGTCCTGCAGCACCTCGGCCTGGGCGATGTTGCGATCGTCGACGAAATAGGCCTTGTAGACGGCCTGCGCGAACTTGCGCCCCTGTTCGGGATCGCGGTCGTTGAACCAGTGGAACAGGCGCGCGGCCATCTCGGTGTGCAGGCCCAGCGACGTCGGCGTGTTGTACGGCACCTTCATGAAGGCGGCGAGCCGGGTGACGTCGCGGCGGACATAGTCGCTGCGCATGACGCTGTTGGGCACGCGGATGCGCTCGAGCGACTGGAAGTTGGCGTCCAGCACGATGGCATGCCAGTTGACGGTGCGGCCGTACTTGGCGGCGAGCTCGTCGATGCTCTGCGCGGCGATGTAGCCGTAGGGCGAGGCGAAGTCGAAATAGAAGTCGATCGGTGCGGACATGCGGGCTCCTGTCAAGGCGCGCGGATTGTAGGAGCGTGCGTCGTGCCGGCCGGTGATGCATCCGGCGGATGGGTGACGCCGTTACCGCATCCGCTGCCCGCTCGTCAACCACCCCCGGGAGGCGATGTGTCTGGATGTTGCGGTCGGATACAGTCGTTTACTTCAGTTCCCAGAGGCGCCCTGCATCCCGTGAGGGATGTCACGCCATGAGGGCTGAAAGGGCAAAACCGGCGCGAGCCGGCGACGCAAAGCCTCCGGTCTCGATGCCGATTTCCCAAGGAAATCACGACGCGAGATAGCGGGGTTGCCGGTCCGGTCTCGTCCGGTTCGTGACGCATCGCCGCTTGCTTCGGCCCGCCCTGGGTCGAAAAAACAACGCCAGACAAACGGCAGGCAGGGATGCAAGAGAAGCATGAACAGCGGACGCCCGCGCAGCGACGTCCGACCGTCGGCGTGCCGGCGGGAACCACGATCGCAATGGCCGCGGCGTTGTACGTCGCCATGGGCATCGGCACCGGCATCGGCACACACGCCGGCCTGGGCGCCGCCTGGGGCCAGGTCTTGCCGCCAGGCACCGTCGACCCCGACGCACAGCGCCAGCTCCAGCAGCAGCGCGAGGCCCAGCAGCGCCAGTCGCTCGAACGCGAACCCGACGTGCGTCTGCGCGCCAGCGCGCCGCAGGCGCGTCCGCGGCTGCGCGACGACGAGTCGCCGTGTTTCCTCATCACGCAGATCGAGCTGCGCGGCGTCGAGGGCCAGCCCCGCATGGCGCGCCAGATCGGCGCGCTCGACGGCCCGCAGGGCGACGACGCGCCGATCGGCCGCTGCCTGGGCGCCGGCAGCGTCGCCACGCTCGTCACGCGCCTGCAGGACGCGCTGATCGAGGAAGGCTTCATCACCACCCGCGTGCTCGCGGCGCCGCAGGACCTGTCCACCGGCCGCCTCGTGCTCACCGTCGTGCCGGGCCGCGTCCATGCGATCCGGCTGCGCGAAGGCGGCTTTTTGTTTCAAGCGATCTTATTTCGCTCTTTCCTAGCGTAAATGAGGCTGGTTGCGTCGGCCATTGCATTCTGAAGTTCACCGATGTTTCTCGGGTTCGGATGGAGACTTCGATTCATCATCGCTCGGGAGACGAGGTGATCTGGTCGGATCCTGCTGTGTCCACGTTCCCCGGTACCGGAGTTGGCGCCATTGAGTATGACTTTTCGGGGTCACTGAAAGGCTTCCAGAGTTCAATCGAACTTCCGGTGACTGCCGGTTCTTTCGAACTGCTTGTTCTTCAGCGAGATGAGCCTGCGAAGGAATGATTCGGGTAACTCTCCGGACGGGTGGGATGACGGAAGATGTCTAGAAGATTACATGAATGATTTCAAACGACCCTCGTTAGATTGTTTTTGATCGAAAGTATGATGAAGTTGTTATCTGTCTCTCTGCTTGCGCTGGCATGTAGTGGATGCGCAACCTCGCAGCACCAACATCAACGGCCAGGCTTGCCGCCCGGTACAGAGCTGCTCTTGAAGAATGCATTTCGCCTTATTGAGGCGTATAACAAGAATGACAGTAAGACATGGTCTGAACTCCGATGCATGGCTGCGAACGACGAGAAAGTGTTTGGGTTGTCGGCCAGCAAGTTTTTGGGAGTTTTTTCATCGCCGCGGCTCGTGGCGATATCTGCAACCTCTGAGGCCGGGAACTAGTCGGGAAAATTTCAGTGGACTCAAGTTGTTATTGAAGTAGAAGCAACGGTGACCTGCCCGGTTTCTCCGAGACGTTGATTTCCAGAGAAGATGGCTCCATC
>CAMPJJ010000136.1 GCA_946886855.1 uncultured Roseateles sp. | reverse complement strand
GCGACATCGTCAACATCGACGTCACCGTCATCAAGGACGGCTGGCACGGCGACACGAGCCGCATGTTCGTCGTCGGCGAGGGCTCGATCGCGGCCAAGCGGCTGTGCGCCTTCACCTACGAGGCGATGTGGAAAGGCATCCAGAAGGTCAAGCCGGGCGCGCGCCTGGGCGACATCGGCCATTCGATCCAGACCTTCGCGGAGAACGCCGGCTTCAGCGTCGTGCGCGAGTTCTGCGGCCACGGCATCGGGCAGAAGTTCCATGAGGAGCCGCAGGTGCTGCATTACGGCCGTCCCGGCACGCTCGAGGAGTTGGTGCCCGGCATGGTCTTCACGATCGAGCCGATGATCAACGCCGGCCGGCGCGAGATCCGCGAGATGGGCGACGGGTGGACCATCGTCACCAAGGACCGCTCGCTGTCGGCGCAGTGGGAGCACACGGTGCTGGTCACCGAGACCGGCTTCGAGATCCTCACGCAGTCGGCCGGGACGCCGCCGCCGCCCGCCTTCGCCCTGCCCCAGGCCGTTCCGGCCTGATCCGCGCGGGCCGCCCATGAACGCCAGGACGCCCGGCGACGTCGGCGTGGGTGTCAAGGTCACACCGAACGTGCTCAACGCCCCCACCGTGCCCAAGCTTCCCATGGCGCCCGCCGCGACCCTGTCGGTCGCCGAGCTGCGCCAGCACTTCAAGGCCGGCAAGCAAGTGCTGCTGGACGATTTCGCGTCCGCCAAGGCCAGCGTGTCTGCGGCGGCGCGGCTGATGCGGCTGCTGGCCAGGCACGTCGACGGCACGCTGCAGGCCTTGTGGGCGCAATCGGGCATCGCCGCGGCGGCGCCCGAGGCGGCGCTGGTCGCGGTCGGCGGCTACGGGCGTGGTGAACTGTTCCCGCACTCGGACGTCGACGTCCTGCTGCTGCTGCCCGACTCGCTGCAGGACGGTCCGACGCCGATCCACCCGGACCAGCCCGGTCCGCTCAAGCACGCGATCGAGGCTTTCATCACCGCCTGCTGGGACATCGGGCTGGAGATCGGCTCGTCGGTGCGCTCGGTCAAGGAATGCCTGGACGAGGCCGACGGCGACGTCACCATCCAGACCGCGCTGCTGGAATCCCGCTGGCTGGCGGGCGCCCGGCCGCTGGTGAAGCGCTTCGACCAGGCCTTCCGCGCGGCGATGGATCCGCGCGCCTTCATGCGCGCCAAGACGCTGGAGATGCGCCAGCGCCACACGAAATACGAAGAGACGCCCTACGCGCTCGAACCCAACATCAAGGAAAGCCCCGGCGGTCTGCGCGACCTGCAGGTGCTGATCTGGATCGCGCGCGGCGCCGGTCTGGGCAAGACCTGGCCCCAGCTGGCGGCCCGGGGGCTGATCACGCCTTTCGAGGCGCGCCAGCTGCAGCGCAACGAGGGCGTGCTCAAGAGCATCCGCTGCCAGCTGCATCTGGCGGCGCGGCGGCGCGAGGATCGGCTGGTCTTCGACCTGCAGACCTCGGTGGCCGAGCGCTTCGGCTACGCGTCGACCCGCTCGCTGCGGGCGTCCGAGAAGCTGATGCGCCGTTACTACTGGGCGGCCAAGGCGGTCACGCAGCTCAACCAGATCACGCTGCTCAACCTCGAAGAACAGATCAACGGCACCGTCGGCAACGAGCTGCGGCCGGTGGACGCGCGCTTCCTGGAGCGCAGCGGCATGCTGGAGATCGCCACCGACGACCTCTACGAACGCGAGCCGCACGCGATCCTCGAGACCTTCCTGATCTACCAGCAGACGCCCGGCATCAAGGGACTGTCGGCCAAGACGCTGCGCGCGCTGTACAACGCCCGCGGGCTGATGAACAGCGCGTTCCGGCGCGACCCGGCCAACCGCGCGATGTTCATGCGCATCCTGGAGGAGCCGCAGGGACAGACCCACGCATTCAGGCTGATGAACCAGACCTCGGTCCTGGGGCGCTACCTGTGGGTGTTCCGGCGCATCGTCGGGCAGATGCAGCACGACCTGTTCCACGTCTACACGGTGGACCAGCACATCCTGATGGTGCTGCGCAACATCCGTCGCTTCTTCATCCCCGAACACACGCACGAGTACCCGTTCTGCTCGCAGCTGGCGGCGCAGTTCGACCGGCCGTCCTCGCTCTACGTCGCGGCGCTGTTCCACGACATCGCCAAGGGACGCGGCGGGGACCATTCCGACCTGGGCGCGGCCGAGGCCAGGCGCTTCTGCCGCGCGCACGGGCTGCCGAAGGCGGACGCGGCGCTGGTCGTGTTCCTGGTCGAGCACCACCTGACGATGTCGCGCGTCGCGCAGAAGGAGGACCTCTCGGATCCCGAGGTCATCCAGCACTTCGCCCAGCTGGTCAAGGACGAGCGCACGCTGACGGCGCTGTACCTGCTGACCGTGGCCGACATCCGGGGCACCGGACCCAAGGTCTGGAACGCGTGGAAGGGCAAGCTGCTCGAGGACCTCTACCGGCTGACGCTGCGCGCGCTGGGCGGCGCCAAGCTCAACATGGCCGCGGAGATCGAGGCGCGCAAGCAGGAAGCGCGGCAGGAACTCGCGCTGAAGGCGCAGTTGCCCGGCACCGAGGACGCGCTGTGGAAGACGCTGGACCTCAGCTACTTCGCGCGGCATGACGCCCCCGACCTCGCCTGGCACGCCCGGGCCTTGTGGCGACACGTCGACAGCGTCGAACCCGTCGTGCGTTCGCGGCCCTCACCCGTCGGGGAAGGCCTGCAGGTGCTGGTGTACGCGAAGGACCTGCAGGACCTGTTCGCGCGCATCTGCGGCTACTTCGACGGCGCGGGCTTCAACATCCTCGACGCCAAGGTCCACACGACCCGCAGCGGGTACGCGCTCGACACCTTCCAGGTGATCGCGCCCGAGCTCGACCTCCACCACCGCGACCTCACGGCGCTGGTCGAGTCCAAGCTCAGCCAGGCGCTGGTCGCGCAGGGGCCGCTGCCCGAGCCCCGCAAAGGCCGCCTCTCGCGGCGCGTGAAGAGCTTCCCCTTCACGCCCCGCATCGCACTGCGGCCCGATGAGCGCGCGCAACGCTGGCTCCTCTCCGTCAGCGCGACCGACCGCGCGGGGCTGCTGTACGCGATCGCCCGCGTGCTGGCGCGGCATGGGATCAACCTGCAGCTCGCGAAGGTCTCGACCCTCGGCGAGCGCGTGGAAGATACGTTCCTGCTCGACGGCGTGGCGCTGCAGCAGAGCCGCATGCAGCTCCAGATCGAGACGGAACTGCTGGACGCCCTGTCGGTGCAGTGAGGCGATGAGCCAGTACCACGTGATCCCGTCCGCCGAGGCCTTCGCCCGGCTCGAGGGGTTCAGCAGCGTGATCGACGTGCGGTCGCCCGGGGAGTTCGAGGAAGACCACCTGCCCGGCGCCCTGAACTGGCCGGTGCTGGACAACGAGGAACGACGCGTCGTCGGCACGCTCTACCGGCAGGATCCGCTGGAAGCGCGCAAGCTGGGCGCGGCGATCGTGGCGCGCAACATCGCCAACCACCTCGACGCCAACCGGCCGCTGATGCGCAAGCACTGGCAGCCGCTGGTCTACTGCTGGCGCGGCGGGCAGCGGTCCGGGGCGATGAACTGGTTCCTGAACCAGATCGGGTTCAAGTCGCTGCAACTGGTGGGGGGGTACAAGGCCTTCCGCGGCGAGGTCATCAAGACCCTCGCGGAGCAGCCGGCGCGGTTCGACTTCGTCGTGCTGTGCGGACGCACCGGGTCAGGCAAGACGCGGCTGCTGCAGGCGCTCGCCGCGGCAGGCGCGCAGGTGCTCGACCTCGAGGCGCTGGCGCGGCATCGAGGCTCCGTGCTGGGCGCCCTGCCCGATCAGCCGCAACCCAGTCAGAAGGCCTTCGACACCGCGCTCTGGCAGGCGATGGTCGGACTCGATCCGTCCCTGCCGGTCTTTGTCGAAAGCGAAAGCCGCAAGATCGGCGGCGTGCAGCTGCCCGAGTCGCTTCACCTGCGATTGCGGCAGCACGGGCGCTGCGTCTGGATCGACATGACCGACGCCGGGCGCGTGCAGTTGCTGCTCGAGGACTATGCGCACTTCAAGGACAGGCCGGAAACCTTCAACGCGCTGATCGGCGGGCTGGTCGCCCTCCGCGGCCGGGAACGCGTCGGACGGTGGCAAGACCTGGCCCTCGGTGGGCATTGGGCGGAAGTGTTCGGGGAGCTGATGCGGGATCACTACGACCCCGGCTATGAACGCTCGCTCACCAACCACTTCCCGAAACTTGTCAGCGCGCCTCGGGTCACGATGAGGGACGGCAGCGCGGGGGAAACCAGCAGAGCCGCCCAGGAACTCATCGCGCTGGCCGCGCTGCCGTGGGATGGGCTCACCGCGTGAGAGCCCGCCGGGCCGAGACCCGGCGGGCTGCAGAGAGCAGAAGAGAAACCCGGCTCAAACCGCCAGCAGTTCCACTTCAAACAGCAGCGTCGCATGCGGCGGAATGACGCCGCCGGCGCCGTACGCGCCATAGCCGAGTTCCGACGGAATGACGAGGAATCGCGTCCCCCCGACCTTCATGCCCTGGACGCCTTCATCCCATCCCTTGATGACCTCCCCCGCGCCGAGGTGGAATCGGAACGGATCGCGCCGGTCCTTGGACGAGTCGAACTTGCGCCCGCGCTGCCCGTCCTTGTAGAGCCACCCGGTGTAGTGGACGGTGACGCGCTTGCCGGCTTCCGCGGTGGCGCCGTCGCCTTCCTTCACGTCCTCGAACTGGAGCCCGCTGGCGGTGGTGGCCAACTGGTTCAGCTCGATGGCTTCCGCGCCGCCGGACACACCCAGCAGCTCGACTTCGAACATCAGCGTCGCATTCGGCGGAATGACCCCGCCGGCACCGCGCGCGCCGTAGCCGAGCTGGGGCGGGATGACGAGCACGCGGGTGCCGCCGACCTGCATGCCCTTGACGCCTTCATCCCAGCCCTTGATGACCATGCCGCCGTCGAGCTCGAACTCGAACGGTTCGCCACGGTCCTTGCTGGAGTCGAACTTCGTGCCCTTCTCGCCGTCCTTGAACAGCCAGCCGGTGTAGTGCACCTTCACGTCCTGGCCGGCGCGGGCGGTCGCGCCGGTACCGGCGATGGTGTCGTCGTATTGCAGGCCGCTGTCGGTCGTCTTCATCGAGTTTTCCTTGAAAGGGGGACGCCGGACCGCGTCCCGAGAAACAGAAACAGGAGCAAAGGCGTGATCATGCCAGCCGCTGAGCGTCCCTACGCCGCGCGCTGCCGTACAGACCACGCTGCGACGGCGCCGGCGAGCCACTCGGGCATCGTCCGCGCCTGCAGCGCCGGCAGCCCGAGGCGGGCGCCGGCGCGCTGCAAAGCGGCAAGCGGGTTGCCCAGGTCGAGGGCCTGGGCGCCGTTCTGCTTGGAGAGCTTCTCGCCGTTGTCGCCGAGCACCAGCGGCGTGTGCAGATGGCGCGGACGGGGCAGGCCGAGCAATTCCTGCAGCCGGATCTGCCGGGGCGTGTTGTCGGCGAGGTCCTCGCCGCGGACCACGTCGGTGATGCCCTGCCAGCCGTCGTCGACGACGACCGCGAGTTGATAGGCCCAGAGCCCGTCCGCGCGCAGCAGGACGAAGTCGCCGACCTCGTCGGTCAGGTCCTGCGACTGCGGGCCGAGCCGGCGATCCCGCCACACGATGCGCAGCGGCTCGTCGCCGTCCACCGTCGCCGTGCTGCGCAGCCGCCAGGCCCGCGCGGGCTTGCCGTGGAGCCCGTGCCGGCAGGTCCCCGGGTAGACGAGTTCCCCATGCCGCGCCCGCTGACCGCCCCGGGCGGCCATGGCTTCGGCGATGTCCTTGCGCGAGCAGCCGCAGGGGTAGGCCCACCCCGTGGCCTTGAGCCGATCCAACGCGGCCTGGTAGGCCGCATCCCTTGTCGATTGCCAGACCGGCGGCTCGTCCGGCAGCAGCCTCACCTGGGCGAGCTGCGACAGCACCACCGCGTCCATGCCGGCCGGGCAGCGCGGCCGGTCGACGTCCTCGATCCGGATCAGCCAGCGGCCGCCCTGCGCACGCGCATCGAGCCAGCTCGCCAGCGCGGCGACCAGCGACCCCTCATGCAAGGGCCCCGTGGGCGACGGCGCAAAACGGCCGACGTAGCCCCGTCCCGCCTGGGTCACAGCAGCAACCCCTCGTGCTGCTCGATGAGCGAGCGCCGCGTCGTCTCGCTCCGCAGCCGCTCCAGCCACCAGGCCAGCGCCTTGGCCGGGCGCTGGCTGCTGTTGCGCCACGCGTAATGCATCGGCGAGATCCGCTTCCCCTGGAAGGTTTCCTTCTGCACGAGCCGCCCCGCGTCCACGTGCCGCCGCACCATCGGCGTCGGCAGCGACCCGACGCCCAGGCCGCGCAGCAGCGCCTCGAGCTTGATCGCCATCGACGGCACCGTCAGCACTTCCTGTCCGGGCACCACGCCGACGGTCATGGGCGCGAGGCTGCGCGCCGTGTCCGCCACCGCGACGATGCGGTGCCGCGCGATCTCGGCCGAGGTCAGCACCCCGTCGAATCCCGCCAACGGGTGGTGCGGCGCAACGCAGAACACCATCTCCATCGGCCCGAGCACCTCGCAGACGACCGAACTGCCCGGCGGTTGCGCGCTGGTGCCGATCGCGAGATCGGCCTGGCCGGAGATCAACGCCTCCCAGGTGCCCGACAACACCTCCGTGCGCAGTTTCAGGCGCGTCGGCGGCGGCTTGCCGTCTTCGGCCTGCTGGTAGAAGGCCTCCATCAGGTCGAAGATCGCGCGCCGCGCGATCGCATCGTCGAACGCGATGGTGAGTTCGCTCTCCCACCCGGTGGCGACGCGCTTGACGCGGTTCGCGACCGCGTCCATCTCCTGCAGCAGGCGCCGGCCTTCGGTGAGCAACTCGTGCCCCGCGGCGGTCAGCACGGCCTGGCGCGAACTGCGGTCGAACAGCAGCACGTCCAGCGCGTCCTCGAGCTGCCGCACCGAGTAGGTCAGCGCCGAGGGCACCTTCCCCATCTCCCGGGCCGCCGCGGCGAAGCTGCCGCTGCGCGCGATGCTGTCCATCATGGCCAGCGCTTCCGGCGTCAGGACCCGTCGTTTGTCTTGTTGAGCCATCCCTTCATCTTATTTGAATGCTGGCTTCAAGCCCCCTCCCCCTCGGCAGAGGCCCGCGTCCCTACAGTGGGTCCATCGCCAACAAGCAGGCCCTCTCCACCCCACCCGGAGGGGCCCCACCAGGAGCATCGACATGCGTGAAGTCATCAAGTCCTCGGATCGCGGCTACGCCGACCACGGCTGGCTGAAGAGCTTCCACAGCTTCTCGTTCGCGGACTATCACAACCCGCGCCGGATGGGCTTCGGCCCGCTGCGCGTGATCAACGAGGACCGCATCGCCGGCGGCACGGGTTTCGGCACGCACGGCCACCGCGACATGGAGATCATCAGCTACGTCCTCAGCGGCGAGCTGGCGCACCAGGACAGCATGGGCAACGGCACGCCGGGCGGCGCCAACGCGGGCGTGATCCGTCCGGGCGACGTGCAGCGGATGAGCGCCGGCACCGGCGTGCGGCACAGCGAGTTCAACCACTCGAAGGACGGCCAGACCCACTTCCTGCAGATCTGGATCATGCCGGACCGCCAGGGGGTCGAGCCGGGCTACGAGCAGAAGCACTTCACCGACGCCGAGAAGCGCGGCCAGCTGCGGCTGGTGGCCTCGCCGGACGGCGCGGCGGGCTCGGTGTCCATCCACCAGGATGCGCGCCTGTACGCCGGACTGTTCAACGGCGATGAACGCGCCGAGCTGCCGCTCGCGGCGGACCGGATCGCCTACGTGCATGTCGTGCGCGGTCAGGCGACCGTGAACGGGGAAGCCTTGGGCACCGGGGACGCGCTCCAGCTGGCCAAGGAGGCCGGCGTCTCGATCGAGGCCGGCCAGGACGCCGAGGTGCTGGTGTTCGACCTGCCCGTCTGAGCTGCGGGACTGGGCTGCCGGGCTGAGTGGCCGACCGGGCTGCCGGACTGCCGGGCGGCCAGGTGTCGGCCCGGTGTCGGACCGGTGTCGGCTCCGGGATGGCCTGAACCCGCCCGCGCAGGTCCTGCACTTCGCCGCTTCACTCCGGGACGGACCCGCCGCATGCCGCGGCGGGCCGCCGCCGGATGGAGATTGCGCATGAAGTCCGCCCGCTTGACCTTCCCCGCTCCACCGCTCGTCGTCGACGCCGGCCCCGGCGGCTGGTCCTCGCCCTCCGCGATGCCGTCCGCCGTGCCGTCCTCCTTGCCGTCGCTGATCGACCTGCTGATGGACCTGAGCGAATGGCCCAAGGACCATGGGATCCGCGTGCGGCGCGCCGGCCGACAAACGTCGCTCACCGCCTGCCGCGTCGCCACCTCGCGGCACGTGATCGAGATCCTGTTCGATCCCTCGACCGGTCGCTACGAGTGCACCAACTGCCAGTCGGCGGGCGTCGACCTGCCGCCTTCGGTCCAGGGTGAGTCGGACGGCGGCTTCGTCCGCGCGGTGGTGCGCGGCCTGACCGCCGCGGCGGCGACGGCGCTGCTGCAGGGCGCTCTTGCGCTGCTGGAGATCTGGCCGCATGGCTTGCCGCCTGCCGAAGCCACGGGGCCGGCCCGCGGCAACGGCAACGGCAACGGCAACGGCAACGACAACGGCGACGGCGACGGCGACGGCAACGACAACGACAACGACAACGGCAACGGCGCCCCCAAGGACCACGACGGCATCGCGGCGCCGTCCGCCGCGGTTCGCGGGGTTCGGCGCAAGCCCGCCGTCTGAGTCCGGCCTTGGACGCTGCGCGCTCGACGGCGCTCCCTGCGCCCGTGCCCGTGCCCGTGCCCGTGCCCGTGCCCGTACTCGTGCCGGTGCCGGTGCCGGTGCCGGTGCCGGTGCCGGTGCCGGTGCCGGTGCCGGTGCCGATGCTCGTGCTCGTGCTCGCCTCGCGCGCGGCGGCGCGCCTCTACACTGACGCGATGCAATCGCTCCGACAACTCCTGGCCGCGTTGCCGCTGCTCGACTGGGCCTCGCTGGGCCTGTTCTTCGTGGCCTGGATCGGCTACGCCCAGTTCTCCAAGCGCCATGCGGATGGTCGCGGCTCGCTGCTGGCCATCACCAACCGCGTGCGGCGCCAGTGGATGCTGCAGCTGACCTACCGCGAGATGCGGGTGCTGGACGGCGCGGTCAGCCAGGCGCTGTTGTCGAGCCCGTCGTTCTTCGCCTCCACGACCATCCTGATCATCGGCGGCCTGCTGGCCGCGCTGGGGGCGAGCGAGCAGACCAGCGCGCTGGTGCTGGGGCTGCCGTTCGCGGTGAAGACGAGCACGCTGGTGTTCGACATCAAGCTCGCGCTGCTGACCGGCATCTTCGTGTACGCCTTCTTCCGCTTCACCTGGAGCATGCGGCAGTACACCTTCGGCGCGCTGCTGGTGGCGTCGGCGCCCGAGGCGGGCCAGTTCGCGCAGCTGGGACCGGAGGCGAAAGAAGCGCGCGAGGAATTCGCCGACCGCGCCGGCGCGGTCGTCGGCATGGCGGCCGAGGCCTTCAACGACGGCTTGCGCGGCTACTACCTCGCGTTCCCCGTCGTGGCCTGGTTCTTCTCGCCCTGGGCGCTGGCCCTGTCCACGGCCGGCGTGCTGTACGTGCTGTACCAGCGGGAGTTCAGATCGGAAGTGCTCGAAAAACTGCGTTGAGGCGCCGAGCCGGGCAAGACCCGGCACCGGCGCCCCGCGGCGTCAATGCACCACGCGTCCGAAGCTGAACTCGCCGGGTTCTCCGCCGGCTGAGGTCTCCACGCTGACCGGGATCACGTCCTTCGGACCAAAGCGGCCCTGCAGGATCAGCTTGGACAGCGGGTTCTCGATCCGCTGCTGGATCGCGCGCTTGAGCGGCCGCGCCCCGAAGACCGGATCGAAGCCGACCTTGGCCAGTTCGGCCAAGGCCTCGTCGCTGACGTCGAGCTTCATCTCCAGCTTGTCCAGCCGCTGTTCGAGCTGGCGCAGCTGGATCTTCGCGATCGACTTGATGTGGTCCGCGCCCAGCGCATGGAAGATCACCGTCTCGTCGATGCGGTTGAGGAATTCGGGCCGGAAGTGCGCCTTGACCTCGCCCCACACCGCGTCGCGGATCACCTCGTCGGACTCGCCCTGCAGCGCCATGATGTGCTGCGAGCCCAGGTTGGACGTCATCACGATCACGCAGTTCTTGAAGTCGACCGTGCGGCCCTGGCCGTCGGTCAGGCGGCCGTCGTCCAGCACCTGCAGCAGCACGTTGAACACGTCCGGGTGCGCCTTCTCGACCTCGTCCAGCAGCAGCACGCTGTAGGGCTTGCGGCGCACCGCCTCGGTCAGGTAGCCGCCCTCGTCATAGCCGACATAGCCCGGAGGCGCGCCGATCAGCCGGCTCACCGAGTGCTTCTCCATGAACTCGCTCATGTCGATGCGGATCATGTGGTCCTCGCTGTCGAACAGGAAGCCCGCCAGCGCCTTGCACAGCTCGGTCTTGCCGACGCCGGTCGGGCCCAGGAACAGGAAGCTGCCCAGCGGCTTGTCCGGATCGGACAGGCCGGCGCGCGAGCGCCGGATCGCATCCGCGACCGCGACGATGGCCTCGTCCTGGCCGACGACGCGCTCATGCAGCTTGTCTTCCATCTGCAGCAGCTTGTCGCGCTCGCCCTGCATCAGCTTGGCCACGGGGATGCCGGTGGCGCGCGCCACCACCTCGGCGATCTCCTCGGCGCCGACCATGGTGCGCAGCAGCTGCGGCTGGCTCTTGTCCTTGGCCTTGCCCATCTCCTTGGCCTGCGCCTCGTTCAGGCGCTTCTCCAGGTCGGGCAGCTTGCCGTACTGCAGCTCGGCGACCTTGTTGAAGTCGCCCTTGCGCTTGAGTTCCTCGATCTGGAACTTGATGCGGTCGATCTCTTCCTTGACGTGCGCGGAGCCCTGGGCCTGGGCCTTCTCCGAGGTCCAGATCTCTTCCAGGTCGTTGTACTCGCGCTGGAGCTTGAGCAGCTCGTCCTCGATCAGGGCGAAGCGGCGCTGGGAGCCCTCGTCGGTTTCCTTGCGCACGGCCTCGCGCTCGATCTTGAGCTGGATCATGCGGCGGTCGAGCCGGTCCATCGCCTCGGGTTTGGAGTCGATCTCGATCTTGATCTTGGCCGCGGCCTCGTCGATCAGGTCGATGGCCTTGTCGGGCAGGAAACGGTCGGTGATGTAGCGGTGCGAGAGTTCGGCCGCGGCGACGATGGCCGGGTCGGTGATCTCGACGCCGTGGTGGACCTCGTACTTCTCCTGCAGGCCGCGCAGGATGGCGATCGTGGCCTCGACGGTGGGTTCGTCGACCAGCACCTTCTGGAAGCGGCGCTCCAGCGCGGCGTCCTTCTCGACGTACTTGCGGTACTCCTCCAGCGTGGTCGCGCCGATGCAGTGCAGCTCGCCGCGCGCGAGCGCGGGCTTGAGCATGTTGCCGGCGTCGATGGCGCCCTCGGCCTTGCCGGCGCCGACCATGGTGTGGATCTCGTCGATGAACAGGATGATGCGGCCTTCGTCGGCGGCGACTTCCTTGAGCACGGACTTCAGGCGTTCCTCGAATTCGCCGCGGAACTTGGCGCCGGCCAGCAGGCCGGCCATGTCCAGGGACAGCACCCGCTTGCCCTTCAGGCTTTCGGGCACTTCCTCGTTGACGATGCGCTGCGCCAGGCCTTCGACGATGGCGGTCTTGCCGACGCCGGGTTCGCCGATCAGCACGGGGTTGTTCTTCGTGCGGCGCTGCAGCACCTGGATGGCGCGGCGGATCTCGTCGTCGCGGCCGATCACGGGGTCGAGCTTGCCGGCGCGGGCGCGTTCGGTCAGGTCGAGCGTGTACTTCTTCAGCGCCTCGCGCTGGCCTTCGGATTCCTGGCTGTCGACCTTCTGGCCGCCGCGCACGGCTTCGACCGCCGTCTCCAGCGCCTTGCGGGTCAGGCCGTGGCCGCGCGCGACGCCGGCCAGGTCGGTCTTCGCGTCGGCGAGCGACAGCAGGAACATCTCGCTGGCGATGAAGTGGTCGCCCCGCTTGGAGGCTTCCTTCTCGGCGTTCTGGAGCAGGCTGACCAGGTCGCGGCTGGGCTGGACCTGCTGGCCTTCGCCCTGCACCTGCGGCAGGCCGCCGAGGATGCCGTCCAGCGCGCCCTTGAGGGCGGGGACCTTGACGCCGGCGCGCTCGAGCAGCGCCTTCGGGCCGTCGTCCTGCGCGAGCATCGCGGCCAGCACGTGGACGGGTTCGATGTAGGGGTTGTCGCGCGTCACCGCCAGGCTTTGGGCCTCGGCCAGCGCTTCTTGGAACCGGGTGGTGAGCTTGTCGACTCGCATGGGTGAAATACCTCCGTTGCGAACTCAAGTAGGACTGTGTCCCCAATTTGCAAGAGGCCTCGGCAAGGA
>CAMPJJ010000135.1 GCA_946886855.1 uncultured Roseateles sp. | reverse complement strand
CCGCGCCATCACCTTGGTCGACGTCGGCTGCGTCAGCACCGGCGGCAGCGGCACCTGGCCCTGCGTGCTCAGCGTCAGGCGGTGCTGGGCCCAACTGCCGGAGAGCTCCAGCTGCAACTCGTCGAGCCGCGTGCTCTGCTGCGGCAGACGCAGGTTGCGCAGCTGCGTGGTCCACGCCAGCTTCGCGTCCTTGAGGCTGGACAGCGTCCACTGGCCCGAGGCGTTGTCCAGTTGCAGCGCCGGCCGGCTGCCGGAGTTGGCCGGCAGACCGGGCACGCCGGACAGGCCGAAGCCCTGCAGCTGCCACCTGCCGTCGCTGCCGTACTGCGCCTGGCGCGCGCCGGGCTGGATCAGCACGACGGTGGCCTGCGCCTGCGCGCTGCCGATGATCGTCGCCTGCGGGAACTGTGCGCGCAGCATCGGCTGCAGGCTGGCGAGCCGGGGGGCGTTGGCGGTGATCGACAGGTCCACCTGCTCGCGGCGCGCCGCGGCATTGATGCGGCTGCGCGCCTGCAGCGTCGCGTCGGCCAGGCGCAGGTCGGCGAGCAGGTCTGGCGCGGCGCTGCCGTTGCGGCTGTAGCGGACCTGTCCGCTGAGGGGCAGGCCTTGCCATTGGCTGGGCTGCAGGTCGAGCTCGGCCTTGCCTTGCGGCCAGAGGCTGCCACGCACCGACTGCAGCGCGGCCTTCAAGCGGCCGTTGATCGCCTGCGGTGCCGCCGCTGCCGGCAGCGGCTCGGGGCTGAGGCGGCGCGGATCCAGGCCCTGCACCGAGGCTTCCACCCGCGTCTTCCAGCCCGAGGCGAAGTCCAGCGCTTCGTTCAGCGTGAACTCGCCCTCGGCGTTCAGCGTGGCGGGTCCCGAGCGCGCCTGGAGTCGTTGAAGCGCGACCGACTGCGTGCGCAGTTCCGCGGCCAGGGTCACCGACAAGGGCGCCTGCAGCTGGCCTTGACCCAGCTGTCCGGCCAGATCGCCTTCGACCTGCAGTGCCTGGTCCGCAGAGGCCTTCACGAGGTTGGCCCGGGTGCTGAGCTTGAGTTCGCCGCGCGCCTGGACCACCGGCCAGCGCGCGTCGATCTGGCGGCTGTCCAGGCCGGTGAGGCGCAGGGTGAGCACGCTGCCGTCGGCCTGGCTGGTCTGGCCCGTGGCCTGCAGGCGGCCGCCGCCGGCCAGCAGCGCGTCCAGTCGCGGCAGACGCAGCCGGGTCCAGTTCGCGGGATCGAGCAGCAGGTCGAGCTGCAGCTCGCGCAGCGGCAGGCGGTCCTGGTCGAGGCGGCCCGCGACGTTGTTGTCCAGGTCCGCCTTGACGCTGAGCGACTGGTCCGCGTTGGGCGTCATCGTGACCTTGCCGGTCAGGCCGGTGCGCGGCACGCCGTCGGTGCCGGGCAGCAGGGCGGCCAGGTCCAGGTCCTTGGCCTGCGTGTCCAGCTGCGCGACGGGGAAGGGCGCGAACGCCTGCAGGCGCGCCTGCACCTGCAGCCGCTGCTTCGCCGCTTCGAGCGAGCCTTTCAGCGTGAGGTCCGCGATCGGACCGTCGAGCTGGAACGGCGCGGTCCACGGCAGCTCGCCGGTCGGCTGGCTCAAGGTCCAGCGGCTGGCCAGTGTCAGCTTGTCCTGCGTGGCGATCCGGGCTTCGCCGGCAAGGGTCAGCTGTTGCCAACCGAGCGACTTCACGGTCAGCGCGTGTGCCTGACCGCCCGCCGTGCCCAAGGCCGCACTGCCGCGCAGGCCGCGCAGCGGCTGCGCCAGGCCGGGCGCGAAGACCTCGCCGATCTCCAGGTCCGCGATGGTGACCGCGACCGGCGACACCAGACTGGCCGGCGGCTTGGCCGGTTCGGTCGACGCGCTCGGCGCGACCTGCACCCGCAGGCGGGCGATCGCCAGCCGGTCGGCCCGGACCTCGCCCCACAGCAGCGGCGACCGGTTCCAGGCCAGCCGCACGTTCCGCCACTGCAGCTGCTCGAGCACGATGCGGTCCTCGGTGCCGGGCAGGACGAGCTCGGCGCGCTCCACGTCGAAGTCGCCGAGCAGCCGGCCGCGCGCGTTCTGCAGCGACAGGCCGGGCACCTTCGCGAGCACGTAGGCGGTGCCGCCTTCGGTCTTCAGCGCCCAGGTCAACGCCAGTGCGACCAGGCCGAGCAGCACCGGGATGGCGAGCAGCACCCACAGCAGGCCGCGGCCGCGACGACGGCGGCGCGGCGCGGGGTCCGACGGCGCAGCCGGCGGGGGAGCAGGCGGCGCAGCGGGCGGAAGAGCCGTCGAAGAGGCAGGCGAAGGCGCCGCGTCCGCAGACCCCGAGGCAGACGCAGAGGCAGGCACAGACACAGGCGAGGGGAGGTCGTCGCGCGGATCGCTCATCGGATTACAGGTTGATGCCGACGCTGAAATGCAGGCGCCACTTGTCGACCAGGTTGCCCTTGGCGAAATCGAAACGCAGCACGCCGACCGGGCTGCGGTAGCGCAGGCCGGTGCCGTAGGCCCAGGCGGGGTGGAAGTCGCCCCAGTTCTGCGCCGCCTGGCCGGCGTCGAGGAACACGGCGCCCATCAGCTGCGGGATGCGGGGGGTGAGCGGGTGCGAGACCTCGACGCTGCCGTTGAGCATCACGCGGCCGCCGGTCTGCGCGCCGGTGGCATTCACCGGCCCCAGGTCGTTGTAGCCGTAGCCGCGCACGCTGTCGTCGCCGCCGGTGCGGAAGCGCAGCGCCTCGGGCAGGCCCAGCTTGCCCTTGGCGAAGATCTGTCCGCCCTCGAGCCGGGTCGAGAACAGCCAGCGCCCCGACAGCGGCGAATACCAGTAGATCTTGCCGGTCGCCCGCGCGAACGGGCCGTTCTTCTCCGACGAGCTGTCCGCCCAGCCGCCCCCGACCGTGGCCGTGGCACTCCAACCCTTGGTCGGCAGCACGCGCGAGTCCAGCCGGCGCCAGGTCATCTGCTGGTTCAGCGACAGCGCGCCGGCCACCGTCGTCGGGAGGTCGGGCTTGTGTTCCCAGGCGCGGATCACCTCGATGTAGGTCAGCCGGTCCTCGGGCTCCGTTTCCTTCGCATAACCGAAGCGCGTGCTGAGGTTGAGGTTGACCTGGTCGTTGTCGTCGATGCGCTCGACCTTCACCAGCGCCAGGCTGCGCTGCATGTTGGGCTGCGGATGCGAGCTGATTTCCGTGTCCAGCGCCTGGCGGACGCGGGACAGCTCGAGCTTGCTGCGCTCGCGGATGTTCAGGCCGAAGGGCTTGCGGTGCGTGTATTCGATGTTGGCGCTCGGACCGTCGACGGTCCGGTAGCCCACGCCCAGCACGACCTGCTGCCGCGCGGCCTCGCGGATCTTCACGGTCACCGGCACCTCGACGGTCTCGGCACCGGGCGGCGGCGTGACGCTCTCGGGCTGGATCTCGACGCTGGCGCTGTCGAACAGCTGCGTGCCCACCAGCCGCTCCTGGAAGTCGAGCAGCAGCTTCTCGTTGTAGGGCTGGTGCAGCTGGTAGCCGGCCAGCCGGCGCACGCTCTCCTCGGGCTGGTGGTTCAGGCCCTCGACGGTCAGCTCGCCGAGCGTGAACAGCGGTCCGCTGTCCAACGTCACGGCGATGTCGACCTGGTTGTCGTCGGCCTGCACGACGGCCTCGCTGTGCGTCATCCGGGCGAGCGGATAGCCCTGCGCCCGCGCCCGCGTCAGCAGCGCGTTCTTGGCCGCGGCCCAGTCGCCCTGGCTGAAGCCGGTCTGCGGCGGCAGCAGCCAGCTCTGCGTCAGCGTGCGGTCCAGCGCGGTCGCGAGCTTGTCGCCGCGCTCGCTGGCGGCCTTCAGCGGCCCCTCGATGCGCAGGTCCATCTGACGGACCAGCGCGCGCGGGCCGGTGTCGACGATCAGGCGCAGGTTGCGCACGCCGTCGGACAGGTCGCCCACCTCCTCGGTCCGGACCTTGGCGTTGAAGTAGCCGGCGGTCTCCAGCAGCTTGGTGGCCTGCTCGGGGGCGACGGCGGCCAGCCGGCGCAGCTCGCCGGCGGTCAGCCGCATGTCCTCGGGCGTGTCGCGGAAGCGCGCCAGGTCCAGGTGCTCCAGCAGCAGCGCGCGCAGCTCGGGCGGCGCCTCCACGGTCAGCTCGTAGGCCGAGATCTTGCGCGTGCTGGTCACATAGGGGTTGTTCGCGTCGGCCTCCTCGGTGGCCGCCACCTTCACCTGCGCCTTGCGCTCGGTCGGCAGCAGCGAGCAGCCGCCCAGCAGCGCGAGCGCCGCGCCGATCGTGAGGATCGGCAGCGTGCGCCGCAGCCAACGAATCACCGGGAGCGTCGGGGTCGTCGCCGTCATCGATTGAGCACGCGCATCGCCTGTTCGAGGCCGCCCATCGTGAGCGGCATCATGCGTTGCTGCATCAACTGCTGGATCAGGGAAATGCTCTGGCGGTACTGCCAGACCCCGGCCGGTTCCGGATTGATCCAGACGTGCTTGTTGAAATGGGCGGTGAGCCGCTGCAGCCATTCGGCGCCGGCTTCCTCGTTGTTGTACTCGACGCTGCCGCCGGGCTGGAGGATCTCGTAGGGGCTCATGGTCGCGTCGCCGACGAAGATCAGCTTGTAGTCGCGGTTGTACTTGTGGATCAGGTCCCAGGTGGAGGTCTTCTCGCTGAACCGGCGCCGGTTGTTCTTCCACACGAAGTCGTAGACGCAGTTGTGGAAGTAGAAGAACTCCAGGTGCTTGAACTCGCTCTTGACGGCGGAGAACAGCTCCTCGACGCGGTGCACGTGTTCGTCCATCGTGCCGCCGACGTCCATCAGCAGCAGCAGCTTCACCTTGTTGTGGCGCTCCGGGATCATCCGGATGTCGAGCATGCCGGCGTTGGCCGCCGTCTTGTGGATGGTGTCGTCCAGGTCGAGTTCCAGTTCCGAACCCTCGCGCGCGAAGCGCCGCAAGCGGCGCAGCGCGACCTTGATGTTGCGCGTGCCCAGCTCGATGTTGTCGTCGTAGTCCTTGTAGGCACGCTGGTCCCAGACCTTGACCGCGCTGCGCTGGCCGCCGGGGCCGCCGATGCGCACGCCGCGCGGATTGACGCCGCCGTTGCCGAACGGGCTGGTGCCGCTGGTGCCGATCCACCGGCTGCCGCCCTCGTGGCGCTCCTGCTGTTCCTCGAGCCGCTGGCGCAGCGTGTCCATCAGCTCGTCCCAGTCCAGCGCCTTCAGCTGGGCGAGCTGCTCGGGCGTCAGTTCGCGCTCGAGCTGCTTCGTCAGCCAGTCCTGGGGCAGCGCCTTGAACAGGTCGCCCATCAGCTCGACGCCCTTGAAGTAGGCGGCGAAGGCGCGGTCGAACTTGTCGAACAGCGCCTCGTCCTTGACCAGCGAGGTCCGGGCGAGGGCGTAGAACTTGTCGACCGTGGGGCCGCTGCCGCCGATGTCGGTGTCGTCGAGCACCCCGGCCTTCATCGCGTCGAGCAGGGTCAGGTACTCCTTGACGGAGACGGGCAGCTTGGCGGCGCGCAGCGTGTAGAAGAACTGGATCAGCATGGGCCTCCCCCTGGACTCCGGGGCATCAGGGCATTATCCATGCCGCCCGGCGGGCCGCAGGCGTAGCATCGGCGCCAAACACGGCTCCGCGGTCGCGGAACCGCGCAGCCTCCAACGTTGGGGTCGGGCGAATGGATCACGGGCAAGGCGGCGGCGACGACAACGCCGAAGTCGAAGGCATGCTGCAGGCGCTGTACGGCGCCGTCGGCGAGGAACGCGGGCGCTGGGTCGGCAGTTTCCAGAACTACCGGCTGACGAGCGCGTTCCAGCCGGTGTACAGCTATCCGCATCGGCGGCCGGTCGGCTATGAGGGCCTGATCCGCGTCGAGGACGAGCGCGGCCGCCCCATCACGCCGGTCACCGCCTTCGAGGGCGTCGGCAATTTCGAGCAGCAGATCTGGCTGGACCGCCTGTGCCGGCTGCTGCACGTGCACAACTTCGTCGCGCAGCGGCAGCCGGACTGCTGGCTGTTCCTGAACATCCATCCGGCCGTCTTCATGCATGCGGCGCTGCAGGTGCGCATGCTGGCGCGCGCGGTCGAGGTCGTGCATCAGCTGGGCCTGCCCACGCACCGGCTGGTCTTCGAGGTCACCGAGGACGTGATGGCCCGCGACGACAGCTTCGAGGAGGCGGTCGAGGCCGCGCGCGCCACCGGCTGCCTGCTGGCGCTGGACGACTTCGGCGTCGGGCATTCCAACTTCGATCGCATCTGGCGGATCCGGCCGGAGATCGTCAAGCTCGACCGGTCGCTGCTGATGCGCTCGCGCGGGTCGCGGCGCATGGCGCGGGTGCTCTCGCAGATGGTGGCGCTGCTGCACGAATGCGGCTCGCTGGTGCTGCTGGAGGGCATCGAGACGGCCGAGGACGCGCAGCTCGCGATGGATGCGGACGTGGACCTGGTGCAGGGTTTCGCCTTCGGTCATCCGGCGCCGTTCCTGCGCGACGGGGAGGGCGTGTCCGCGCTGGAGGACGTCTGGAGCCTGTTCAACGAGCGCCAGGCGCAGCTGCGGCGCGATCACCTGGACCGGCTGACGCCCTTCCGCACGGCGCTGGCGCTGTCGCTGCAGGCGGTGCAGCAGGCGCGGCCGCTGGCCGAGGCCTGCCAGCCCTTCCTGAAGCTGGAGGGCGCGCAGATGTGCTACCTGCTGGACGATGACGGGCGGGAGATCGGCGCGCGCGCGGTGCCGGCCTCGGGTCCGGCGGAGGTCGATCCGCGCTTCCTGCCGATGGAGCGCGCGGGCGATGCGCGCTGGGCGCGTCGCCCCTACTTCCGTCGCGCCGTCGAGACCGTCGGCGAGATCCAGACCACGCGCCCCTACCTGAGCCTGCACGGGGCCAGGATGTGCGTGACGGTGTCCGTCGCCTACTGGCAGGACGGCCGTCTGCGCGTGCTCTGCGGCGACCTCGACTGGGACGAGGTGTAGCAAGGCCTGCCCCCGGGTCCGGGTCTTGCCAAAGGATCCTCGGGTTCAACTTTGCCGAGGTCCCCCAGGGCCGTCGCCCTCCCATGTCACGACTGCAGTACCTGCTTGCCGCGCTCGCGGCCGGGGCGCTCCTCGCCCATGCGCCTGCGCGGGCCGCCGCGCCTGAGGCCTGTTCATGGGACCGCCCGGGCCACGACAGCTTCATGGGGGACGTGCCCGCGGCCGTCGACCGCTACACCGACATCCGGCCGGAAGTGCGGGAACGCCTGAAGGCGCGCATGCGGGCGCACGACTATGACGACATCGTCGAGATCTCGCGCGACAGCATCGAGGGCAGCGCCGGCTACGAGCCGCAGATCCGCGACATGCATTTCGGCCAGGGTCGCGTCTGCGCGAGCGTCAGTCGTGATCGCTGGTCCGACGGCCAGCGCGAGCGCGCGCTGGTCTACTGCGAGGGCGGGGACTGCGTGATGGTGCCGACGGTGTGCCGCAACGTGAGCCGCATCGCCCGGGTCCCGGGCGGCGGCGGCGCGCCGGTGCCGCCGGGCGAGGGCGAACTGCCCTTCGATCCGCCGGGGGCCGGTGCGCCGGCGCCGGTGCCCGAAGGCAGCGTGCCGCCGCTGTCGACCTTGCCGCCTTCGCCGCTGACCGGGATTCCCGCCATCCCGCCCGGATCGTTCGCGAGTCCGCCGCCGGTCTCGATCGGGCCGCCGTCGGCCGGGCCGCCGATCTCGATACCGACGCCGCCGATCTTCGTGCTCCCGCCCCGCGTCGAGGAGGTGCCAACGCCGGTGGTCCCGGAACCCTCGACGCTCGCGATGGCCGCTGCCGGGCTCGCGTTGCTGATGATGGTCGTCAGGCGCGCTTCTTCTTCGGCACGGGCTTTGCGCCGACCTTCTTCTCCGCCTTGATCCCGGCGTTGACCGCGGCTTTGACCCCGGCTTTGACCCCGGTCCTGGCGCCGACCTTGGCGCCGACCTTCGCGCCGGTCTTGGCACGATCTTTCGCGCCGCCCGTGTCGTGGCGCTTGAGCCAGTCGAAGAACTCGCCGTACCAGAGCCGGGAGTTGCGCGGCTTCATGACCCAGTGGTTCTCGTCCGGGAACCAGACCAGGCGGGCGTCGACGCCCTGGGCCTTCAGCGTGTTGTAGTACGCCAGGCCCTGCGCGTCGGGGACGCGGTAGTCGAGCTGGCCATGGATGACCAGCGTCGGTGTGTTGAAGTGCTGCGCGTAGCCGATCGGGCTCTGGGCCGAGACCTTGGCGGGATCCTGCCAGTAGGCCGTTCCCAGTTCCTTGGCGTGCCACAGGTAGGCGTCGTTCGCGTACATCGCCGTCCAGTCGAAGCAGCCCGCGTGGCAGATGTAGGCCTGGTAGCGGCCGGCCGGCACGTGGCCGTTCATCCACGCGACCATGTAGCCGCCGTAACTGCCGCCCGTGGCGAAGACCCGCCGCGGATCGGCCCAGGGCTGCTTGAGCAGCAGGTCGGTCGCGATCTCCACGTCCTGCAGTTCCAGCTCGCCCCAGCGGCCGGTGATCGAGTCGGCGAAGCGGTTCCCGAAGCTCGACGAGCCGTGGTAGTTCACGCAGGCGACGACGTAACCCTGCGACGCCATCGCCTGGTGGTTCCAGCGCCAGTGCCAGCTGTCGCCCATCGCCGTGTGCGGACCGCCGTGGATCAGCTGCATCAGCGGCACCTTGGTCTTCTGCTTCGGATCGAAGCCGGGCGGGTGGTAGAGCCACATCTGCACGAGCTCGCCGAGCGCGCCCTCGTACCAGAGTTCCTCGACCGCGCCGAAGCGGAAGGTGGCCAGCGCGTCGTCGTTGAAGGACTCGATGCGGTGCAGCACCTGCTCCTCGGCGTCGCCCTCGCGATCGACGACCGAGACCTGCGGCGGGAAGGACGCGCTGTCGTGCAGCACGACCAGGGTGCCGGCTTCCAGCGCGAACGCGCCGACGTGGCCGCCCTCGCACAGCGGGAACGCGTGCAGCGTCTTCACGTCGAAGCGGTAGAGGTGGCGGCGGCCCTGCTCCTCGGCGCAGAAGAGCACGCCCAGGTCGTCCTCGTCCCAGCGCAGCGGGGCGGTGACGTCCTGGTCCCAGGCCTCGGACAGCACGGCCCAGTGGCCGTGCGTGTCGAGCACCGCCAGCTGCTGCGGCATCGTGTGCTTCAAACCCTGATGGGTGGCGATGAAGGCGATGTGCTGGCCCGCGTGGCTGTAGACCGGCGCGACGAAGTCCCAGCCCGGCTCCTGCAGCAGCACCTGCGCCCGGCCGGATCTGACGTCGATCTCGGCCAGCGCGTTGCGGTGCTCCAGCGTCTTGGGCGTGTGGGGGTCGAAGCTGAACACGATGCGGCGGCCGTCGGGCGAGATGTCGAAGGTGTCGGCATCGGGCTCGGCGCGGCTGAGCTCGAAGTCGGTGCCCTCGAACAGGTCGCGGACCTCGCCGCTGGCGACGTCCAGCACGTGCAGGTGCGGCACGCGGTTCATCGGCAGCGAATGGTCCCAGAAGCGGTAGAAACCTTCCTCGGTCAGGTAGGCCGATTCCTTGCGGTCCTTCTCGAGCTTGCGGCGTTCGGCCTGCGCGGCCTGGCCCTTCAGGGCCGGGTCGACCCAGGACACGACGGCCAGGCGTCGGCCGTCCGGGAACCACTTGAAGGACTCGACGCCGAAGGGCAGCTTCGTCACGCGGCGCGCCTCGCCGCCGTCGGGCGGGATGAGGTAGAGCTGCGGCGCCTCGTCCTTGTCGCCTTCCTGCTCGCGGCGCGCGATGAAGGCGACGGCGTCGCCGGTCGGGCTCCAGCGCGGTTGGCCGTCCTTCTCGCCGGCGGAGGTCAGCGCGCGCGGCTAGCCGCCCAGCGTCGACAGCAGCCACAGCGAGGTGGCGCCCTTGTTCTTCTCCATGTCGTGGCGCGTGACCGGCACGACGGCCTGCGCGCCGTCCGGCGACAGGCTGGGCGAGCCGATGCGCGCCAGCGCCCACAGCGCGTCGACGTCGAAGGTCTTCAGTTCGGCGGATTGCTTCTTCTTCGAGGTGGCCATCAGGCGCTCCGGGGTTTGTCGATCAACCACTGCAGGTGGGTCTGGATGGTCGGCCATTCGGCCGCGGTGATGCTGTAGACGGCGGTGTCGCGCGGCAGGCCGCTGGGCATGATCATGTGCGCGCGCAGGATGCCGTCGAGCTGCGCGCCCAGGCGCTCGATCGCGCGGCGGCTCTGGGTGTTCAGGCGGTTGGTGCGGAATTCCACCGCGATGCAGTCCAGAGTCTCGAAGGCGTGCTTCAACAGCAGCAGCTTGCACTGCGTGTTCAGGCCGCTGCGCTGGCTGGACGCGCGGGTCCAGGTCGAGCCGATCTCGACGCGGCGGTGGGTCGCGTCGATGTTCATGAAGGTCGTCATGCCGGCGACGCGGCCGCCGGCGTCGAAGACGGTGAACGGGTTCATCGAGCCCGCGTCGCGCAGGGCCAGCCGGCGGTCGATCTCGGCGCCCATGCGCTCGGGCGCGGGCACGGTCGTGTACCAGAGCTTCCAGAGTTCGCCGTCGGCGACCGCGTCGACGAGCGCCTCGCGGTGGTCGTGCGAGAGCGGCTCCAGCCGCGCATGCGGACCGGCCAGCGTGACCGGCGCGGTGAAGGGGGTGGGTGCGGTCATGGAGCGAGCCGACCCTCGGCCGGCGGTTCGAGGAGAAGAGAACGGGGCGGGCGCTGCCTCAGCCCTTGTTGCCGAGCAGCAGCCGGCGCAGCGCCCAGCGGCAGCCGCCCATGCCGACGAGGATGGTCAGCAGGCCCAGGATCTGCGTCGGTCCCCAGCCGGGTTGGCCGATGAATTCCCATCCGAGCGCGCGGCCGGCCAGCAGGCCGATCACGCCGCCCCCGACGAATCCGAGCGCATCGGCCAGCGCGGCGCGCCAGGCGGTGTTGAAGTCTTGACTCATGCGGGGATCGTACGGGCGGCGGTCAGCGGTTGCGGCTCTGCATGTAGACGAGTTTCTCGAACAGGGTCAGGTCCTGCTCGTTCTTCAGCAGCGCGCCCACCAGCGGCGGGATCGCGACCTTGTCGTCCTGCGTCTGCAGCGCCTCCAGCGGGATGTCCTCGGCCAGCAGCAGCTTGAGCCAGTCGATCAGTTCCGACGTGGAGGGCTTCTTCTTCAGCCCCGGCAGCTTGCGCACGTCGTAGAAGGTCTTCAGCGCGGCGGCCAGCAGCTCCTTCTTCAATCCAGGGAAGTGGACGTCGACGATGGCCTGCATCGTGTCGGCCTCGGGGAACTTGATGTAGTGGAAGAAGCAGCGGCGCAGGAAGGCGTCCGGCAGCTCCTTCTCGTTGTTGGAAGTGATGAACACCAGCGGCCGGTGCTTCGCCCGGACCCACTCGCGGGTCTCGTAGACGTAGAACTCCATCCGGTCGAGTTCGCGCAGCAGGTCGTTGGGGAACTCGATGTCGGCCTTGTCGATCTCGTCGATCAGCAGCGCCACCGGCGTGTCCGACGCGAACGCCTCCCACAGCGTGCCCTTGACGATGTAGTTGGCGATGTCCCGCACCTTGTCGTCGCCGAGCTGGCTGTCGCGCAGCCGGCTGACGGCGTCGTACTCGTACAGGCCCTGCTGGGCCTTGGTCGTGCTCTTCACGTGCCACTGCAGCAGCGGCAGGCCCAGCGCCTTGGCGACTTCCTCGGCCAGCAGCGTCTTGCCGGTGCCCGGTTCGCCCTTGACCAGCAGCGGCCGCGTCAGCGTGATGGCCGCGTTGACCGCCAGCATCAGGTCGGGCGTGGCGACGTAGTCCTGGGAACCTTGGAATTTCATGAGAGGCTTCTCTAGCGCAGGGGGTGAAAACCAGTATATAGGGCCCCCCCTATAATCGCGCCGCCCCAAATCCTAGAAGATCGGGACCATGAGAAGACAACTGCAGATCTCCCTCGCGTTGATGCTGGCCGGTAGTGCGTGTGTTGTAGCCGCTCAGTCCAACGCTTCGTCGTCGCCCGCGCCGGGACAAGCGCCGTCGACGTCCAACCCCGCGACGGCAGGGTCCGCCGCAACACCTGGCCCCCAGGCCGCACCTGGCCCCCAGGCCAACGTGCAGGCCAAGGTGGCCATGTGCATCGGCTGCCATGGCATCCCCGGCTACCAGGCGACCTTCCCCGAGGTGCACAAGGTGCCGATGATCGCGGGCCAGAACGCCAAGTACATCGCCTCGGCGCTGGCGTCCTACGCCAAGGGCGACCGCAAGCATCCGACGATGCGCGGCATCGCGCTGCCCCTGGCCGACAAGGACATCACCGAGATCTCCGAGTACTACGCCGGCCTGGCCAAGGTCGACCCGGTGCCCGCGACCGTCGAGGCGCCCGCCGACATCAAGAAGCTGCTGGACAAGGGCGCCTGCGCGAGCTGTCATGGCGCCAACTTCAGCAAGCCCATCGACGGCACCTACCCCAAGATCGCGGGCCAGTACGCCGACTACCTCTACGTGGCGCTGAAGTCCTACCAGATCGAAGGCAAGCCGTATCACGGACGCACCAATGCGGTGATGGCGGGGCAGGTCAAGCAATTCAGTCACGCCGAACTGAAGCTTCTGTCGCAGTATTTGGCGGGCTTGCCGTCCGAACTACGTACAGTCCCGCAATCGCGGTTCCGCTGAAACGTGGCAGGCTGTGAGCCAGCCTCGGGTCAAGCGAAAGCAGTAGCAAACCGCCCACCGGGGCGGTTTTTTATTGCCTGTTCCGACTGTGCGTGCGCCGGGGAGGGCGCCATACTGTGTTGTCCTGGACGAAAACGCCAGTCATGCTCAAGAAGATCCCTACCCCCCAGGTGAAGCTGGGCATGTTCCTGCAAGGGATGGAAGGGTCGTGGCTGTCGCACCCCTTCTGGAAGACGAAGTTCGTCCTCACCGATCCCGAGGATCTCAAGGCGCTGAAGGCCAGCGGCGTGCCGTTCTGCTGGATCGACGCGTCCACGTCGCTCTGGAAGTTGCCGTACGTCAGGACCACG
>CAMPJJ010000134.1 GCA_946886855.1 uncultured Roseateles sp. | reverse complement strand
CCCGGTCGACGAACTCGAACGCATCTTCGATCCCTTCGTGCAGTCCAGCGCGACCAAGGACGGCTCCGGGGGCACCGGCCTCGGCCTGCCGATCAGCCGGCGCATCGTCGAGATGCACGGCGGGCGGCTCTACGCCGCCAATCGCGAAGGCGGTGGCGCGGAATTCCACCTGATCCTCCCCGCGCACGACACCGCGGCGGTGGGGAGCGAGGCCCAGGTGGCGGACTGAGCGCCCCGGCGGCGCCCGCGTGTCCCCTGATCGAGGGGGCCGCGCCAGCGCCGGTGAGGTCCCGTCCGACAGTCGCGTCAGCCACGCTGTGCCATCCTTGCAGCCGGTTCGTGCCGACGGGACGGCATCAGGAGCACAGCATGAAATGGGAAGGCAATCGCGAGAGCGACAACGTCGAGGACCTGCGCGGCAGCGGCGGCGGGAGCGGCGGCGGCGGACTGCCGATGCTCGGCGGGCGCGGCATCGGCATCGGCGGCATCGTGGTGGCCCTGCTCGCGTCCTGGGCCTTCGGCATCAATCCGCTGACGGTGCTCAGCGCCCTCGACGGCAGCGCCGTCCAGACCGCGCCCGGCCCGGCCCAGCGCCCCGCCGAGCACAGCCGTCCCCAGGACGCGCCGGCGAAGTTCGTGAGCATCGTGCTCGCCGATACCGAGGACGTCTGGACCTCGCTCTTCAAGGCCGGCGGCAAGACCTACCAGGCGCCCACGCTGACGCTCTTCGAAGGCCAGTCCCGCACCGCCTGCGGCCTCGGACAGGCCGCCATGGGGCCGTTCTACTGCCCCGGCGACAGCAAGGTCTACATCGACCTCAGCTTCTATCAGACCCTGCGCGACCGGCTCGGCGCCCCCGGCGACTTCGCGCAGGCCTACGTGATCGCCCACGAGGTGGGGCACCACGTCCAGCATCTGCTCGGCATCACCGACAAGGTCGACGCCGCCCGGCGCCGCCAGTCCGAACAGGCCGCCAACGCCACCAGCGTCCGCGTGGAACTCCAGGCCGACTGCTTCGCCGGCGTGTGGGCCCACCACTCCCAGCAGTCCAAGGGCTGGCTGGAAGCGGGGGACATCGACGAAGCCCTCAACGCCGCCGCCAAGATCGGCGACGACACCCTGCAACGCAGCGCCGGCCGGGCCGTCGTGCCCGAGAGCTTCACCCACGGCAGCAGCGAGCAGCGGCAGCGCTGGTTCAAGCGCGGGATGGCTCAGGGGGATCTGCGGGACTGCGACACCTTCTCGGCGAAGCAGCTGTAGGTCACTGCGAGGCGCCGGACGCGGCGGCCGGGCGCGGCCTGGCCTCGACCCGGGGATCGCCGACGCAGCCCTTCAACCACTGGCTCATCTCCCATTGCACCTGGCCCGCGGATTCGCGCGCGGTGTAGCCGTGGGCCTCGAAGGGCAGCAGCACGTAGCGCGCCGTGCCGCCCAGACCCGCCAGCGCCTGGTACAGCCGCTCGCTCTGCATCGGGAAGGTGCCCGAGTTGTTGTCCGCCTCGCCGTGGATCAGCAGCAGGGGATCCTTGATCTGGTTGGCGAAGAGGAAGGGCGACAGCTTCAGGTAGACGTCCTTCGCGTCCCACAGCGACCGGCGTTCGCTCTGGAAGCCGAACGGCGTCAGCGTGCGGTTGTAGGCGCCGCTGCGCGCGATGCCGCAGCGGAACAGTTTCGTGTGCGCCATCAGGTTCACCGCCATGAACGCGCCATAGCTGTGACCGCCGATCGCCACCCGCTTCGGATCCACGGTGCCCAGATCCTCGGCCTTGTCCACGATCGCCCGCGCGTTCGCCGTGATCTGCTCGATGAAGCTGTCGTTCATGTTGCGCGCGTCGCCCACCACCGGCATCGTCGCGTCCATCAGCACCACATACCCGTCCATCAGCAGGTTCAGCGGACTGATGCCGGAGAAGCTCATGTAGCGCCCCGGCGATCCGCTCAGCTGCCCCGCGATCGCCGCGTCGTTGAACTCCAGCGGATAGGCCCACACCAGCGCCGGCCGCTTCTCGCCCTCGCGCTGGTCCGGCGGCAGGTACATCCAGAACGACAGCTCCACGCCGTCGACGCGCTTGAAGCTCACCAGCTCGCGCCGCACGCCCTTGAGCTGCGGCGTCGGATCCTTGATCCGCGTCAGCGGCGTCGCCTTGCCGTTGTCGCGCAGCACCAGGTTGGGCGGCTCGTGCTCGGTCTCGCGCTGGGTCAGCAGCCGGCGGTCCTCGAGCAGCGCCACGGGCTGCTCGTAGACGCCCTCGGCCGACTGGAACAGCCGCTGCACGCCGAGGTCCTTCAGCGACAGCTTGTCCAGGAAGGGCCGGTCGCCCTTGGGCCCCGCGCCCTGGCCCGACAGCAGCAGGTCGCCGCCCAGCGTCTGCGCCACCTGATGGCCGTTGGCCAGCGTGCGCATGAACGGATAACCGGGATGCCGGTAGCGCTCGCGCACCGAGTGCTCGAACAGCGGGCGGCTCTGCTTGCCGTTGAGCGGCAGCAGGTAGGTCCGCGACCAGCCGCGGCTGCGGTCCTCCTCCGTCAACAGGCCGTGGATGCCGTCGTCCAGGAAGCGCAGCCGCGTGAAGCGGTAGGGCATGCGCTGCACCTCGAAGGGATCGCCGGTGTAGGGCGGGTCCAGCCGCATCACGCGGTCGCGGAACGCCGCGCGGTTGGCCGGGTTGCCGCCGTCCAGCGCCTCGACCCAGTAGATCGCCGCGTCCTTGGTCGGCGACGGATAGAACACGCGCGGACCCGGCAGGGCGCCGTCGATCGCGACCCCCTGCTTCAACGGCATCTTCGCCAGCTCGCGGATCACCTTGCCGTCGCGCTGGCGGACCTCGACCACGGTCGGGAAATCGTCGAAGGTCAGGTTGTAGCTGAAGGGCCGCACCAGCCGCTCGGTGAGCAGCGCCTGGCCGGTGCCGACGCTGGAGACGCTGGTGAACAGGCCCGGCGTGCCGATGTCGCGGCTCTGTCCGCTGGCGATGTCGATCAGCGTCAGCTGCGAGCGCGCGTAGTGCTCGAACAGGTCCTCGTCGCGCGGGTTGCGCAGCAGGTCCGGATAGGTGCGTTCGGGCGAGGCCTTGCCATGCGTTTCCTGGATCGCCGGACCGGTCTGCGCGCGGCTCGGCGCGGCACCGCGATCGTCGGGGATGGTCAGCACGACGGCCTCGCGCGGATTCAGCCAGGCGATGTCGTCGGCATCGACGGCGTTGTTCAGGCGCACGTTGTAGATGCGCCAGAGCTGGCCGTTGGACGTCGCGCCGGCCCACAGCTCGTCGGCCGTGTCGGTGCGCCGGGACAGCAGGAACCGCTGCCCGTCCGGTGCCCAGAGGAAGTTGTGCCAGGTCCCGCCGGCCGGGAGTTCGACGTCGCGCTCGGCCGCCTCCAGCTCGAGCAGCGAGCGCAGGCGCACGCGCTGCACCGCGAGCAGGTTCTGCTGGCTGGCGTTGCGCGGATCGAAGCGGGCCCCGGCCAGACGCAGACCGGGTCGTGCGAGCTCCTCGAGCGGCGCGTAGCGGCGCTGCTCGACCAGCGCCAGCGCCTGCCGGTCCGGCGACGGGATGAGGCGCGGCAGCGCCGGCGCATCCAGCAGCTCGCGGATCGCCGCCGACGGCTGCTTGTACGGGGCGGGCGCCGCGGCGGCTCCCCCGCAGAGCGCCACCGCGAGCAGGGCAAGGCCGGCCCGTGGGAGGAGGACCGTCAGGGCACCCAGGGCACCCAGGGCACCCAGGGCGCCGATGGGCGGATGGCTCAGGCCGACAGAGGGGACGCGGGAGGACATGGGGTCGAAGTATCGCTGCGCTAGGATTCGCGCCCATGATCGAGCCCCCCGCCCCGCACGCGCACGACCTCCGCGCACCGCACGACCCGGCCGCCCGGGTCCCCGCGGTGCTGCCGGCCGTGGGCGAGCGCCTGGGGGTCTGGCGCGTCGCGACCGTGCTCTTCGAGTGCGCGTCCGGCGTCTGGTACCGCGTCGAGCACGGCAAGGCCGCCGCGCAGACCGGGCTCGCGCTGGTCTATCGCCACGAGTCCGACGCGCAGGCGGTGCTGATGCGCTTCGCGGAGGACTCGGAGGCGCTGTCGCGTTTCCAGCACCCGGCCTATGGCGCGCCGCTGGACAGCGGGCTGAGCCCCGCGGGCCTGCCCTACCTCGTCGTGCCGGCGATGGAGGGCGCGCCGCTGCTGCGCGTGGCGATGGCGCTGCCGCTGAAGCGGCGCATGCAGCTGCTGCTGGACCTGATCGAGATGCTCGACGCCGCCCACGGGCACGGGCTGGTGCTGCAGGAGCTGGACCCCGGCACCTTGTGGCTGAGCCCCGCGCAACAGCTGCACTGGCTGGGGCAGGGCCTGACGCCGCGCGACAGCCAGGCGCCCGCCGCGCTGGTGCGCGCCGCCGAGCCGCTGGCCAACGCGCGGCAACGGGCCGGCGGCCGCCCCGACGCCAACAGCGAAACCCATGCGCTGGGCCGCCTGCTGGGCATGCTGGTCAACGGGCGCCTGCCGCGTCGCGATGCGAGCGCCGAGGACGGTGTCGAGGACGAGCCGGAACCCGGCGCGACGCCCGTGGCGTCGCTGCAGTCGTGGCTGTCGCTGACGGCCGCGCAGCGCGAGAGCCTGGACCAGTTGCTGGACCGGGCGATGCTGGACGGCCGCTCCTTCACCGATCGGCAACTGCTGGCGCAGGCGGTGCGCGACTGGATCGCGGTCGAGCCCGCGCCGGCGCGTCCGGCGTCCGGCACGGGCGGGCCGGCCTCGGCGCCGATGCCGTTGCTGCCTTCGCCGCCGCCGCTCGAGGGCGACGATGACGGCCCGGCTTCATCGCGCACGGACCGCGCCGCCCGCGCCGCCCGCGCTTCCTGGGCCGAACGCCTGGCCGGCCTCGCGCTCGTGCTGGCGCTGGCGGCGATCGTCGCCTGGCTGCTGTTGCGCGGCGGCTGAGCGCGCCGCCCGCGCTGAAGCGCAGAGGAGTCGGCGACCCACCTCGATGCACTAGTTCTCCCGCAGGGGTGGGGCAGTGGCGCTGGAAATCGCCCATGCGCATTGACAACTTCGCGTTGGCGATCGACCTGGAAGAGTCATGCATCGGTCGATGAAGGCGGATTGTCCGAACGGGGGCGGCCTGCCTACGATCGTCCTTCTGTCGCCGGCGTGGCGACGCGAGGAGGATGCGTGTGAGTTTCGAAATCCGGCCGATGTCCGCCGAGGACTGGCGCCACTGCTGGCGGGATTCGGTGACGGATCCCGAGTGTTCGCCCTGGCTGCGCGGCGTGCTCGAGACCTGCGTCGACGGCAAGAACGCGCACTGGATCCGGCTGGCCGTGCGCTGGGCCGTGGACGCCGGGACGGGCGACTACCTGGTCCGGCTGCCGTCGCTGATCGGACGCCAGATCGCCGACCAGTTCTGCGCCCGGGTCGGCGACCGGCTCTACGGCTTGTGCGGACTGGGCATCGGCGACGCCAAGGTGTTCTTCGCCGGCGGCTCCTCGCCGTCCTGCGAGGCGATGGGGCAGGTCCACGCGGTGCTTGCGGCGGCGTTCGCCGTTCACGGCTCCCATGGCGAGGACATCGGCCGCGACCCGATCCGCATGCCGGTCTTCATCCCCGGCGCGCTGGTGCCCGAGGACCTGGCCGCCGAGACCCGCGCCCGTTGAGTCGGCGCGCCTCTATCATGGGTCCACCCATGGACGCCCTCCGCCGCCACCTGCTCCGTCATGCCGCGCTCGGCGCGATGGCCGTCGGCGTGACGGGGGCGGCACAGGGGCTGCCCGCGTTGGCCGGCATGTCCGGCATGCCCGGCAGAACCGGCAGACCTGCCGCGGCAGGCTCGCGTGCGACGCAGGTGCTCGTCGCCGGCACCAGCTTCGCGCGGCTCTTCGAGCCGGGCGCGGACGGCAGGCCGCGCGGCCTGGCCGTCGACCTGCTCGATGCGATCCTGATGCCCGCCGGCCACCATCCGCGCTACGAGTTCTATCCCTGGCTGCGCGCGCAGGCCATGATCGAACACGGTCCGGCGCAGATCCTCGTCGGCCCCTACCGCACGCCCGAGCGCGAGCGGCTGATGCGTTTCTCGCGCCAGGCCTTCTACGAGGATGCGCTGGTGTTCTACGCGCGCCGCCGCGAGGAAGGGCTCTGGTGGGGCGACTTCCAGGCCTTGCAGCCGCTGCGGATCGGCGCGGTGCAGGGCTGGGTCTACGGCGAGCGCTTCGAGCAGGCGCGCCTGGGCCTGAACGTCACCGCCGTGCGGGATCTCGCCACGGCGCTGCGCATGCTCCAGCTCGACCGGCTGGATCTGATCGCCGCCAACCAGCGCAACTCGGAGCCGGTGATCCAGGACCTGGGGCTCACCGACCAGGTCGCCCGGTGCACGCCGCCGTTCGCGCAGCTGCGCGGCCACTTCGCGTTCAGCCGCGATCCGGCGGGCGAACCCTGGGCGACGCTGGTCGATGCCGGCATGCAGCGCCTGCGCGCCAGCGGCGAGCTGCAGCAGCTGGCGGTCCGGCGCGGCGTCGTGCTGCCGGATTGAAGGGTCAGCCCAGCAGCAGGAGCGCCAGGCCGATCGCCGCCGGCAGGGCCTGGATGAAGAGGATCTTGCGGCTGGCCGTCGCCGCGCCGTACAGACCCGCCACCAGCACGCAGGCCAGGAAGAAGAGCTTCACCGGACCGCCCGCGGCGCCCAGCGCCAGACCCCAGATGAGGCCGGCCGCGAGGAAGCCGTTGTACAGCCCCTGGTTGGCGGCGAGGACCTTGCTCGCCTCGGCGAACTCCTTCGTGAGGCCGAAGGCCTTGCGGCCCTTGGGCGTGGTCCAGAGGAACATCTCCAGGATGAGGATGTAGACGTGGATCAGCGCCACCAGGGCGACGACGACATTGGCGGCGAGGGCAAGTGTGGTGTTCATGGTTCGCACTGTACGTCCCGCTATCATCCCCGGCCCCTCCGCGCTTTCCTGTCCCGCACGTTCCATGTCCAAAGCCCAGCTCAACCCCGCGCAACTGGCGGCGGTGCATCACCTCTCGGGCCCTTGCCTGGTGATCGCGGGCGCGGGTTCGGGCAAGACGAGCGTGATCACGCAGAAGATCGCCAAGCTGATGTCCGAGGGCTACCGTCCCAAGAACATCGCCGCGATCACCTTCACCAACAAGGCCTCGCAGGAAATGCGCGAGCGCGCCAAGCACCTCGTGGGCAGCAAGGCAGGCTCGGAACTGGTGGTGTCGACCTTCCACTCGCTGGGGGTGCGCATCCTGCGCCAGGACGGCCGTCACCTCGGGCTCAAGGAGCAGTTCTCCATCCTCGATTCGGACGATGTGCTGTCGGTGCTGCGCGATGCCGGCGGCACGACCGACGCGGCGACGGCCAAGTCCTGGCAGTGGACCATCTCCTTGTGGAAGAACCAGAACCTGAGCGCGCAGCAGGCGCTGGCCTACGCGAAGGACGACATGGAGCGCGCCGCGGCCGTCGTCATGCAGCGCTACCAGGAGCGGCTGACCGCGTACCAGGCGGTGGACTTCGACGACCTGATCGGCCTGCCGCTGAAGCTGCTGCAGACCAATGAGGAAGCCCGCGGCAAGTGGCAGGAGACGCTGCGCTACGTGCTGGTCGACGAGTACCAGGACACCAACGCGGTCCAGTACGAGCTGCTGAAGTGCCTGGTCGGCGAGCGCGCGATGTTCACCGCCGTGGGCGACGACGACCAGTCCATCTACGGCTGGCGCGGCGCGACGATCGAGAACCTCAAGAAGCTGCCGGTCGATTTCCCGCAGCTCAAGATCATTCCGCTGGAGCAGAACTACCGCTCGACGAGCGCGATCCTGCGCGCGGCCAACAACGTGATCGGCGGCAATCCCAAGCTGTTCCCGAAGACGCTGTGGAGCGAGTTCGGCGAAGGCGATCCCGTCGTGCTGGTCGAGGCCGACGGCGAGGAGCACGAGGCCGAGCGCGCCGTCGCCCGCATCCAGGCCATCCGGGCCAACCAGCCGACGACGAAGTTCTCGGACTTCGCGATCCTGTACCGCGCCAACCACCAGTCGCGCATCTTCGAGCAGGCGCTGCGCCGCGCCGAGATCCCGTACAAGGTCTCGGGCGGGCAGAGCTTCTTCGACCGCACCGAGATCAAGGACCTCTGCGCCTGGCTGCGGCTGCTGGTCAACCAGGACGACGATCCGGCCTTCCTGCGCGCCGTGACCACGCCCAAGCGCGGCATCGGCCACCAGACGCTGGGCCACCTGAGCGAGTTCTCGGCGAAGTGGAAGCTGTCGATGTTCGAGTCGCTGTTCGCCGAGTCGCTCAAGGCGACGCTGTCGAGCAAGGCGCTGCACGGGCTGCACGAGTTCGGCCGCTACGTCGTCGACCTCGAGTACCGCGCCCGCCACGCCGTCGGCGCGGAGGAGGGCAAGGCGCTGATCATGGAATGGCTCAAGGACATCGCCTACGAGCAGCACCTGATCGACCAGGAAGAGAACGAGAAGGTCGCGCAGGCCCGCTGGGGCAACGTGCTCGACTTCGTGGACTGGGTCGCCAAGCGCTGCGGCGGCGAGATCTCGACCGACGGCGGCATCACCACCGAAAGCCCGCGCCAGACCCTGCTCGAGGTGGCGCAGACCATCAGCGTGATCCTGTCGCTGGCCGAGCGCCAGGAAGAGCAGGACCAGGTCGTGCTGACGACGCTGCATGCGTCCAAGGGCCTCGAATGGCCGCACGTGGTGCTGGCCGGCGTCAACGAGGGCCTGCTGCCGTTCAAGGCGGACAACGACGAACTCACGCCCCAGCGCGTCGAGGAAGAACGCCGGCTGATGTACGTCGGCATCACGCGCGCGCGGCAGACGCTGGCGGTGTCGACGCTGCGGCGCCGCAAGAAGAACCGGGAGACGGTCGTCGGGGTGCCGAGCCGGTTCATCGCGGAGATGAAACTCGGCGAGGGCGGGGTCAAGGAAGACCCGCGCGAGAAGCTCAAGCGCATGCGCGAGCAGTTCGCCGCCAAGGCCGCCGAAACCGCGGCCCGGCAGGCGCAGGCGGCCAAGGACGATCGCTGAGCAAGACCTGTCACTCGAACAGCGAGTGAAGGGGGTGGGCGAACGATTCTTACTGGTTCGAGTCATTTCGCGGCGAGACGCGGGTTTCTAGCATCCGGTCCCTCTGCACCTGCCGAGGAGACCGACCATGGCCGATGCCCCGCCGTCCTGCCACCCGCTCCAAGAACACCGAACGCCGGCCGAAGCCGCAGCGCGACAACGCGACATCGAGGTCCTCGCCGACGAGCTGCGCAAGTCGCATTGGGATCAGTCCAGCCTGCCCGTGAGTGCCCAGGAGCTGGCCGATGGTGCCGGCGTCGAGGTGCGCGACCGGGGCGGGTCGCAGGAGCCGATGTATCCCTATCGCGGGCGGCTGCTCTACCTCGACGGGCGCGCGGTGATCGAGCTCAACCGCGCCGAGGAACCGCTGCGGCGGCGGATCGTCCTGGCCCATGCGCTGGGCCACCACGTGCTCGGGCACGGCCCGGTGCCGCCGGAGACGACGCCCACCCTGTCGGGCCAGCACCCGCGCCGCATCGAGCAGGACGCCCATCGCTTCGCGCTCGATCTGCTGATGCCGGCCTCCGCGATCTACCGGTTGATGAACCAGGGCGTGGTCAGCGCGCGCAGGCTGTCGGAGAAATTCTTCGTCCCCGAGTCCGCCATGCACGAGCGCCTGCAGGCCCTGGACCGGCAGTGGTCCCACTTGTGAGTGCCGTGAGGGTCGGGAGGGTCGTGCGCTGAGCGCGCGCGACGGGCGATCCCCGCCACCGCGCGGCGCGCTGCGTGCGCCTCGGGATCGACCCTGTAAGGTCTGCCATATCACCTGGACCCGGGGGGTGGACGTCACCGGCAAACGGCAGAATGCGGCCGCATGACAGCCTCCGCCGCCAAGTCCACCACCAGGCTCGCCGCCGCACTGCCGCTGCTGACCCTGCTCAGCGCGGCCGGCGCCATCCTCGCGTTGTCCCAGCCCGCGCAACTGCCGCCGGCCTTCGCCTTCGTCTTCAAGCCGCTCACGACGATCCTCATCCTGCTCTACGCCTGGCCCCGCGGCGCCGACCAGCCGCGCCTGGCGCGCTGGCTGCGCGCCGGGCTGCTGTGCTCGCTGGCGGGGGACGTGGCGCTGCTCTGGCCGGAACCCGGCTTCCTGCCCGGGCTGGTGAGCTTCCTGGCCGCCCACGTCTGCTACATCGTGGGCTTCTGCACCCGCAAGAAGCTGGGCGCGGTGCGCTGGCCCTTCCTCCTGTTCGGCGTCATCGCGGCGGCGGTGCTGGGGCGGCTGTGGCCGCACATCCCGGCCGAGCTGCAGGCGCCGGTGGTCGTCTACGTCGTCTGCCTGTCGGCCATGGCGGCGCAGGCCTGGGCCTGGTGGCGCGGCAGCGTCGGCCAGCCCGATGAGCCGCTCGCGCGCTGGGCCGCCTGGGGCGGCACGCTGTTCGTGCTGTCGGACGCGATGCTGGCGATCAACAAGTTCGCCGGGCCGCTGGAGATGGCCAGCTTCTGGGTGCTGGCCAGCTACTGGCCGGCGCAGTGGTGCATCGCCAGCAGCCTGGGACGGACCCGCGCATGAACCTCGTCCTGCCCCGGCGCCCTTCGTCCCTGGCCTCGCTGGCGACCGGCGCGGCCTGCGCCGCCGTCGGGCTCTGGCTCATGCGGCATTACCCGATCGAACCGGTCGCCGCCACCGCGCTGTGGGCCGCGCTCGCCGTCGCCGGCTTCTTCGGCTGGCGCGTGCTGCCGCTGCTGGTGCCGGCGCTGGTGCCGGTCATCGGCTTCGCGCCGTGGACCGGCTGGATCACCTTCGAGGAACTGGACCTGGTCGTGCTGGCGGTCGCCGCCGGCGGCTACGCGGCGATCGCGCTGACGGCGCCGCCGCACAAGCCGGTGGCGTGGCGCTATCGCACGCTGCGCTGGCGCGCGGCGGTGCGGGTCCTGATGGCGGTGTTCGCGCTGTCCGCGTTCATCGCCGTCTGGCGCGGCTTCGACCAGGCCGGCGGCGTGGACTTCGGCTTCTGGCAGGGTTTCCAGGAGCCGATGAACAGCCTGCGCGCCGGCAAGAGCTTTTTCCTCGTCCTGCTGCTGCTGCCGCTGTGGCAGAAGGCGTCGGACCTGCAGCCGGCGTCGGTGCAACGCCTGTCGCGCGCAGCCTGGGTGCTGGTGCTGGTCACGACCTCGCTCGGGGCGGTGTGGGAGCGCTGGCTCTATACCGGCCTGCTGGACTTCTCGACGGACTACCGCACGACCTCGCTGTTCTGGGAGATGAACGTCGGCGGCGCGTCGCTGGACGGCGCGCTCGCGCTGAGCCTGCCCTTCGCGATGCTGTGGGCCATGGCGGAGCGCCGGCCGCTGCGCTTCGTGGCGGCGCTGGCGGTGCTGCTGCTGGCGTTCTATGCGTCGCTGACGACGTTCTCGCGCGGCGTCTATCTGGCGGTCCCGTTCGGCATGGCACTGTGCGCGCTGCTGTGGGCGGTGCAGCGCCGCGACGAACGGCACGCGCCGCGCCCGGAGGCGGCGCCGTCGCCGCACGCCGTCCCCGGCGCACGCGCTCAGGTGCCGCTCGCCGGCGCCATCGGCGTGATCGCCGGCACCGCCGTCGCCGCCTGGGTGCTGTTCGGCACCGGCGGTTATCGCGCGCTGCTCGCGTTGGCGGGCAGTGTCGCGGTGCTGCTGGCGATGCCGGCCTCGCGCGCCGCCTGGCCGCTTGGACAGCAGCGGACGCTGATGGCGCTGTCGCCGTTGCCGGCGCTGCTGCTGGCGTTGCTGGGCGGGCTGCTGATCGACCTCGTGCCCAAGGGCGCCTACCTGATCGACGGCGTCCTCGTGCTGCTCGGCCTGGGTCTGGCCTGGCTGTGGCGGGGCGGACTGACGCAGCCCTCGCAGGCCTTCGCGCTGGCCGTGGTGTGGATGGCGACGCTGTCCGGCGCGGGCCTGGTCGCGGCGCACTGGGGCGGCGGACGGGACACCGTGTCCATCGCCGTCGTGCTGGGGGGGCTCGCGGTCGCATGGATCGCGACGCAATGGTCGCGCCGCATCGGCGCAGACCTGCGCACGGCCGGCTGGCGCGCCCGGGGGCTGGTCTGGACCGCCTGCCTGCTGGCCTGCGGGGTGGTCGCGGCGCTGGGCGGCGGCGCGTACATCGGTCAACGGATGTCGACCGGGCAGCAGGACTTCGAAGGCCGGCTCGCGCATTGGCGCGTCAGCCTGGGGCTGCTCAAGTCCATGGATGAATGGCTGCTGGGCAAGGGCAGCGGACGCTTCCCGGCGAGTTTCGCCAACGGCGGTCCCTTCGACGAGCGGGTCGGCACCTACCACCTGAACCCGGCGCGGTCGGAGCTGCCGGCGTCCGGACTGCCCGGCGCGGACCCTTCCCCCCGGCCGACGGTGACGCTGACCAGCGGCCTGCACCAGATGGGGAACGGCGAGATGTTCCGGCTCAGCCAGCGCGTGCCGGCGGTGGCTGGCGAGGTCGCGGCGACGGTGACGCTGCGCACGCAGTTCAAGACCCGGCTGCGCGTCGAGATCTGCGAGAAGTTCCTGCTCTACCCGCTGCGCTGCGTGGACCGGGAGGCCGATGTCGAGCCGAAGGGCGGCGCCTGGCAACCGGTCCAGATGGCGCTGGGCCAGGCGCCGGTCGACTTCGGCGGCCGCGCCTGGGCGCCGAAGCGGCTGGTGGCGTCGGTGACGCAGAACTGGCGCGGCGGCGTGGTGGAGATCGCGTCGGTCTCGATCGTCGACAGCGTCCACGGGCCGGTGCTGCAGAACGGCGATTTCAGCGACGGGCTGGCCCGCTGGTTCTTCACCAGCGATCGCAACCACATGCCCTTCCACATGAAGAGCCTGCCGGCGCACGTGCTGTTCGAGCAGGGCCTGTTCGGCCTCGCGCTCTGGACCAGCCTGCTGGTGACGGTGCTGATGCGCCTGACCTTCGGCGCGGGGCGGCACCATCCGCTGGCGCCGGCGGTGGTGGGCGGGCTGGCGGGCTTCGTGATCGTGGGGCTCTTCGACAG
>CAMPJJ010000133.1 GCA_946886855.1 uncultured Roseateles sp. | reverse complement strand
GGAGAGGGTGGGGTGAGGCAACGAGCCTCCTGCAGCCAGGCACCCCGCCTGCCAACGCGCAGGCGATTGTTTCCAGATCGTTTCCCGCGCTTATCCGACCCGGACAACTTCCGTGCGTGAATAAGTCACGCCGCCACAACCTGTTGCCGCGCCTTTCACAAGTTGTACGAATGACGGTGTCTTGACGGCCGGTCCTCGCCACCATCCCGCATCCGCTGCTACGAGCCGATGCCGAGATGACTGCTGCCGCCACCACCCCCTTCGCTCCGCCCGCACTGCCCGACGACGACCGCGTCGTCGGTGACACCCCGTCCCTCGGCGCGCCGGCTGCGCTGGCGGCTGCCGCGGCGGCGGCACTGCTCGCGGCCTGCGGCGGCGGCGGCGGCGACAGCGCTTCCGGCGGCCCCGACAGCGATCCCCAGACCACGGTCCCACCGACCGAGCCGGAAGCTGCGCGCTTCCTGGGTCAGGCCGGCTTCGCCGCCAGCGCGACGGATCTGACCAACGTCAAGACGGCCGGCTTCTCGCGCTGGCTGGACCAGCAGTTCGACGCGCCGCGCACGCAGAGCCACTACGACTGGCTCGTGGCCAAAGGCAAGGGCGCCGAGGCCAACCGCTACAGCCTGGACGGCGTCGACGCGACGCTGTGGCGCAAGCTGATCGCCTCGCCCGACCAGTTGCGCCAGCGCGTGGTGCTGGCGCTGTCGGAGATCTTCGTCGTGTCGATGAACGGCCTGCCGATCGCGTGGCCGCAGTTCGCCACCGCCGGCTACGTCGACATGCTCGAGGAGCGTTGCTTCGGCACCTTCCGCGAGCTGATCGAGGGCGTCACCCTGTCCCCCGCGATGGGTGTCTACCTGGCCATGCGCGGCAACCGCAAGGAAGACGCCAAGACCGGCCGCCAGCCCGACGAGAACTACGCCCGCGAGGTGATGCAGCTGTTCACGATCGGCCTGAACCAGCTCAACGCCGACGGTACGCCCAAGCTGGTCAACGGCAAGACCGTCGACACCTACACCTTGCAGCAGATCACCGACCTGGCGCGCGTGTTCACCGGCTGGGATTTCGACATCGATTCCGCCGACGTGAACGGCCTGGACTTCAGCTACATGAAGCGGCCGATGCGGCAGAACGCCTCGCGCTTCTCCACCGGCGACAAGAAGGTGCTGGACGCCGTCATCCCGGCGACCGCCGACGGCGCCGCCGCCATGAAGATGGCGCTGGACACGCTGAGCGCGCATCCCAACGTCGGCCCGTTCATCGGCCGGCAGCTGATCCAGCGCCTGGTGGCGTCGAACCCGAGCCCTGCGTATGTGCAACGCGTCGCCGCCGTCTTCGACAACAACGGCAAGGGCGTGCGCGGCGACCTGCGGGCGGTGATCAAGGCGATCCTGCTCGACACCGAAGCCCGCCAGCGCTCGACCGCGCCCGGCGGCGGCAAGCTGCGCGAGCCGCTGCAGCGCATGATCCAGTGGGCCCGCACCGTGGGCATGAGCTCGCCCGGCGACCTCTGGGCCATCGGCGACACCAGCAATCCCTCGTCGCGCCTGGGCCAGAGCCCGATGCGCAGCGGTTCGGTCTTCAACTTCTTCCGGCCCGGCTACGTGCCGCCCAACTCGCAGCTGGGCGCCAACAACGTGACCGCGCCGGAGTTCCAGCTCTGCAACGAGAGCACCGTCGCCGGCTACCTGAACTTCATGCAGGGCCTGATCGGCAACGGCATCGGCGACATGAAGCCCGACTACGCCGCCGATCTGGCGCTGGCCGCCGACGCCCCCGCGCTGGTGCGGCGCCAGGCGCAGCTGATGGCCGGCGGCGATCTCTCGGAGGCCACGATCACCACGATCGCCACGGCCGTCGCGACGATCAAGGCCGACACCGACGCCAACAAGCTGAACCGCGTCAAGGCCTCGTGGCTGATGGTGCTGGCCGCGCCGGAATACCAGGTCCAGAAATAACCCGCCGAGCGGAGTGCCGACCATGACCCACATCTCCAAGCTTCCCTCGCTGCGCCGTCGCGAATTCCTCAAGCGCGCCTCGGCGGTGTCCATCGCCGGGACCGCCGCACCCTGGGCGTTGCAGCTGGCCACCATCGGCGAAGCCGCCGCCGCTGCCGCGCCCAGCGATTACAAGGCCATCGTCTGCCTGTTCATGTACGGCGGCAACGACTACGGCAACACCGTCATCCCCTACGACGCGGCGAACTACCAGGCCTACGCCAACATCCGCCAGGCCCTGGCGATCCCGCGCGAGCAACTGGCCGCCACGGCGCTGACGCCGTCCCTGGCGCTGCCCGACGGCCGGCAGCTGGCCCTCGCGCCGACGATGAACCGGCTCAAGCCGGTCTTCGACGCCGGCCGGCTCGGCGTGATGCTCAACATCGGTCCGCTGATGCAGCCGACGACGCTGGCCCAGTACAAGGCCGCCAACGTGCCGCTGCCGCCCAAGCTGTTCTCGCACAACGACCAGTCCAGCCTCTGGCAGTCGTCCCGGCCGGAAGGCGCGACCTCGGGCTGGGGCGGTCGCCTCGCCGACCAGTTCCTGGCCAGCAACGGCAACGCGACCTTCAGCTGCATCAACGTCTCCGGCAATGCGGTGTTCATGTCGGGCGGCCAGGCGGTGCAGTACCAGATGAGCGCCGGCGGCGCCGTCGCCATCAACGGCGCGAACCGCTCGCTGTTCGGCTCGGCCGCCTGCGCCGAGGCGCTGCGCGGCATGATCACCGGCGAGCGCCAGCACTGGATGGAGCAGGAACTGAACCGCGTCACCGCGCGCTCGGTCAACGCGCAGGGCACCATCACCACCGCCCTGGCCACGACCACGCTGCAGACGCCGTTCGAGACCAACGGCAACGGCCTGGCGTCCCAGCTGCAGACGGTGGCCCGCCTGATCGGCGCCCGCGCCTCGCTGGGCGTGAAGCGGCAGGTGTACTTCGTCTCGATCGGCGGCTTCGACCTGCACGACAACCTGATGTCGCAGCAGCCGGTGCTGCTGGGCAACGTCGCCAGCGCGATGGCCAGCTTCGACGCGGCGCTGGTCGAGCTCGGCGTCGCCCCGAACGTCACGACCTTCACCGCCTCCGATTTCGGCCGCACGCTGAGTTCCAACGGCGACGGCTCCGACCACGGCTGGGGCAGCCACCACCTCGTGATGGGCGGTGCGGTCAAGGGCGGCCGCTTCTACGGCACGGCGCCGACGGTCGCTGTCAATGGACCGGACGACGTCGGGCAGGGCCGGTTGTTGCCGACCACTTCGGTCGACCAACTGGCCGCGACGCTGGCCCTCTGGATGGGCGTGCCGGCGAGTGACCTGCCGGGGATCCTCCCGGGGATCGTGAACTTCACCCAGAAAGACCTCGGGCTCTTTGCGGCCTGATGTCGAACTGTTCGCTGGCGATCGCCGGGACTGGCGGGTTTGTTCCCGCCAATTACATCGGGCGAGGCCGGCGGGCGGCGGGAGACGGACGGGTCGCGAACGCGTCGGTGGGACCGGGTCGTCGTGTCGTGAGAAGTCGCACGGGCCGTCGGCCGCGTCCGGGAAAAATACCGGTCGATCGCCCGCAGTGCCGATGATCACGGGGGAAACGGGCGACTGTCGAGGTCGAACGACACGGTAACCGGATGCGTTTCCGGCCCTTTCCGCTGTTGCGGATCGGACGCTGATTTCGCAGGCGGGACTCTCTAGAGTGCCGAGCGTCAGCAGTCACGACGCCCAACGCCATGCTCCGATTCCCCTGGTCTTCCGCAGCCGTCACGGCTGCCGCCGCTGCCCTCAGCGCCTGCGGCGGCGGGGGAGGCGGCGGCGACTCGCCGGCCACCCCGTCCGGCTCCGCGCCCACACCCGACGGCACGCCCGCGCCCGCACCGTCGCCGGCCCCCGGCCCGGCCCCTGCGCCGGCTCCCGCACCGGCGCCCGCGCCGGCACCGTCCCCGGCGCCCGCCGCGGGCGCCGCGCTGCCGCTGCCCAACGACGCCCAGGCCGCGCGCTTCCTCGCGCAGGCCGGCTTCGCCGCGAGCGAGGCCGACATCGCCACGCTGAAGTCCGTCGGCTACAACGCCTGGCTGGACCTGCAGTTCCTCGCGCCGCGCACCGAGTCCCATTGGGACTGGGTGGTCCGCAACGGCTATGCGATCGAGGCCAACAAGTATTTCTATTACAACGGCTTCTACAACTCCGTCTGGCGCAAGTTCATCAGTTCGCCGGACCAGCTGCGCCAGCGCATGGTGCTGGCGCTGTCGGAGATCTTCGTCGTCTCGGCGCTGGGCTTCGATTTCCCGTGGCGGACCATGGCGATGACCGCCTACGCCGACGTGCTGGAAGAGAACGCCTTCGGCACCTTCCGCGGCCTGCTGGAGGCGGTGACGCTGTCGCCGGCGATGGGCGCCTTCCTGGCGATGCGCGGCAGCAAGAAGGAGGACGGCAAGGGCCGCCAGCCTGACGAGAACTTCGCCCGTGAGGTGATGCAGCTGTTCACCATCGGCCTGGTGAAGCTGAACCTCGACGGCACGGTGCAGACCAGCGGCGGCCGGCCGGTCGAGACCTACGACCAGACGGTGGTCACGCAGATGGCGCGCGCCTTCACCGGCTGGGACTTCGACACCGCCGGCAACAGCGGCAGCCCCGAGTACGGCGTGATGCGCCGCCCGATGGTGCACAACGCGGCCAACTTCTCGACCGGCGCGAAGACGGTGCTCGGCGCGACGATCGGCGCCGGGGTCGACGGTCCCACGGCGCTGCGCCAGGCGCTGGACACCTTGGCGAATCACCCGAACGTCGGGCCGTTCTTCGGCCGCCAGTTGATCCAGCGCTTCGTCTGTTCCAACCCGAGCGCCGCCTATGTGCAACGCGTCGCGCAGGTCTTCAACGACAACGGGCAGGGCGTGCGCGGCGATCTCAAGGCGGTGCTGCGCGCGGTGCTGCTCGATCCCGAGGCGCGCCTGATCGAGGGCGGCGTCAGCAACTCCGGCAAATTGCGCGAGCCGGTGCTGCGTTTCGTCCAGGTGGCGCGCAACGTCGCGCTGACGTCGGCAGGGCAGTGGGGCATCTTCGAGACCACCGACGCGGAGACGCGGCTGGGGCAGAGCCCCTTCTTCAGCCCGTCGGTCTTCAATTTCTTCCGGCCGGGGTATGTCCCGCCGAGTTCGTCGATGACGGCGGCCGGCGTGACGGCGCCGGAGTTCCAGCTGCTCAACGAGGTGACGGTCACCGGGTATCTCAACTTCATGCAGAGGCTGCTGACCGACGGCGCCGGCGATGCGAAGGCGGACTTCAGCGCCGACCTGGCGCTGGCCGCCGACGCGCGCGCGATGGTGGCGCGCCAGGCCTTGCTGCTGGCCGGCGGCGGCGTGTCGGACGCGACGCAGCAGCGCATCGCGACGGCGGTCGGGACGATCGCGGCGACGACCGACGCCGGCAGGCTCAACCGCGCCCGCGCGGGCTGGATGCTGCTGCTGGCCTGCCCCGAATACCAGGTGCAGAAGTGAACCCACCGTCTTTTCGCCGTCGCGCCGATCGCGCGCCGGTCACCGGAGATCTTCCCGTGGCTCATGTTTCCAAGCTCTCCTCGCTGCGTCGCCGCGAGTTCCTCAAGCGCGCTTCGGCGGCGTCCGTGGCCGCGACGGCCGCGCCCTGGGCGCTGCAGTTGGCGGCGATCGGCGACGCCGCCGCGGCCACCGCGGGCGGCAGCGACTACAAGGCGCTGGTGTGCGTGTTCCTGTACGGCGGCAACGACTACGGCAACACGGTGATCCCGTACGACGCCGTGAGCCACCAGGCCTACGCCGCGATCCGGCCGACGCTGGCGATCGGCCGCGACGCGCTCGCGGCCACGGCGCTGGCGCCGACGCTCGCCTTGCCCGACGGCCGGCAGATGGCGCTGGCGCCGGGCCTGTCCGCCATCAAGCCGGTGTTCGACGCCGGCCGGCTTGCGGTGATGCTCAACATCGGCACGCTGATGGCGCCCACCACGCTCGCCCAGTACAAGTCTGGCGCCGTGCCGCTGCCGCCCAAGCTGTTCTCGCACAACGACCAGTCCAGCCTCTGGCAGTCGTCCAACGTCGAAGGCGCGCGCACCGGCTGGGGCGGCCGCATGGCCGACTTCATGCTGTCGTCCAACGGGCGCTCGGCGCTGACCTGCATCAACGTGTCGGGCAACGCCATCTTCCAGGCCGGCGACAACGCGTTCCAGTACCAGATGGGCGTCAGCGGCAAGCAGGCGATCACGGGCATCGGCAGCTCGCTGTTCGGCTCGTCGGCCTGCGCCAACCTGATGAAATCGCTGATCACCGAGGAGCGCGCCCATCCGATGGAGAGCGAACTCAACCGTGTCACGGCGCGTTCGATCGATCTGCAGTCGACCTTGAGCGGCGCGCTGGCCGGCGGTGCATCGATCTCGACGGCCTTCGCCACCGACGCGCTCGCGCAGCAGCTGCGCATGGTGGCCCGCATGATCGCGGCGCGCTCGTCGCTCGGGATGACGCGGCAGGTATTCTTCGTGTCGGTGGGCGGTTTCGACCTCCACGACAACCTGACGACCCGTCATCCGGTGCTGATGCAGCAGGTCGGCGGCGCGATGGCCAGCTTCGACAACGCGCTGCAGGAACTCGGCGTGGCCGACAAGGTCACCGCGTTCACCGCCTCGGACTTCGGCCGCACGCTCAGCAGCAACGGCGACGGCACCGATCACGGCTGGGGTTCGCATCACCTGGTGATGGGCGGCGCGGTCAAGGGCGGACGCTTCTACGGCACGGCGCCGTCGGTGAGCGTGAACGGGCCGGACGACGTCGGTCAGGGCCGGTTGTTGCCGACGACCTCGGTGGACCAGCTCGCCTCGACGCTGGCCTTGTGGATGGGCGTGCCGCCTTCCGAGCTGCGGACGGTGCTGCCCAACGTCGGCAATTTCGCCAGCGTGGACCTCGGCTTCATGGCCTGACGCACCATCGTGGGCTGGCCGTGTGCGCGATGGATAGGGGTTTCTCCGCGATCGGGGCCCTCCCGGAATATCGACGTGGAAACCGACAGGGCCTGTTCCCCCAACCCTAGGGGGCGCCGTCCGTCAAGTTCCGCTACGCAAGACCCTGGCGTTCTCCTAACATCCTGGTGAGGCCCCACGCACCCACAACGGCGACCAGACCGTGAGCGAGTCGAGGGCCGCGTTCCACGCACGCCCACCAGGGAGGCCGACATGGATGGCATGCAGGGGAGGACCCCGGAGTTGGGCCGGCTCATGTCCTATCGCGGGCCGGAACGCCGGCGTGGATCGCCGGATCGATGGTGGCGCCATGCGCTGGAGGAGATCGACCTGGGAGTCTGTCTCGTCGCCGGCCAGGGGCAGCTGCTCTATGCCAACAGCACCGCGCGACGACAGCTGGACGAGACCTCGCCGCTGCAGATCGTCGACGGCCAGCTGGTCGCGTCGCAGCGCAACGATCACCTGCGATTGGAAAGCGCGCTGACCGACGTGCAGCGCGGGCTGCGCCATCTCATCTGCCTGGGGCGCGGCGCGGAACGGCTGTCGCTGTCGGTGCTGCCGCTGCAGGACGGCCAGGGGCGGCCGTCACAGGCCATGCTGGTGCTGGGCAAGCGCAACCTGTGCGGGGAACTGCCCATGCTCGCGTTCGCCCGCGAGCATCAACTGACCGCGGCGGAACTGCAGGTGCTGCAGTCGCTCTGCTCGGGGCTGCAACCTCAGGAGATCGCCCAGCGCCACGGCGTGGCCATCTCGACCGTGCGCACGCAGATCGCGAGCGTGCGGGCGAAGACGGCGACCGAGAGCATCCGCGACCTGGTGTCCATGGTGGCGCAGCTGCCGCCGATGCAGGGCGTCCTGCGGGCGATGGAGCGGGTCTGAGGGAGGGGACCTGAGGGAGGGGGCCTGAGGGATCAGGCCCGCTTCGGTTCCAGCGTCTTCCTGTAGAGCGTCGAGCCCTCCAGGTCCTTGAGGGTGACGGTCATCGCGCGCGTCCTGGCGTCGATGTCGACCTGGCCGAAGAACTGCGTGTCGGGCGCCGGCGCGGCGTTGGCAATGCCCGGCCCCTTCTGATACGCGACCTGCATGCCGAAGGTGGCGTCGGCCTTGTTGGGCCCGAAGCCGCCCGCATGCAGCGGGCCGGAGACGAACTCCCAGAAGGGCAGGAAGTCGGTGTGCTTCGCCTTGGCGGGATCGAAGAAATGTGCGGCGGTGTAGTGCACGTCGGCGGTGAGCCAGACGATGTTGTGCAGCTGATGCCGCTTGATCTCGCTGAGCAGGCGCGCGATCTCCAGTTCCCGGCCACGCGGCGCGCCGTCGTCGCCATTGGCGATGGCCTCCCACTTGTCGCGGCCCTCGGCGTCCTTGCCGTCGTTGACGTGCAGGCCGATCGGCATGTCCGCGGCGATGACCTTCCAGACCGCCTTGGAGCGCTTCAGCCCTTCAAGCAACCAAGCGATCTGCGGCCGGCCCATGAAGGCGCTGCCGGCGTTCTCCTCGGTCTGGAGGTTGGCGCTGTTGGCGCCGCGGTAGCTGCGCATGTCGACGACGAAGACGTCCAGCAGCGGTCCCTGCGGCAGGTGGCGGTAGATGCGTTCGCTCTCGGCGTCGCCGAAGCGGCGCATCGGCGCGTACTCCTGGAAGGCCTTGGTGGCGCGGGCGACGAGCAGCGGGATGTTCTTCTCGGTGTAGCGCGCGTCGCCGGAGAGGTCCTTGCTGTCGGAGTAGTTGTTGGTGACCTCGTGGTCGTCCCACTGCCAGATCTGCGGCACGTCGGCGGACATGCGGCGGACGTTGGCGTCCATCAGGTTGTAGCGGTAGCGGCCGCGGTACTCGTCGAGGGTCTCGGCGACCTTGCTGGTCTGCTCGGTGACGAGGTTGCGCCAGAGCGAGCCGTCGGGGAGCTTGATCTCGGCGGGGATGGGGCTGTCGGCGTAGATGGTGTCGCCGCTGTGCAGGAAGAAGTCGGGATCGATGCGGCGGATCTGCTCATAGATCTTCATGCCGCCCCACGACTCGTTGATCCCCCAGCCCTGGCCGCAGGTGTCGCCGCTCCAGGCGAAGCGGACGTCGCGCAGGCCCTTCGCGCCGGAGGCGGCCGGCAGGCGCAGATGGCCGGCGACGGGCTCGGACAGGACGCGCTCGTTGTGCAGGTCCTGCAGGACGACGCGATAGAAGATCTCCTGGCCGGCGGGCAGGCCGCGCAGGTCGACGCGGCCGGTGAAGTCGGAGTCCTCGAGCAGATGCGGCCCGCGCACGCGCTGCAGGTTGGCGAAGCTGGCGGTGGTGGACCACTCGAGCCAGAGGCGGCTCGGCCGGTCGCCGCGGGTCCACACGATGGCGCCGTCGGCGATCGGATCGCCGGACTGGATGCCGTGCGGCATCTGCGGGCGCATCGCGTCGCGCGTGATGACGGCAGGGGCCTGCGCGTGCGCCCGCCCGGCGGGCAAGGTCAGCAGCGAGGCACCTCCGAGAAGCGTGCTGGCGTGGAGGAAGCGGCGGCGGTCCATGCGGGTCTCCCGGCGAGATCGAGAAAGAGCGAAGCCCGCGATGCTGCCGGGAGGGTGTGACGAGGCGGTGACCGGCCGGCAAAGCCGGCCGCTCTCACTGCCCCGCCGGCGGCTCCCACAGCTCGACCTTGTTGCCTTCCGGGTCGATGACCCAGCCGAACTTGCCGTATTCCGAATCGTCGCTCTTCTCGAGCACGTTGCAGCCCTCGTCGCGCAGCGCCTTCAGCAGCGACGCGAGATCCGCCACGCGGTAGTTGATCATGAAGGGCGCCTTGTTCGGCCCGAAGCCGTCGCCGCCCTCGGCCGCGCCAATGGACCAGATCGTCGAGCCGCCCGTGGGCTGGCCCGCGTCGTCGGTCCAGGCGAACGCCGCGCCGCCCCACGCCTGGACGTCGACGCCGAGGTGCGTCCGGTACCAGTCGCGCAGGACCGCCGGGTCCTTGGCGTTGAAGAAGATGCCGCCGATGCCAGTGACTCGCTTCATGGGGGAACTCCCGACAGGTTGATCGATCTCAAAGACATCGGCGTGCGTCTCACCGACGATGCACCGCTCCGCGCTTGAGCGTCAGCAGACACAGCAGCGCGATCAGGGTGAACAGGGCGCCGCTCCAGATCTCATAAGGCAGACCGAGCAGCGTGTACGCGGACGCTTCGCTGCAATTGGCCGTGACCATGAAGATGCTCGGGATCCGATCTTCCAGCTTGAACATCGTCAGCACGCGGTCCGCGAGGGTCATGTCGCAGCTGGCCAGCTTGGAGGCGACCTCGTGCTGGTAACCCGCGGCGAACAGGCCCGCCACGCCCAGCGCGCCCGACAGCAGCAGCGCCAGCACGCGGACGAACCCGACGCGCTGCAGCACCCAACCCAGGGCGCTGACCGCGGCGATCAGCAGGAAGATGCCTCGCTGCATCACGCACCAGGGGCACGGCTTGACGCCGAACTGGTACTGCGCCACCAGCGCCGCCGCCACGGCGGCGAGCGAGACCAGCGCGCTGAAGGCCAGCACGCGCGAGGCGGTCAGGGCGCGCATCAGTCGGCGATCTCGGCGATCAGCTCGATCTCGACGCAGGCGCCCATGGGGATCTGCGCCACGCCGAAAGCGCTGCGCGCATGCGCGCCCTTCTCGGGACCGAAGACCTGGCCGATCAGCTCGGAAGCGCCGTTGGTCACCAGGTGCTGCTCGGTGAAGTCGCCGGTGCTGTTGACCAGGCTCATCAGCTTCACGACGCGCTTGACCTTGTTCAGGTCGCCGACCGCCGCGTGCAGCGTGCCCAGCAGGTCGATGGCGATGGCGCGCGCGGCCTGCTGGCCGGTCGCCGTGTCGGTGTCCTTGCCCAGCTGGCCCACCCAGGGCTTGCCGTCCTTCTTCGCGATATGACCGGACAGGAACACGAGATGGCCGGTGCGGACGAACGGCACGTAGGCCGCGGCGGGCACCGCCACCGGCGGAAGTTCGATGCCGAGTTCGGTCAGGCGGTCGTAGACGGAAGTGCTCATGAGGATCTGCGCGGAAGTGGAAAAAAACGCCGGGAATCCTACACCCCGGCATGGCGCTGGACACTGGTCCCGCTCGCGGCCCTGCTCGGCATGGGGCTGGTCCATGTCCTGCCGGTACTGCCCGGTCCCGCCGCCTGGCGGGCCTGGACCGCGATCGCCATGACCTTGGTCTTGACGCTGGCGTTCACGAGGGTGTTGCCGCTCGCACGCCTGGCCCGATGCCGTCGACAGGCGCAGACCGCCGGCATGGCGCCTGTCGCGCCCGACGCGTCTGGGCACCGATGGCCGACCCGGTGGACGACCCATTGGCTCGCCTGGTCGATGCTCGCGGCGATCGCAGGATCCGGGCTCACCGCGTCGCGTGCTGGCGCGCGCATGGCCGAGCTGCCCGCCGTCGATCGCGAGGGCCAGGTGATGACGCTCACCGGCCGCATCGGCAGCCTGCCGCAACGCAGCGCCGGCATCGGCGGCGTCGAGGGCTGGCGCTTCGTGCTGGACGTGGAGCCGGACGCCGTCGGCGATGGCGCGCCGCCGCGCGTGCTGTTGTCCTGCTATCAGATGCCGCTTCCGCCGCGCGCCGGCGAGCGGTGGCGCCTCGACGTCAAGCTCCGCCGCCCGCACGGGCTCATGAATCCGCACGGCTTCGACCAGGCGCTGTGGATGCTCGACCAGGACCTGCCGGCCGCCGGCAGTTGCCGGATCCAGGGACAGGAGCGGCTGGCGGCCAGCGGCTTCAGCGTCGACGGCCTGCGGCAGACGATGCGCGACGCCATCGACCGCCAATTGAGCGAGCGCAGCGATCGTCGCGGCGCCGGCGTGCTCGCCGCGTTGAGCCTCGGCGATCAAGGGGCGGTGAATGCCGCCGACTGGGGGCTGTACCGCGATGCCGGCGTGTCGCACTTGCTGAGCGTGAGCGGCCTGCACGTGACGATGTTCGCGTGGCTGGCCGGCGCCGCCGCCGGCTGGGCCTGGCGGCGCAGCGCGCGCCTGTGCCTGTGGCTGCCCGCGCCGCGCGCGGCGATGTGGATCGGCGTCGTCGCGGCGGGGCTCTACGCCCTGTTCTCCGGTTGGGGCGTGCCGTCGCAGCGCACGGTGGGGCTGCTGGCCATCCTGGCGCTGCTGCGCCAGGCCGGGGCGCGCTGGCCGTGGCCGATGAGCCTGTGCGCCGCCGCCGCCGGCGTGTGCGCCGCGGATCCCTGGGCGCTGACGCAGGCCGGCTTCTGGTTGTCGTTCTGCGCCGTCGCCCTGCTGATGGCCGCGGACCATCGCGCCGATCCCGGCTGGCGCGGCGCGCTGCGCAACGCCTGGCACACGCAGTGGGTGGTGACGCTCGGACTCGCGCCGCTGACGCTGCTGTTGTTCCAGCAGCTGTCCATCGTCGGCCTGATCGCGAACGCCTTCGCCATTCCGCTGGTCTCCTACGTGATCACGCCGCTGGCGATGCTCGGCGCCCTGTGCCCGCCGTTGTGGACGCTGGGCGCGTGGTGCGTCGCGTTGATGAACACGATGCTGGAGGCGCTGCGCGTCCTGCCGCTGGCGGTCTGGCATCTGCCGTGGCCGACAGCCTGGGCCCAGGCGCTCGGACTGGTCGGCGGTGCCGCGCTCGCGATGCCGTGGCCGTGGCGCTTGCGGCTTGGCGGGCTCGCGCTGTGTCTGCCGATGTTCTGGCCGGTGATCGAGCGCCCCGCGCCAGGTCATCTGGAACTCTTGCTGCCCGACGTGGGCCAGGGCGGCGCCACGATCCTGCGCACGCAGGGCCACACGATGGTGTTCGATGCCGGCCCGTCGTGGGGCCCGGGCGCCGATGCGGGGCAGCGCGTGCTGCTGCCGCTGTTGCGCGGCCTGGGCGAGCGGCGCCTGGACCTGCTGATGATCAGCCACGCGGACCAGGATCACCTGGGGGGCGCGGTGAGCCTGCTCGCGGCGATGCCGGTGGAGCGGCGGCTCGGTGCCGTGCCGGGCGGGGAGGGCTGTCGGCGCGGGCAGCGTTGGACCTGGGACGGCGTCCGCTTCGAGGTGGTCACCATCCGCATCCGTCTCGACTCAGGCGA
>CAMPJJ010000132.1 GCA_946886855.1 uncultured Roseateles sp. | reverse complement strand
CTCCTGGTCAATGGGATGACCCGGATTGAACGCGGACCGCTGCGCGAGCACCTTGACCGTTCACAAGGAACGGCGGCGAACCGGAGCGGTTCCCTGCAAGGGCGCGCAGCGCTTGCGCCTTATCAAGCTTTCGCTGCGAGACCGAGGCGTTCACACAACGCCAGCGTGAGCGCGCTCTGGTTGAGCGAATAGAAATGCAGCGCCGGCACGCCGCCGGCGATCAGCCGTTCGCACAGCCGCGTGACGACGTCCAGGCCGAAGGCGCGCACCGACGCGGCGTCGTCCATGTAGCCCTCCATCTTCAGCGCGACCCAGCGCGGGATCTCGATGCCGTCGCGCTGCGCGAACTGCGCGATCCGCGCGAAGTTGTTGATCGGCATGATGCCCGGCACGATGGGCACGTCCACGCCGATCGCCCGCGTCGCATCGACGAAATGGAAGTAGGCGTCGGGGTTGTAGAAGAACTGCGTGATCGCGCCGCTGGCGCCGGCGCGCACCTTGTCCGCGAAGAACTGCAGGTCGCGGGCGGCGTAGCGCTGCTGCGGGTGGTACTCGGGATAGGCGGCGACCTCGATGTCCCAGTCCGCGCCTTGTGTCTCACGGATGAAGCGCACCAGCTCGGCCGCGTAGCGGAACTCGCCCGCCGTCGCCGTGCCGCTGGGCAGGTCGCCGCGCAGCGCGACGACGCGCCGGATGTTCTGGGCGCGGTAGGTGGCCAGGATCTCGGCGATGTTCTCGCGCGTCGAGCCCACGCAGGACAGGTGCGGGGCCGCGTCGAAGCCCTGCGACGCGATGTCCGCGACGGTCGACAGCGTCTTCTCGCGCGTCGACCCGCCCGCGCCGTAGGTGACGCTGAAGTACTGCGGATTCACCGCGCGCAGCTCCTGCACGACGGTCTTCAGCTTCTCGGTGCCGACGGGCGTGTTGGGCGGGAAGAATTCGATGCTGACGGGCGTCGTCATGGTTTCTGGACCCAGATGAAGAATTCGGTGTTGCCGTCGCCGCCGGTGACCGGGCTTTCGAACCAGCCCCGGACGACGAGGTCGCGCTTCTCGGCGGCCGCCACGGCCTGTTCCTTGAGCACGGCGTATTGCGCCTTGTCCTTGACGATGCCGTTCTTGTTCAAGGCCTTCGGACCCAGCTCGTACTGCGGCTTGATCAGCAGCAGCGCCTGGCCTTGCGGCTTGAGCCAGCCGACCACGTGCTTGAGCGTGCCGATCATCGAGATGAAGCTCAGGTCGCCCACGACCAGGTCGAAGGGCTCGGCCGGCACGTAGTCCTTCACGTGCATGCCTTCATGGGCGGTCACGCGCGGGTCCGCCTTCAAGGTCTCGTGCAGCTGGCTGTGACCGACATCGATGCCGGTCACGTGCGCCGCGCCCGCCTTGAGCAGCACATCGGTGAAGCCGCCCGCGCTCTGGCCCATGTCCAGCGCCGAGAGGCCGGCCACCGACACGCCGACCTTGGCCAGCGCGCCTTCGAGCTTGAGCCCGCCGCGCGAGACATAACGCAGCTCGGCGTCGTCCGTCACGCGCAGCGGGGTGGTGTCGGGCAGGTCCTCGCCGCACTTGCGCACGACGGTCCAGCCCTTGGGGCCTTCCCACTCGACCGCACGCGCGTCGATCAGCCGCTGGGCGGCCGAGCGCGTGGGCGCCAGGCCAAGGGAGAGAAGCAGCTGGTCAGCACGCATGGGTCGGGTCTCGGGTCAGGCTGGGGTCGGTGGATCAATAGCGATAGGTATCGGGCTTGTACGGGCCCGACTTCGACACGCCGATGTAGGCGGCCTGCTCGTCCGTCAGCTCGCTGAGCTGCGCATTCAGCGTCTTCAGCTGCAGGCGGGCGACGTGCTCGTCCAGGTGCTTGGGCAGCACGTAGACCTGGCCGACGGCGTAGGCGTCCTTGTGCGCGAACAGCTCGATCTGGGCGATCGTCTGGTTGGCGAAGCTCGACGACATCACGTAGCTCGGGTGGCCCGTGCCGCAGCCCAGGTTCACCAGGCGGCCCTTGGCCAGCAGGATGATCCGCTTGCCGTCGGGGAAGATCACGTGGTCCACCTGCGGCTTGATCTCTTCCCACTCGTACTGCTCGATCGAGGCGATGTCGATCTCGTTGTCGAAGTGGCCGATGTTGCAGACGATGGCGTTGTGCTTCATCGCGGCCATGTGCTCATGGCGGATCACGCCCTTGTTGCCGGTCGTGGTGACGAAGATGTCGGCCTTGTCGGCGGCGTATTCCATGGTCACGACGCGGAAGCCTTCCATCGCGGCCTGCAGCGCGCAGATCGGGTCGATCTCGGTCACCCAGACCTGGGCCGACAGCGCGCGCATGGCCTGCGCCGAGCCCTTGCCCACGTCGCCATAACCGGCGATCACGGCGATCTTGCCGGCGATCATCACGTCGGTGGCGCGCTTGATGCCGTCCACCAGGGACTCGCGGCAGCCGTACAGGTTGTCGAACTTGCTCTTGGTGACCGAGTCGTTGACGTTGATCGCGCGGAACAGCAGCGTGCCCTTGGCCGACATTTCCTTCAGGCGGTGCACGCCCGTCGTCGTCTCTTCCGTGACGCCGATGATCTCGGCGCTCTTGCGGGTGTACCAGGTGCCGTCCTCGGCGACCTTCTTCCTGATCGCGGCGAACAGGATGCGCTCTTCCTCGCTGCCCGGATTGGCCAGCACGGACAGGTCCTTCTCGGCCTTCTGGCCCAGGTGCATCAGCAGCGTCGCGTCACCGCCGTCGTCCAGGATCATGTTCGGGCCTTCGCCCGGCGTGCCCTTGGCGCCGAAGTCGAAGATGCGGTGGGTGTAGTCCCAGTAGTCCTCCAGCGTCTCGCCCTTGTAGGCGAAGACGGGGGTGCCGGCGGCGACCAGCGCGGCGGCGGCGTGGTCCTGCGTCGAGAAGATGTTGCACGAGGCCCAGCGCACTTCGGCGCCCAGCGCCTGCAGCGTCTCGACCAGCACGGCGGTCTGGATCGTCATGTGCAGCGAGCCGGTGATGCGCGCGCCCTTGAGCGGCTGCGCGGCGGCGTATTCCTCGCGGATGGCCATCAGCGCGGGCATCTCGCTCTCGGCGATCTTGATCTCCTTGCGGCCCCAGTCGGCCAGCGACAGGTCTTTGATCAGGTACTGGTCTTGGGCCAGCGGCTTCAATTGGGCGTTCATGCGGACTCCTGCGAGGAAGGGCCGTCGACGCCAACGATCAGGACAGGGGGAGAAGCGGGGAGGGCAACTGCCGCTCGGTCCTCACCCGGCCTGCGAAGGGTCGACGGGTGAGCGCGGTTGCCATTGCCGCGGGCGTGTCGCCGCGCGGCGGTTCCGAGCCTGGCCTCAATGGGATGGGAGGTCGCAACGCTCCTCGGAACAGGGCGCGATTGTAGTCAACAATCGCCTCCCATGCGAACGATCCCCCCGCTCAGCGACTGTCCCCGCGCGGCCTGGCTGCCCCTGCGCGGCGTGTTGACGGACATCGACGACACCCTGACGGCGGACGGCGCCGTCGCGCCGGCGGCACTGGCGGCGCTGCACCGGCTGCACACGGCCGGGGTGCCGGTCATCGCGATCACGGGGCGGCCCGCCGGCTGGAGCGAAGCCTTTGCGATGACCTGGCCCGTCCGGGGGATCGTCGCGGAGAACGGCGGGGTGCTCCTCCACCGGGAGGGGGAGGCGCTCGCCACGGCATTCGCCCAGGACGACGCCACGCGTCTGGCGAACTTCGCGCGGCTGCAGGCCTGCGCGCGGGACATCGTGGCGACCGTTCCGGGAGCGGTGCTCGCGCGCGACAGTGCCGGCCGCCTGACCGACATCGCCATCGATCACAGCGAGTTCACGACGCTCGACGACGACGCGATCGCCGCCGTCTGCGACCGCATGCGCGCGCACGGGCTGGTGGCGACGGTGAGTTCCATCCACGTCAACGGCTGGATCGGCGACCACAGCAAGTGGACCGCGGCGCACTGGGCCGTGAAGCGGCTGACGGGCCTGGACTTCCATCCCGGCGAGTGGGTGTATGTCGGCGATTCGACGAACGATCAACTGATGTTCGAACGCCTGCCGCTGACCGTGGGCGTGGCCAACATCGCGCGTTTCCTGCCGATGCTGGACCACCCGCCCGCCTATGTCACCGCGACGGAGCGGGGCGACGGTTTCGCCGAAGTGGCGCGGGCGTTCTTGCTGGCGCGCGGGTAGGCCGGTTCGTCGACGACGGGGCGGTGGGGGCGCGGCTGGCGTCCCTCGACCGGATCCCAGGCGTGGCGGCCGACCAGGGCCGAGAGGCCCGGCCAGTCATGCCCGCGCGGCAGCACGCGGGCCAGCGCCGCATGGCTGACCCGGCCACCGACGGCGACCAGCCGCTCCGCGACCTCGATGCGCCGGCGGCGCAGCCGCGGCAGCAGCCAGCGGTTGGTCGGACGCTCGCGCAGCACGCTGGGATGCGGCATGCAGCGGTGTTCCGCCATCAGCAGGTGGCGCAGCAGGATCTCCAGCCCGAACGGGTCAAGGCTGCGCCAATCCGTGCTCAATCGCGCCAGCGCGAAGCGCAGATTGGCCTGCGCGTCGGAATGCGCGACATGGAAGCGGGTCGGGCCGGTCATGAACATCGAGACCTCCGGAGGGCGGGAGCACCGCGCCGCTGCGGCAAGCGCGGCGCCTGTCATGGATGTCGGCCGGGGTGGGGCGTTCTGAATCAGGGGATGTCCCCCAAAACGTCACGAAACGAAAGCCGCCTATGACGGTGGACCGTTCCCCAAAAGGAAAGGGCCGCGTCAGCGGCCCTTCGGGTAGGTTCGGAGCGTCGTCGTCAGACGGCGTCCGGATGACGCGACTTCCAGGCCCGCAGGGCCTGTCGGTAGGTGTCCATCGACAGATCGTGCAGATCGAAGATGCACGGATCGCAGCCGTTGCCGCAGCACGCATCGATGTCCGGCTGCGGCGGCGGCACGGGCATCGGATCGTCGACCGCCTCGAGGGAGGCGGGGACGGCGGTGGTGGTGGACGGGACGTCGGTCATGCGTCGGTCATGCGTCGGTGATGCGACTGTCATGCGCCGGTCATGCGTCACCGAAGCGTCGAACAAGTCTGGCGACGCTCCCGCGGGGGGGCGGACCCTCCCGCGGTCAGGCGTCAGCGACGGACCGGCGGCGGGCCCGAGTGGTTCGAACGCTGCAGGTGACGGAAGGTGATCCGGCCCTTGGTCAGGTCGTACGGCGACATTTCCAGCGAGACGGCATCGCCGGCCAGGATGCGGATGTGATGCTTGCGCATCTTGCCGCCCGTGTAGGCGATGACCTGATGGCCGTTTTCCAGCGTCACGCGGAAGCGCGAGTCCGGCAGGATTTCGTTGACGACACCCTGCATTTCAATCAGTTCTTCCTTGGCCATACGGCTTGCTCCATGCTTGAAGATGAAAAGGGCGCCAGCCGCGGTCTGCCGCAGGCCCTCGCCTCGGAAATCAGCGGCGCGCGGCTCAGTTGCTGCGCGCCCAGGCGGTGCCTTCGGTCTCCGCGTAGCGCAATGCGGCGCGGCGGGTCTCGAAGGTCGGCACGAATCGCATGACGCGATCAATGCTGGCCATGCCGCGTCCCGACTGGATCGAGACAGCCGCGGCGAATCCGCCGTCGGCATGGGGTTTGGTCATCGGTGAGACAAGGAATCGCCCCACCTCAATGCGTTTGTTATGCATCATTATTTTGAGGTGTGCGCCTTGACAGGCAATCGCAATAAGCAACCGTCTTGGCGCGGTATGTGAAGGTGTGTCACTTCGATCCGATGATACGAACAGAAGGGGCACGGAAAGTGGTTCCAGAGGTCGGTCGGCCGAAGGGCGAACAGACAAGCTGAAACCAGAAACGCTCAAGCGCACGAACCGGGGGGTGATGCTGGTGCGAGCCGCTCGCAGAAGGGTCCTTGGGAGGGACCGGAGGGGCTGCAGAAGAAGACCTGAAGAGGGTGGTCTTGTGCGAGTCAAGCGGCGATTGTAGCCCAAGCGCCGGATTCGCGCACGTGTCGCGATCACCCGGGGTGCGGGGAGGTCGGGGCCGGGTCGCGGCTACCATCCCGCCCCGGGACAAGTCCGCCGGGGAGGGCGCGATGGCAGGACGCGGTACGCCGTCATGACGGTGACGCAGTGGGAGCCGGCCGGCAGGGGCCGCCGCAGGATCGCCGGGATGGCGGCGCTGCTCGTGCAGGGGACGGCCGTCGTGCTGCTCTGGCTCGGGCATGGGAAGGCGTTCCTGGCTGTCCGGACCCCGCCGCGCTCGATCGAGATCGCCATGGTGACCGCGCCCGCGACAGAGATCGCAGATCGATCGACCGTCGTGGACCGGCCGGCGCCCTGGACGCCGTTCCAGCGTCGGGACGACCGGCCCGCGCCGATCTTCGTGGCGCCGCCGGAGGTGATCCTCAGCGCCATGCCGCCGTCGACATCGATCCAGACCGTCGCGGCGCCGGCCCTGCCGGCCACGCCAGCCTCGAGCGCCTCAGCGCCGCTCGGCAACGGGCGCACGACGCTCAATCTCGCGCTGCCGAAGTCCGGCGCCGCGTCCGATCCGCGCCTGCGCATGGCCGACCTGATCCGCAACGACGAGCGCAGTCACAGCGTGCCGCGCACCGTCGAGTCCGCGATCGCGGACGCCGCCGGCACGCTGCCGATCGTATCCGCCGTGTCGACGAGCGGCTCGGGCTCCAAGGTGATCCGGCAAGGGAGCAAGTGCACGCGGGTGTATGAGAACCGCGTCGCCGCGCTCAACCCGACCGACGATCGCCTCAAGGACGCGCCCGCGATGGCGGGGAACTGCTTCAGCAGATGAGGGCCGCGGCGGCGCCCAGGCCGTGAATCGCGATGCCGGCATGCCGCGCCGGGGCCTCATCCCGCGCGCAGCAGCTGCTCGATGTCGGCGCGCGGCGGTGTGCCGAAGAGGCGGCGGTACTCGCGGCTGAACTGCGAGGCGCTTTCATACCCGACCTGGTGCGCCGCGGCGGCCGCGTCCAGCCCTTCGCCCAGCATCAGCCGGCGCGCGTGCTGCAGCCGCAGCTGCTTCTGGTACTGCATCGGCGACATGCTCGTCAGCTGCTTGAAGCGCTGATGCAGCGTCGAGGCGCTCATGTGCGCGACCGCTGCCAGCTCGTCGATGCTGATGGCTTCGCTGAAGCGGCGGTTCAGCTCGTCGATCGCGCGCGACAGGCGGCGTGTCGCGCTGTCCTGCTGCGCCAGCGCGCGCAGCCGCGGACCGAGCGGTCCCGTGAGCACGCGATAGAAGATCTCCCGCTGCAGCAGCGGTGCCATGACGCGCTGGTCCGACGGGTTGTCCAGCAGCTGCATCAGGCGCAGCGCGGCGCTCAGCAGCGACTCCGACACCGGCGCGACGTTCAGCCCCGACTGCGCCGACGGCGACGCGTCGGTACTCGCCGGGCCGACCTCGAGCATCAGCTCCGCCAGCGTCGCCGTCGAGCAGTCGATGCGCACGCACAGGTAGGGCTTGTCCGGCGTCGCCTCGATGACGCCGCCCTTGGGCAGCATCGGCATCGACACCAGCAGGAAGTGCAGCGGGTCGTAGTACAGCGTCTCGGTGCCGAGCTCCACCTTCTTGCGCCCCTGCAGCACGATGGCCAGGCCGGGTTCGTAGAAGGCCGGCGCGGTCTTGGGCATGCTGCAGCTGGCCTTGATCAGGTGCAGGCAGGGGATGGCGGTCGGGCGGGAGCCTTCGCCGTCGATGTGCCGGAGCGTCAGATCCACCATCTGCGCGCGCAGGGCCTGCAGCGCGTCGGGGAAGCCGTCGGCGAGGGGAATCGGAGTGGGGGCGACCATGCGTCGGATTGTGCAAGTCCCTCGCGCGCGCCGCCAGCGCCCGCGTGCGCGGCGGACCGGGTTCCGGAGGATTGGGCAAGGACGGACGAGCATTGCGCTGGTTCCGGAGGGGGCCGGATTTCTAAGCTCTCCCTCATCGCGGCGGCCGTCCGGGTCGTCGCGCTCCCACCGCTTTTGAAGGAGTGCCGCCATGACCCTCATGTCCAGGGAACCGCTCAACAACCTGCCCCAGCTGCCGCGTCGCCGGCTCGGCGCGCATGGACCGGAGGTCTCCGCGCTCGGCCTCGGCTGCATGGGGATGTCCGATTTCTACGGGCCCGCCGACGAGGCCACGTCGATGGCCGTCCTGCACCGCGCGCTGGACCTGGGGATGAATTTCCTCGACACGTCCGACATCTACGGCAACGGCGCCAACGAGCGGCTGTTGTCCGGGCTGCTCGCCAACCGTCGCCGCGAGGTGGTGCTCGCCACCAAGTTCGGCATCGTCCGCAATGCCGACGGGCTCTCCGCCGGCGTCAACGGCCGGCCGTTGAACGTCCACGCGTCCTGCGACGGCAGCCTGCGCCGCCTCGGCGTCAACCACATCGACCTGTACTACCTGCACCGCGTCGACAAGTCCGTGCCGATCGAGGAGACGGTCGGCGCCATGTCCGCGCTGGTGCGCGCCGGCAAGGTGCGCCACATCGGCCTGTCCGAGGCGTCGGCCGAGACCATCCGCCGCGCCCACAAGGTGCATCCGATCGCGGCGGTGCAGTCCGAGTACTCGCTGTGGACCCGGGACGTCGAGGCCGAGGTGCTGCCGACCTGCCGCGAGCTCGGCATCGCCCTGGTGCCGTACAGCCCGCTGGGACGCGGCTTCCTGACCGGCGCGATCCGCAGCGCCGATCAGCTGGCGGCCAACGACTGGCGGCGCGTCAATCCGCGCTTCCAGGAGGGCCACCTGGCGCAGAACCTCGCGCTGGCCGACGCGATCGTCGCGCTGGCCCGCGACCACGGCCTGGCGCCGGCGCAGCTGGCGCTCGCCTGGCTGCTGGACCGCGGGCCGGACGTCGTGCCGATTCCCGGCACCCGGTCGATCGCGCGGCTGGAGGAGAACGCGATGGCCGCGCGCCTGCGGCTCAACGACGTGCTGCGCGAGGACCTGCGGGACCTGCTCGACGAGTTCCCGGTCGCCGGGGACCGTTACCCGGAGGTGTCGATGGCGCTCGTGAACGCGTGACGTCCTTATTCATTCCTCGAGTCCGAGGAACACGGCCGTCTCGTGGTACGCCTGGTCGAGCGCGGCGCGGAAGGCCGCGTCACGCGGCCGCTTGTCGATGAAGCCGAGGTCCGGGACCAGCGTCCCGCCCTCGACCTTCAGGTTGGCCCAGCCGATCATCCGGTCGCCCCAGAGCATCGGCAGCGCGTAGTGGCCCATCGTCCGCTTCGCCGGCGGCGTGTAGGCCTCGAAGCGGTAGGCCCAGCCCCACAGCCGCTCGAAGCGGCGGCGGTCCCACACCAGCGGATCGAACGGGGCGAGGAAGCGCAGCCGTTCCGCCTCGACCTGGTGGGCGCGCGACGCGGGGCGCTCGTCGGCCGGCCAGTACCAGAACTCGCCGTCGACCTTCGCATGGCCCCAGCGGGTCTTCGCTTCCTTCAGGACGTGGCGTGCCTCGACGCGCAGGTGCGGCGCGCCGTAGCCCAGCAGCGAGGTGAGGTAGCCGAGGCTGGCCGATGGCAACGGCGCATACAGCGCCACGATCTTGTCGAGCAGCGCGGCGGCCCGCGCGTGGCGGGCCTCGGGGCTGTCGTCCTGGGGCAGGTGCTCGATCGCTTCGTACACCCGCGTGCCGGCGTCGCGTCGCGCCACGCGCAGCAGGCCGCGATAGTGCATGCCGTCGAGCAGGTGGGTGCTCGCGTTGAGTTCGCCGCCCCAGTAGCCCGCGACGCGTCCATGGCTGAAGGCCTGCTGCACGTGCTGCGGATGGGTGCGGCCGCGCGCGCGGATGAACGCGAGCACCTCGGCCGCGCGGGCATTCATCGCGTCGTCCCACGCGCGCTTCGCCACGCGGGGATGCAGCAGGGCCAGCGTCTCGCGCGGCAGGAAGCCGTAGTTGACGAGGGCGTCCTCCTCCACCGCCAGCGTCGCGTAGCGGGCTTCGAGCTGGCCGGCGCGGTAGTCCTTGACCCGGTGCATCAGGATGAGGTCCTGCGCCCGCGCCGGCGCGCGGATCGGATCGGCCTGCACGAAGCCCAGGCGCTGGATCGCGCGCAGCAGCGTCGTCGGCTTGAAGAAGGTGCGGGCGATGGCGTGACGCCGCAGCGCGTCATGGTCGATCACGGGCATTCGGAAGCAGGGGTCATCGAAAGTCGTGACGGTACTCCCGCCCAGCACCAGGTCTGTCAGCAGAGCCTGCCAAGGCGGGTGGACGGCCCAGGCCGCTGGCCCTCCCCCCACCCTCACCCGCCAGCGGGAGAGGGCGCAGGAAGATCACAGCGGCGCGAAGCCGCTCGGCGCCTGCTCGACGGTGTCCATCTGCATCTCGAAGCTGAAGAAGCGGTTGCGCCCGCGCGACTTCGCCGTGTAGAGGGCGTCGTCGGCGCGCCGCAGCAGGCCTTCGACGGAGGTCTCCGCATCGGGCACGCAGGTGGTGATGCCGCCGGACAGCGTGACGTGGGATTCGACCGAGTCCGGATGGCGCATGTTGCAGTTGCGCAGTGTGCGCATCACCGCCCGGGCGAAGGTCATCGCGCCGGAGCGCGGCGTGCCCGGCAGGATCAGCGCGAACTCCTCGCCGCCGTAGCGGGCCGCGCAGTCGCGCGGGCGTCGGCAGGTCTCCTGCAGCAGCAGCGCGACACGCTGCAGGCAGGCGTCGCCGGCCAGGTGACCGAAGTTGTCGTTGTAGCGCTTGAAGTGGTCGATGTCGCACAGCACCAGGGTCAGCGGCGTCTGGTCGCGGCGCGCGCAGGCGATCTCCTGGGCGAGCCGGGCGTCGAAGGCGCGGCGGTTCAGCAGGCGCGTCAGCGCGTCCTCGCCGGAGAGCTTCTCCAGCCGCTCGTTGCTGTGCCGCAGGTCGTCGGAGACCTCCTGCAGCCGCGTCTGCATCCGCCGCAGGCGCTGCATCGCGCGCAGCTTGGCCTGCAGCACGGTGTTGGAGACGGGCTTGACCAGGTAGTCGTCGCCGCCGGACTCGATGCCCAGCCAGAGGTCCTGGTCGCGGTCGCGGCTGGAGAGGAAGATGATCGGCGTCCAGCCGCCGTTCTCGTGCGCCCGCATCTGGCTGGCGACCCAGTAGCCGTCGTGGTCGGGCATCTCGACGTCGAGCAGCACCAGGTCGGGATGGTCGCCGTCGAAGCGGGCCAGGGCGCTGTCGCCGCCGTCCGCCTCCAGCGTGTGATGTCCGATCGCCTGCAACTGGCTGCACAGGACACCGCGCGTGCTGGCCTGGTCATCCACGACCAGGATGCGCAGCGGCGGGAGCGAGGCAGGCGGCAGCGAGGCGGAAGCGTCCATGGCCGGGCATCGTCGACGGCGGCAACCAGATGTGCCGGAGCCGATTATGCGGGGCCGGTCCCGCCGAGGGCAGTTCGGGTATGCCTCAAGTCGGGGACGAGGGCGGCACGCCGGGTGCCGGCGGCACCGCGGCAGCCGGCGCGGCCGCGGCAGACGCGGCGGCCTGCCGGCGCTGTTCCGCCGTGTCCATCTGCATCTCGTAGCTGAAGAAGCGGTTGCGGCCGGTGGACTTGGCGTTGTAGAGCGCGTCGTCGGCCCGGATGATCAGGCCTTCGGCGCTGGTGCTCTCGTCGGGCAGGCAGGTCGTGATCCCGCCCGAGAGCGTGATCGTGGCGCCGGTCGGCGAATCCGGATGCGGGATCGCGGCCAGTTCCACGGTGCGCATCAGGGCGCGGGCGTAGGTCATCGCGCCGGAGCGCGGCGTGTTGGGCAGCACGAGCGCGAATTCCTCGCCGCCGTAGCGGCCGGCGCAGTCGCTCGGGCGACGGCAGGTCTCCTTCAGCAGCTGGCCGATGCGGCGCAGGCAGGCGTCGCCGGCGACGTGGCCGGCCGCGTCGTTGTAGCGCTTGAAGTGGTCGACGTCGCACAGCATCAGCGTCAGCGGCTTGCCGTCGCGGCGGGCCAGGTCCAGCTCCTGCTGCAGCCGCGCGTCCAGCGCGCGCCGGTTCATCAGGCCGGTCATGGCGTCGACGCTGGAGAGCTCCTCCAGCTGCGCGTTGGCGGCGCGCAGTTCCTCCGACATCTGCACCAGCCGCGCGCGCATCTGCGCCAGGCGCTGCATCGCGCGCAGCTTGGCGTGCAGGATCATCGCGGAGGCCGGCTTCACGAGGTAGTCGTCGCCGCCGGACTCGATGCCCTTCCACACGTCCTCGTCCTGGTTGAACTGGGACAGGAAGATGATCGGCGTCCAGCCGCCGGGCTCGGCGGCGCGCATCTCGCGGCAGGTCCAGTAACCGTCGTGGCCCGGCATCTCCACGTCCAGCAGGACCAGGTCGGGCCGGTAGCGGCGGAACAGCTCCAGCGCCCACTCGGCGCTGTCGGCTTCCAGCACGCGGTGCCCCGCGCGATCCAGTTCCGCGGTCAGCGCCACGCGCGTGGCGCTTTGATCGTCGACGATCAGGATGGTCAGCGGGGACGGCGAGGTCGGCATGGCGTGCATGCGGTCATTCTGCCGCGATGCCCGACTTCCTCAAACGACCAGGGCCGCACGAGGCGGCCCTGAGTCGGGGGATCAAGTTGCCGCGCGTGCGGCAAATGACCGGTCTGGAGGGAGGGAGATTACAGCCCGGCCGCTGCGCGCAGCGCCTTCGCCTTGTCCGTGCGCTCCCAGCTGAACTCCGGCTCCTCACGGCCGAAGTGGCCGTAGGCCGCCGTCTTGCCGTAGATCGGGCGCAGCAGGTCCAGCATCTGGATGATGCCCTTGGGTCGCAGGTCGAAGTGCTCGTTGACCAGCGCGGCGATCTGCTCGTCGGGCAGGACGCCGGTGCCTTCGGTGTAGACCGTGACGTTCATCGGACGCGCGACGCCGATCGCGTACGCCACCTGGATCTGGCACTGCTTGGCCAGTCCGGCGGCGACGATGTTCTTCGCCACGTAGCGGGCCGCGTAGGCGGCCGAGCGGTCCACCTTGGTCGGATCCTTGCCCGAGAACGCGCCGCCGCCGTGCGGGCAGGCGCCGCCGTAGGTGTCGACGATGATCTTGCGGCCCGTCAGGCCGCAGTCGCCCTGCGGGCCGCCGATGACGAAGCGGCCGGTCGGGTTGA